>JAFGFX010000217.1 GCA_016930855.1 Sedimentisphaerales bacterium | reverse complement strand
TTCGTTTCGTCCCGTTCGTTTCGCCCCGTTCGTTTCGTCGCGGCGACCGAGGGTGGCGTTTTTGATAACGCCGGAGGTACAAAGCACCCTCTTTTGTATGTAGTAAGGAGGCGGTAAGCCGCACCGGGCGTTACAGGGAAAACAATAATTTATTTTTCGTCGGCCGGGCCCCCGCCTTCGCCCGGGGAGGTTTTTCGGGATCTTTCGGCGGGGCAAGCGGCTATATGTATTTATGTTCCAATAATTTAGGTTTATTGTTGCCGGGGGTGCCCTTGCCGCCGCCCGGCGGTGCTGGCAGATAAGGCTGGCCATTTTTCGCCGAACCTGTTATGGTTACCCTGTTTGTGTTGCAGCAAGAGTTCAGGCAGAAGGAGTACGACCCGTTGGGCAAGCAACCGTTGACCAAACGACTGGCGTTGGACAAGCCGGCCGAGATCGACCGATATTTCAAGGCGGCGATCAAGATCCAGGCCTCCGATTTGCATTTGAAGGGGGGCCTGTTGCCCCGGATGCGGGTCAGCGGCGGCCTGCGGCAGACGACCGGGGAACCGGTCTCGGAGGAAAAACTCGAGCAGTTGATTTTCGAGATTTTAAGCCCGGAGCAGAAGGCATTTTTCCTGGAAAACGGCGCGTTGGACTTCGCCTATGACATGGGGGGGACCGACCGGTTTCGCGTGAACGTCTATCGCACCCGGGGCAACGTGGCCCTGGCGGCCCGGCGGGTCAGCAGCAAGGTCCCGGCGTTTGAGAGCCTGAACCTCCCGGCCAGCGTGCAGAAGATCGCCGAGATCCATCAGGGCCTGGTCCTGGTCACCGGCGTGACCGGCTGCGGCAAAAGCACCACGATCGCCTCCATGCTGGATCATATCAATCGCAACCGTTCCTGCCATATCATCACGATCGAGGATCCGATCGAATTCATCTTCCAGGACGACAAGGCCCTGATCAGTCAGCGCGAGATCGGCGTCGACGTGGTCGATTACGAGGACGCCCTGCGCAGCCTCATGCGGGAGGATCCCGACGTGGTGCTCATCGGGGAGATGCGGGATTACGAGACGCTGACGGCCGGCCTGCGGGCGGCGGAGACCGGGCACCTGGTCTTCGGAACCCTGCACAGCACGGACGCCTACCAGACCGTGACCCGCATCCTGGATTTGACCCCGCAGATCGAGCGGCACATGATTCGCCAGGCGATCGTCGGCAATCTCAAGGGGATCATCTCCCAGCGGCTGCTGCCAACGGTGGTGGACGAGCCCAAGCGGGTCCCCGCGGTGGAGATCATGATCGCCAACGCCCCGACCCGCAAGCTGATCGCCGACGGCCGCGAGGTGGAGCTGCCCACCGTGATCAAATCCTCGTACGGCGAAGGAATGGTCGATTATACCGAATCGCTGCGGCGGCTGGTGGAGAAGGACTACATCGATTTGAAGACCGCCTACAATTACGCGCCCAACGCCGAGGAGCTCAAGATGGCCCTCAAGGGAATCCGCTCCACCAGCGGCGGGATCATCGGCTAGGCCGTCTGGTCCCGGCGGCGGCTCCGGATGGGGCCGAAGTTGCGGCCGGAGCCAACGAGGTCGAAACTGCCGGGGCGGACCGCCGATGCGCCGGGGCCCCGGAGTCATCCCGGCAACGATCCCCCCCGGTGCCCGCGCCATCCGTTATCCCTGCCAGCACGGTGATTCCTGGCGGTTCGGACCGCCGGCGGGGTCAGTACCGCGTGTCGGTGGGCCGGACGGCCCAATTCGGCCGCGGGGAGTCATGGGCCGCTGATTTTCGGATGCCACCGTGTCCTGCCCGGCAAATTAGGGGGTGGCGGACGGCTCCGATTTGATTATAATACAGGGTCATGGAGTTCAAAAAGGGCAGTGAAACTCGGCAGGGAGCGGACAGAGAGTTGTTTAACTTTCTCATAGTGACCGACTTACGCTTAGATTGCCGTGGCTCATCGCTGTTAGATAAACTAACAGAAGAGTCGAGACGGGCGGCGACATCGCTCGATTTGTTTGTAAGTCATTCAAAGACAATTATTTACGGTATGACCGCCGGGCATTCCCGCCACTATCGGTCAGTTTGAGTAACTTTCGGAGAATTAGATGGTTGTGGAGATTCTGGGCGAGTCGGTCCCCTTGGGCGGATACATAGCGATCTGGAAGGTCGTGCTCTTCATCCTTCTGTTCGGCCTGTGGGCCTGGGTCGGCCAGTGGCTCGACAAGGACGCGGTGGCCGTCCGGACGAAGCAGCAGTTCTGGAACAATATTTATCTGGGATCGGGTTTGTTTGCGATCCTCATGTGGTTTCTGCTGCCGGCGCCGTTTTTGGTCGTTTTTTTGTTGTTTCTGGTGGTCTGGTCAACGGTCAGCATTGTCTATATCGTGCACCGCAACACGCTGGTCTCCCGGGAACGCAAGATCCTGACCCCGGAACACATCCGCATGCTGCTCTCGCGGGAGGGCAAAAAGCAGATCAAGGCCCGGCTGATGTTTATCTCCTCCCATAACAATATGCTGCCGATCCCCACGCGGCAGGATGCGGAATATCCCGGCTTCGTCACCGCCGAGGACCTCCTGTTCGATCTGACGACCCGCCGGGTGAGCCTGGCGGAGATCAGCCCGACCGGCGAGCAGTATCAGCTTCGATTTGTCATCGACGGGGTCTCCGGCAACGCCGACCAGCGGGAACGGCTGGATATCGACGCGGCGATCGCCTATCTCAAGGCGGCCGGCGGCCTCGACGTGGAAGACCGCCGCAAGCCCCAAAAGGGGCATTTTTCCCTCCTAATCGAGAAGGCACGGATCGATTGGAGCATCCGGACCGCCGGCAGCACCCGGGGCGAGCAGATGGTGTTGCAGCGCATCGAAGAGCAGAAGACCATGAGCATCGACGTCCTGGGATTCAACCCCAACCAGTTGGAACTCATCAAGACGGTCTGCAAGCAGCCCCAGGGCATCTTTCTGGTGTGCGGTTCCCGGGGCGTGGGCCAAACCACCACGCTGTACAGCCTGGTGCGCTGCCACGACGCCTTCATCCAGAACGTGCATACGCTGGAGCTGAAGGCCCTGACGGACCTGGACAACATCACCCAGCACATCGTGCCGGCGTCCGAGGGGACGAAAAACGGGGCCCGCCAGCTGCAGAGCATCCTGCGCTCCGACCCGGACGTGGTCATGGTCAGCTTCTGCGACGATCCGGACATGGCCAAGGTGGGCACCCAGGCGATTCGGGAGGGCAAAAAACTCTATTTCGGCATCCAGGCGCCCAGCACCTTCCACGGCCTGCAGGCCTGGCTGAAGATGGTCGATGACAATCGCCGGGTCTCCAAGACGCTGCTGGGGGTTCTCAGCCAGCGCCTGATGCGCCGGCTCTGCCCCGACTGCAAGGTGGCCTATCAGCCGGATGCCGCCTTGCTGAAAAAACTGAATCTCCCCGCGGACAAGATCAAGCAGTTCTTCCGGCCGGGCGAGATCGAATACGGCAAGGGCGGCAAGCCCATTGTCTGTGAGCGCTGCCAGGGGACCGGGTATTTCGGCCGGATGGCGGTCTTTGAATTTCTCTATATTTCCGACAGCCTGCGCAAGCTGATCCGGGAGAACGCCCCGATCAACGCCATGCGGGCCCAGTGCCGCAAGGACAAGATGCTCTACCTGCAGGAGGAGGCCCTGCGCAAGGTGATCGACGGGACCACCAGCATCCAGGAGGTGCTGCGGGTCACCGCCGAGTCGTCGGCCAAAACGAACGACCGCAAGCCGGCGGAGGCCGCCGGCGAACCCGGCTGATCGGACCCGGAGCGGATGGCGGCCGGAGGGGATTGACGCACCCGGCCGCGGGGCGCGGGAGTTGACGGCGGCCAAAGAGGGCCGATCCGGCCGGCGCCGGCGAAGTTACGAGGGATCTTGGGAGAGTACGATGCTGACCAGCTTGATCGTGTGTTTGATCGTGGGCGGAATCGCCTTTTATCTGGTGTTCACCCAGGGATTGTTCAGCTCCGTGATCATGGCCGTCTTGAGCCTGGTCGCCGCGCTGATCGCCTTCAATTATTATGAGCCGCTGGGGCTGTTCCTGGACGGCAAGGGGCTGGCGCCCTACGGCGGCGCCGCCGTCAGTCTGATGGGATTGTTCTGTATCATCCTGCTGGTCCTGCGGATCCTGGCGGATCGCCTGATCAGGGGGAACATGAGGTTCACCCTGCTGGTGGATCGGATCGGCTCGACGGTTTTCGGATTGATTTGCGGCCTGACGATCGCGGGGGTGGTCGCCCTGGGCTTTCAGATGATCAATACCCCGCCGGTCCTGATCGGCTTCGATCGCTTCCCGAAGCTCGCCGAGGGGGATCTGACAGAACGCAGCAATCTGTTTCCCCACGCCGACGGCTTTGTCGTGGGCATGGCCCAGCAGGCCAGCCGCTACGGTTTCGCCGGCGCCAGGCCGCTGAACCGGCGGCATCCGGACCTGCTCGCCGAGTTGTATCTGGACCGCCTGGAGCTGGACCCCTACAGCCGCCTGGAGGCCGCGCCCGATGCGATCCAGTTGAACCGCGCCTGGCTGATCAAGGACACCCTCTGGAACAACCGCACCGGTCAGCCGCTGGCGCCGGAGCCGGGCGAGACCTTTCTGGCGGTGCGTTTCACGATCCAGGCCGGCAGCCGGGAGAAGTACGAGGGCGCCGGCGACCCGGACGGCAAGATTCGCTTCGCCCTGGGCAATGTCCGGCTGCTGGGCTTCGATGCCCAACAACCCAAACAGGCCGGCATCGTACGATATCCGCTGGGGGTGCTCCTGCCCGGCTGGCTGGCCATCGACGGCGCCGGCCTGCAGGAAGGGCGGGTCCTGCCCGCCTCGCGGGCGGTGGATCTGCTGTTTGCCTGGCCCGGCGACATGAAGGAGGTCCCGCCGCGCTACCTGGAGTTCAAGAAATACGCCTGGGAGGCGCTGCCGTCGGTGGCCAAGCTGGAAGAGAACGGCCCGCCGGAGCTGGCGGACCAATTCATGGCCTCGGCGGCGGCGGCCACGGCGACGCTGGTCGCCCCGCCCGACCCGACGGTGTCCTATGCCTGCCTTTCCCTGACCGTGCTGGATCGAACGGACGAGCAGCCGTTGAACCAGATGCACATCCCCTCGATCGGCACCACCATGGAGATCCGCCAGCAGCAGGAATTCCAGGAACTCGAACCGATCCAGCAGCAAGGCGGCCTGTACCGCCAGCTCCATGTGGTTCTCCAGGAGACCCTCCACATGAAGGACTCGGAAACCCGCGGCCTGCTGGTGCCGGATAATTATTACCTGGCGTTTGTGCCGATCGACGGCAAGAACCAGGTCTTGAACCAATCGTTCGCCCTGCCGGTGCTGGTGGATATCCAGAAGCAGCAGTATCCGCCGGCGGGGATCCTGATCCGTTGTCAGGGCAAGGGCCGCCCGCGGGTGGAGCTGGCCTACACGATCGATCCGCAGCGGATCCAGGGCGGATTTCCCGAGACGATCGAGCTGCTCAAATCACGCGCTCCGGTGATGGATATGGTGCTGTTTTACCTGATACCCCGCCCGCAGAATCCCATCGGCCTGATCGGCTGCCAGACGCGTCCGACCCGCAACGCGTCCGGACAGATCTGGTCGCTGGAATCGGGGGTCGATGTCGTTTTGGTTCCCCCTCCCTCCAAATCGTAAACCGGCCAAACGAGGGATTACATGTTTCAGCGGAGGCTGCTTTGGATCACCGCCCTGGTGCTGCTGGGGATCGGGGTGCTGGTCGGCCGGCTCGTCTGGCTGCAGATCCTGCAGGGGCGCCGCTACCTGGAGATCTCCCAAACCGAACTGATCCTGCCGGGACGGCTGACCGACACGGTGCGGGGTGAGATCCTCGATTGCCGGGGCCGGCTCCTGGCGGTCGATCGCGCCACGTTTGACGTCTGCCTGCATTACAAGCTGACCCGCCTCTACGACCAGCGGTATCTGGACTGGTGCCGCCGGCAAGCGGGAGACGATGCCGAGCAGATCCGCCAGAGGCAGCGGCAGCTGGACACCCAGCGGGCCCGGGCCGACGAGCTGCTGCGGGAATTGGCCGATCTGTGCGCCGTGCCGGTCAGGCAGATCCAGGAACGGATCGAGCAGATCAATCAGGACATCTTCGTGCTGCGGACCATGCGGGCCCGCCGGCGATGGTATCAATCCCAAAACCGCCCTTATGTCCCCCTGCCCGGCGCCGAGGCGATCCTGGCCGACTTTGCCCGCCTGGTGCCCGGCGAAACGGATCGGCTCGAACGGGTCTTTCAGCCGGAATGCGACGTGCGGGAGATGCTCCAGCCCCAGCGGGTCCTGGCCCAGGTCTCCCAGGACGTGGCCTTGACCGTGGAGGAGCGGATGGTCGGCAGTTGGCTGAGTCTGGGCCCCTCCCAGCGCCTGATCAGCATCGAGACGGGCAAGCAGCGTGTCTACCCCTACGGCCAGGCGGCCTGCCATCTGATCGGCCAGGTCCGCCCGGTGGCCGCCGACCAGGTCAGCACCGACCCGCCGGATCAGGATCCCGACGACGAGGCGTTGAGCCAGTATCGCCTGGGCGACCGGCAGGGGGAATGGGGCGTGGAATATCTCTTTGAAACCCGTCTGGCGGGCCGGCGCGGCTGGATCCGCCTCGATCGCGATCACCAGACGTTGTGCCAGATCCCCGCCCGGATGGGCCGGGAGGTTCGCCTGACGATCGATATCGAACTCGAGCAGCGGATCCGGGCCGTCTTCGAGTCGGAAAATCCCCACCGGCAGTCCTATAGCGGGGCGGCGGTGCTCGTCGATATCCCCACCGGCCAGATCCGGGCGCTGGTTTCCGTGCCGGGTTTCGATCTGAACAGCTATTATCAACCGGAGAATTTCTTCCTGATCAACGAGATCAACGGCCGCGCCGATCCGGCCCACCGCAAGAGGAACCGGGCCCTCAGCGTCAATTACATGCCGGGCTCGACCATCAAGCCCACCATGCTGTGGGGCGCCCTGGAGCAGGGGATCATCGATGCGTCCAGCCAGTACGAGTGCCTGCCCGGCAAGGTCGTGATCATGCCCAGCTCGGTCTGCTATCTCTACGGGCACGGATGGACGGGGCCCCGCGACGCCATCAAGAAGAGCTGCAACCACTTTTTTATCGAGCTTGCAAGCAAGTGGGGCCCGGCGGCGGTGCAGGACTGGCTGGAACAAACCGGATTCGGCCGGCGCTGCCTGGCCTGGCCCCAGGATATCACGGACGGCAGCGCCTGGCGGGCGCTGCGGGAGACCGCCGGCCATATCGCTCCCATCGGCCGCCAGACGCCCACGGCCCGGCAGTTCGAGTACATGAGTGTGGGCCTGGGGGCCCTGGATGGCAGTGTCCTGCAGATCGCCAACAGCATGGCCACCATCGCCCGCGACGGCGTCGCTATCGCCCCCTCGTTGATCGCCGAGCCCGAGACGCCGACGGCCGGCCGGCCGGTGGTACCGCTGTCGTCCCATCTGCGCCTGGTTCAGGCCGGAATGCAGGCGGTGATCTATGAATACGGCGGAACGGCCCATGGGGCGTTCCATCCTCCCAGTTGGCCTCAAGATCAGGTATTGTTACACGGCAAGACCGGCACCACGGAGTTTTCGGTCTTCGCCGGATATGCCCTGGATATCCAGCGGGCCGGGGGGCTGGCCCTGGCGGTGCTCGTCGAGGATCCCGGCGGCGGCAGCAGCGTCGCGGCGCCGCTGGCCCGGCAGATTTGGCTGGCCTGCGGCCTGTTGGGATACCTGCCCAAGCCCGCGGACGCGGGTGGTTAGACATCACGGGCAAAAAATGACATAAGTTGTTTCATGGAAATTATTTAGGGAAATATATGGCCGGTGAAGGTGGATTTCCCTTTTCGTTTTTCAAGTCCTATAAGCCAGCGGTCCGATAAGAATTACAATGTTTTACCGGGATGATCTGCGTGTATCCCGGCAGAAAATTCGTTCGTGATCGTCTCACGGTTTTGGGGCGTTGGATGGGTCGTAAAACACCGCCGTTTGGTATCCTGCGGCCGCTGGGCCTGCTGCTTTTGGGGCTGGCTTTTTCACCGGCCGGGGCCGCTGAGGCCGGCCCGGCCGGGCCGGATGAGGACCAGCCTGTCCGGCAGACAACCCTTGAGCAGGATATTGCCAGTCTGACCCTGATCCGGTCGTGTGCGATGAATGTCCATTACCAGGTGAGCATGCCGGCCGGACAAAGACCCGCCCGGGTGGAATTGTGGTATTGCCGTCAGCGCGGCGGCACCTGGCAGCTCTACGACTACGACGAGGACTGTGTCAGCCCCATTCGTTTCGTGGCGCCCGGCGAGGGGATATTCCAGTTCCTGGTGGTTGCCGTGGACCGACTGGGGCGGCGCTCCGTGAAGGTTCCGGGGCCGGCGTCCGGCGATAACGGCTCGCCTGATCCGGATCGGCCTGCGCCGCAGCAGGAGATCTTCGTCGACTATACGACACCGCGGCTGATCTTGCAGTATCCCCGCCAGGACATCCCCGATTTCCGGCGGAAACAACTGGTGATCCGCTGGGCGGGCTTCGATGCCCACCTGGCGGCCGCGCCGGTGCGCCTGTATTACCGGCCGGTTGACGGCGGCCGCTGGATCATGTTGGATCAGCCTCAACCGGCCTGCGGCAGCTATACCTGGCAGATCCCGCCGCAGCTGGGCGGCACCATCCAGATCCGGGTTCAGATCATGGATCTGGCCGGCAATGAAGAGAGCCAATCGTCCGGGATCATCGTCCTGGCCGGCGATTACGCGCCCGCCGGTTCGTCCGAGACATACGGCGTTCGGTCACCGCCGCCGGTCTCAAAGGGAACGCCGTCTTCGACCGAGGAGGACATCGAGGCGGCGGCGATCTCCGGGTTGGCCGAATCCGATCGGTTCGCCCTGGCCCGGCAGTTGTTCCAGCGGGGCAATCTGTACAGCCAGAGGCTGGAGTGGCAACAGGCGGCCGAGGCGTTCGGCAAGGCCGTCATGTACGATCCGGACAACGTCTCGGCCCGGGTGAACCTGGCCAACGCCCTGTTTCGCCAGGGACACTTCCAGCAGGCCCAGGTCGAATACCAGCGGTCCCTGCAGTTGAAACCGTCCCAGTCCAGCGCCCTGTTCGGCCTGGCCCAGACGCAGATCGCCCTGAAGCAGTACGCGCCGGCCCAGCAGACCCTGACCCGACTCCTGGAGCAGGATCGCCGGGACTGGCAGGCCTGGCTGATGCACGGCAACGTCGCCGCCCAGCTCGGTCAGGAACAGGTGGCGCTGACAAGCTGGCAGCGGGCGGCCAACGAACGCTCCCCGGTGCGCCGGCTGGCGATGGAGAAACTCGAGCAGACGCAGAGGCCCTACAGCCAGGAGGATTGAAACGGCGGTTTTGCCGACGGATGGGGGCTTGATATTTCCCGCCCGGCATCTACAATTCGTCTGGGAGCCGCCGGCTGACCGGCAGGAACAGGTACCGCAACGCCGCCGGCAGATAGATATCCAGAGAATCTCACCGGCGCGGCGGGCAAAGCCAACATGGCCGATCAAACACAACAGATTCCGGCGCTCTATGTCGTCTACGGCAAGGATCGCCGCCAAAAGGCCCAGGCCGTCGAGGCCGTTATCGATCAGGTGCTGGCCGGTGGCGATCCCCAGGTCTCGCTGAACCGATACGAAGGCGAGCAGGCAGCGTTGGCCGATGTGCTGGATGAGTTGCGCACGCTGCCGTTTCTGTCGCAGCGCCGCCTGGTGATCGTCCAGGACGCCGATGGCTTTATCCAGACCTATCGCCAGGGTCTGGAGGACTACCTGAACAAACCGTCCGCCAGCGGCGTGTTGTGCCTGGTCGCCGAGAGCTTTGCCGGCAACACCCGGCTGGCCCGGCTCGCTAAGAAAATCGCCACCGTCATCGTCTGCGATCCGATCAGTCCCCGCCGGCTGGGGGCGTACCTGAAACAGTACGCCCAGGACGCGCATCGGCTGGAGTTGCCGGCGGCGGCGGCGGAACTGCTCATCGAGTTGGGCGGGGACGATGCCGGCATGCTTGTCAGCCAGATCGACAAACTGGCGGCGTACCTGGCCGATCCGGCCACGCCCGCCCGCCGGATCGATCCGGAGGCCGTCGAGGCGCTGGTGGGACAGAATCGGCAGTACAACGCCTTTGCGGTGATCGATTCCTTGACCCGGGGCCGCCTGGACTCGGCCTTGGGGCAGTTGCAGCGGATGTTGAGCCAGGATCGCCAAGCCCAATTCCAGGTGGTGGGGGCCTTTGCCTGGCATTTTCGCCGGCTCTACCAGGGGCGCATCTGGCAGGAACAGGGCCGTACCGATCAACAGATTGTGCGGGCCTTGCCGGTCTGGTCCCAGCAGGAGGCCTTTATGCGGCAGGTGAGATCGCTGTCGCTGGCGGATCTGGCCGGCTGTCTGCGCCGATTGAGCCGGATCGACTGGCTTTCCAAGACCGGCGGCGGCGCGGTGCAGATCGGCCTGGAGACCTTTATAGTGGATTTTTGCCGCCGGCGCCTCTCGGTCGCCTGACGGGGCCGGTGATTCGGGGCCGCTCGAGACCCCAAACCGCAGAACTGTCCGGGCCCAAATGGCGGTAGCCGAACCGGCGCCGCTATCCGGTCGGTGCCGCAAACATGCTCAACGCGGCATCCAGCCGCGTTCACCGGGGTATCCGCTCGGCGTTGCGATAGAGAAGCAGGGAGGCTTGATCGTATGAAACGTATCAGCGTGCAGGGAGGCGACGGGAAACGCCCAGGCAGGGGGCTTGGTCTTCTCATGGCTCTGGCGGCCTGGAACTTGGCCGGCTGTTCCGGCGGCGATTGGTTCCGAAGGCCTACGATCATCGACGCCTCGCGGCGGGACCCGGCGGCGGCAACGTCGTACCGCTCAGCGCCGGACTCGGCCGCGGCGGACGATGCTTCCGCCGCGGCGGATCCCTCCGGCCGGTACGATCCGGATTATCGCACGGCCGCGGCGACCCGCTGGCAGGCGGCCCCGTCCGAGGCCCAGGCCGGCTGGGGCCGGGCGCCGCAGTATCGCGCGGCCGGGCGGACGGCCTACCCGCCGCGGTCCCAGCGGTCCGCCTTCGGGCAGACCGGCCAGGTCACGATGACGCCGGAGACGGATATTTCCCGCATCGATCCCCAGGTCCCCTCGGATCGCCAGATCCCGAGCCCTTCGATGTCCCCGGTTCGGGATCCGGGAGCGGATCTCGATTATCCCCAACGCACCGGCCGAGACGCCCTGCGGGTGACCCATGTGGAAGTGACCGAGATCCCGTCCGACCAGGGCAATGGTGAACTGGCGAATGCGGCGTTCCTTTCAGCCGAGCCGGGCGCCGTCGATCGCGGACCGAGCGGCGCGGCCGCGGCGCCGTCGGTGGCCGATCGGACCATGACGGACAATACCACCGCCAGCGGCGCGGCGGCCTTGCAGGTCGCCCCGCCGGCGCTGCCGGATCCGCAGGGGGACTATCAACCGGCGGTCTCGGTGGCGGCGAGCCCGTCGTTGACGCCGACGTTGGGACGGGCGGTTTCGGAACTGGAGACGTTCCTGGCGGCCCATCCCCGGGACTCGCAGGTCATGCTGGCGCTGCATTTTCTCTATCAGGTCCAGCAGCGGACTCAGGAGGCCCAGCAGGTTCTCGCCCGGGACGAGCGGCTGGTGGGGCCCATGCTGGAGCTGCTCGAGGATCTCCGCGGCCGCCTGGCCCGGCAGGGGGATTTCGTGATCTCCTGCGTGAAGCTCTGCAGCCAGGTCGAGGGTTTCGGCCGGTACCAGGAGATCCCGCCGGCGGATCTGCAAAGCGGCCTAACCCGCCAGATGTACGTGTATTGCGTCCTGGAGAATTTTCAGAGCAAGCGCGACGCCGAGGGCAAATACGTCGCCGACATCCACATGGACGTTTCCCTTTTCGACGGCCGCTACCGCGTCCTGCGGCAGATCTCCGAGGACGTTCCGGACACCCCGTCCTTTCATGTGCGGCGGGATTTCTTCGTGCTGGCCTCGCTGCCGCTGCCGTCGTTGGCCCCGGGCCGCTACCAGTTACGGGTGCAGATGGAGGACAAGATCGCCGGCAAGCTGACCCGTCCGGAGGACATCTTTTTCGAGGTGAAGGGCCAGCAGGACTCCGGCGCCGAGACGCCCGGTCACCCCGCCGACAAGACGGCAGACTAAGACAGCCGCCGGGCGATTGGCCGTCTGAGCGGCTTCTGGCGGCATTTACGAACGTTTACTTGCCTGTTGCCGACCTTTGAACGTCGTGTACCCATCGTCCCTCGCCGTCTGCGGCGGGGATTACTCCGTTCGCTTGAGGACCACCAGCGCCGTGTCGTCGCCGCGCCGGGTCAGGCCGGTGAATTTGCGCATCAGCCAGAGGATGTTCTTGGCGGCCTGGTCGGCCGTCAGGCCGCGGGATTCCCGGGCGGCGGCGATGATCCGGTCGCGGCCGAAATATTCCTGCCGGAAGTTGGCGGCGTCCGCCAGGCCGTCGGTGTACATGACGATCATGTCCTGCGGTTTCAGTTCGATGGTGCGGGAGCGATAGCGGCTGTCCTTGTCCACGCCGATGACGATGCCGCCCTCGGCCAGATCGATCGCGCGGTCGTCCCGCAGCAGGATGGGGGGCTCATGGCCGCAGTTGCAGTAGGTCAACCGGCGGCGGTCGGGACTGATCCGCGCACAGAACAGCGTGGCGAAATCGCCGAAGGTGATGTCCCGGCAGAACATCTGATTGACCCGGCGGACCAGCTCGTTGAGTTGGGTTTCCGGTTCGGTGAAGGTAAAGCGAGCGTCGGACCCCGCCTCGGGCATCGACTCGTTCGGCCGAATCTCGAGCGGTGGGGCGTCGCAGTGGCAGATGGAATCGATCAGTTCGGCGTAGGCCCGCAGGCTGGAGCGCAGCGACGCCATCGCCAGGGAGGCCGGCACCCCCTTGCCCATGACATCCCCGATGGCCACCACCAGGTGGCCGTTGGGCAGCGGGATATAATCGTAAAAATCCCCGCCCACGTCGTAGCAGGGAACGTAATGGCCGGCGAGGTCCAGGCCGGGGATTGCCGGGGCGGTCCGCGGGATCAAATGGCGCTGCACGTCGCCGGCCAGATGGAGCTGGCGGGCCATGCGGTCGGCCTCCAGGGTTTCCTTGTAGAGCCGGGCGTTGATAATGGCGGCGGCGGACTGGGCCGCCACGGTCTGGGCGATGGAGATGTCGGAGGGGCTGAACCGGCGGCGGCGCTTTTGATAGATCCGCAGGGTGCCGATCCCCTTGTCCTTATAGGTCAGGCCCAGCGTCAGATTGCTGACGAGCCCTTCCCGGGCGATCTCCGTCCGATAGCGCTGGAAATGCGGATCGGTCCGCATGTCGTTGACGACGATGGCCTCTCCCCGGAGGGCCCGGGTGTTCAGCGTGCTCTCGCCGGCGGTGACGGGCCCCTTTTTGATGTACTCCGGGCTGAGTCCCCAGGTGGCCTTCAGGACCAGCTCGCCGGTCTCCTGCTCCAGCAGGCGCAGGCCCGCGGCATCGGCGCCGATGGCCTGGGCGACGGTCTTGACGACGATCTCCAGGACCTGCGCCAGGTCCAGCGGCGCCGTCAGCAGCCGGGAGGTCTCGCGGACGCTGGACAGGTCGCGATTGAGCTGGCGGACCTTGCGATCCAGCCGCGCCGCGGCCTGCACGACCGCTTCCGCCGCCGGCGAGGCATTTTCATCATCCAAATGGTTGTGGTCTATATCAGGCATTGATATATTATAGGGAGGGTTTTTCGCATTGCAAGAGTTTTGGAGGTCGCCGTGACCGTGGCCGCGGAAGGCCTCCGGCGGCGGGGAACGAAGATGAACGAACAAAAGAGTTGGCAGAGCCGGTTGACGCAAGACCAGGACGAGCGGGCGGTGGCGTTTGTCGAGTCGCTCAGCGTGGACCGCCGGCTGTACAAGTATGACATCGTCGGCAGCATCGCCCATGCCCAGATGCTCAGCGAGGAAGGCTTGATCCGGCGGGAGGAGTTCCGCCAGATCAAGCAGGGTCTCACCGAGATCTCCGAGCAGATCGAGGCGGGCCGGTTTGTGTTCGATACCCGCTGCGAGGACATCCACATGGCGATCGAGGCGGCGCTCATCGAGAAGATCGGCCCGGCGGGCCAGAAGCTGCATACCGGCCGCAGCCGCAACGACCAGGTTTCGCTGGACCTGCGGCTGTGGATGCGGGACTGCATCGCCACCCTCATCGAGCGGATCATGGTGCTCCAGGAGGCCCTCGTCCAGCAGGCGGCCAAGCAAGGCCGGATCGTCATGCCGGGCTATACCCATCTGCAGCGGGCCCAGCCGGTGCTGGCCGGGCACTATCTCCTGGCGTTTGCCGAGATGCTCCAGCGGGACCGCCAGCGGTTCGCCGACGCCTGCCGGCGGGTGGACGTCTGCCCCCTGGGCAGCGGCGCCCTGGCCGGCAGCAGCCTGCCGCTGAACCGCCAGCGGGTGGCGGAGATCCTGGGATTCGCCAGCCTGACCCGCAACAGCATCGACGGAGTCAGCGACCGGGATTTCTGCGCGGAGTTCCTGTTCGCCTGCGCCCTGACGGGGATGCATCTGTCGCGGCTGGCGGAGGATTGGATCCTGCTGGCCAGCCAGGAATTCGGCTTCGTCGCTATCGACGACGCCTATTGCACGGGCAGCAGCATGATGCCCCAGAAGCGCAATCCCGACATGCTCGAGTTGATCCGGGGCAAGTGCGGCCAGCTCTACGGCAACCTGATGGCCCTGCTGACGATGCTCAAGGGACTGCCGCTGGCCTACAACCGCGACATGCAGGAGGACAAGAAGCAGGTCTTCGACGCCGCCGACACCATCGAGGCCTGCCTGGAGATGGCCGCCGCGATCGTCCAGCACACCGTCTTTGACGCCGAGCGGATCGCCGCCGGCCTGGACGCCGGCTTCCTGGACGCCACCGCCCTGGCCGAGTACCTGGTGGGCAAGGCCATCCCCTTCCGCCAGGCCCACCAGATTGTCGGCCGGCTGGTCCGGCAGGCGGAGGCCGCCGGGACGACTCTGGCCGGTCTGCCGCTGGCCGAACTGCAGAAGGCCTGCGACAAGGTGGAGGGGGGCGTCTACGATGCCCTGACGGCCGCCAACGTGGTCCGAGGCTACGCCATTCCGGGCGCCGCCGGCGAAAAGCAGCTCGAAGAGCAACTGGCCTTCTGGAAGGACCAGTTGCAGCAGCCCTAGCTATCGACCTCCTGGGCCGATGCCAGAGACAAACGGACAGCCTCGCGCAAGCGTGGACATGGCACCGGCTACCGGGCAAAAGTTAACACTGTGTATTTGGACAAATACAGTTGGTTGATTTTATCTTTATACCCTTTGATCTTATTGGGTTTCATGTGTTTATGGCCTTATGGTAGTGGGACATATATTGGCGTTGGAATATTATTACTCATTGGGGCAATATTATATTGGATCAAGAAGTACATGAATTAATCTGGATGCTATACCCACGTTTGCGTGGGCATGGCACCCGGCTGTTGAATAAACTTATT
>JAFGFX010000216.1 GCA_016930855.1 Sedimentisphaerales bacterium | reverse complement strand
TTGGACATAATATAAATATAAAATGCAAGTGAGGATAAAACAGTCCGGGTGTTCGTGGTTCGGTTCTTTGTGCCGGCGCTGGCGATCCCTCGCTGGTTCCGTTCGTCAAGGCACGCCTTACGTAAAGTTTCAAATGTACTATAATGATCCAGAAAGGAGTATGTCATGAATGAGCAAAACGCACGACTGCCGATGATCGGGGAAAAGGCCCCCTCCTTCGAGGCGGAGACGACCCAGGGGCCCATCAGGTTTCCCGAGGACTTCAAGGGCAAGTGGGTCGTCTTCTTTTCGCACCCCGCCGACTTCACGCCCGTCTGCACCACCGAGTTCATGACGTTCGCCGCCATGGCGGACGAGTTCAAGAAGCTCAACTGCGAGCTGCTCGGCCTCTCGATCGACAGCACCTACAGTCACATCGCCTGGCTGCGGACGATCAAGGAGAAAATCGCCTACAAGGGCATGAAGGACGTGGAGGTGCATTTCCCCGTGATCAGCGATCTGACGATGAGCGTCTCGAAGGCCTTCGGCATGCTTCAGCCGGCCGCCAGCACCACCCAGGCGGTTCGGGCCGTTTTTCTCATCGATCCCCAGGCCGTCGTGCGGGCGATCCTGTACTACCCGCTTTCCAACGGCCGGAACATGGACGAGGTCAAGAGGCTGCTCGTCGCGATGCAGCACTCGGACGAGCACGGCATCGCCACCCCGGCCAACTGGCAGCTCGGCGACGACGTGATCGTCCCGCCGCCGGGTTCCTGCGGCGCGGCGAAGGAGCGGGTCGAGCAGTCCGGCAAGGACGTCAAATGCCTCGACTGGTTCCTCTGCCTGAAAGCGTGCCCCCACAAGTAGCCCGCATAGTGCGATTTGGATGCGTTTTCGCGACACCCGCCGGGGCTCGGATAGGCACGCTGGTTCCGGCGGGTGGGTTTCGACGGGATTTTGGGATTTTTCGACGGCGGCGTCTCGACCGGGGCGGCCTTGGCCCTTACCGAAGGGATCGCCAGGGCTGGCGGGGCCAATGCCAAGACCAGCAAACATGCAAAGGGATTTCACTGTCGGCTTTGTAGACGAGCGCCGAGGTCCTTATTGGTTCGTACAGCGCCTGTAATATCAGTAAGTGCAACTACAGATTATCGTTGGATGGGATTCTCGCTGCCGGCTTATTCGGGAGCGGCCGGCTCGTGCGGTTTTGCCGGTTCGTCTTCGTATCCCTGGTCGTCTTCTAATTCGTCTACGGCTTCATCCTCCTTCTCGTCTTCTTCTTCCTCCTCAACGTCCTCCTCGACTTCGTCCTCGATCTCTTCTTCAACCTCATCCGCGTCCGTCTCTTCATCTTCGTCCGCTTCGTCCAGCCCGTCGTCCGGGATCGATGCGGCCGACCCCGCAGCGGTCTGCGGCGACGTTGCCCCGGCCGCCGGCCGCTCCGGCGTCTCCGGCAGGTCGCGGTAGCCGTCGGCGGCGTCCCGGGCCATCTGCTTCTTGATCTGCTCGTACTCGTCCATGGTGATCAGGACCTCGCGGGCCTGGGAGCCCTTGTACTCGCCGACGATGCCCGCCGCCGCCATCTGGTCGACCAGTCGCGAGGCCCGCGAGTAGCCGATCGTCAGCCGCCGCTGCAGCAGCGAGACGCTGCCCCGCCGGGTCTCCAGGATGACCTGGACCGCCTCGTCGAAGAGCTCGTCCTTTTCCATGTTCGACGCGTCGACCTGGTTCAACTGCATCAGCTCCGGATGGAAGTGGGCCTGGGCCACCTGGCGGAGGAACTTGACCAGCCGGTGGATCTCCTGGTCGCTCAGGTACGTGCCCTGGGCCCGGACCAGATCGCTGGTGCCCGGCTTGAGGAACAGCATGTCGCCCTGGCCGAGCAGGGCCTCGGCCCCGTTCTGGTCCAGCACGATGCGGCTGTCCATCCGGGCGGCCACCCGGAAACTGATCCGGCTGGGCAGGTTGCTCTTAATGAGGCCCGTGACCACGGTGGCCTGCGGCCGCTGGGTCGCCAGGACGATGTGGATGCCCACCGCCCGGCTCTTCTGGGCCAGCCGGATGATGAAGCCCTCGACCTCTTTGGCCGAGGTCATCATCAGATCGGCCAGCTCGTCGATCACGACCACGATATAGGGCAGCCGCAGCGGGATCTTGGCCTTTTCCTCCTCGTTGCTGGGCGAAAACCGCTCGACGATCTGCTGCTCGCTCAGGCGGTTGTAGCCCGCGATGTTCCGGACGCGGCCCTCGGCCAGCAGGGCGTAGCGCTCGTCCATCTTGATGGTCAGCCATTCGAGGATCTGCTCGGAGCGCTTCATCTCCGTGACGATCGGGCACATCAGGTGGGGCAGGTCCCTAAAGGAGTTCATCTCCACCATCTTGGGATCGACCAGGATCAGTTTGACCATGTCCGGCCGCTGGGTCAGGATGATGCTGGTGATGATGCTGTTGATGCAGACGCTCTTGCCGGAGCCGGTCGTCCCGGCGATCAGCAGGTGCGGCAGCTCGGTCAGATCGACGATCAGCGGCTCGCCGGAGGCGTCCTTGCCCAAAAACAACGGGATGTTCATCTTGCCCGGTTTCTCGCCGGCCAGCTGGAGCAGCTCCTTGACGCGGACCTTTTCCTTCTCGCTGTTGGGCACCTCGATGCCGATGGTGTGCTTGCCGGGGATGGGGGCGACCACCCGCACGGCCGCCGCGCCCAGCGAGCGGGCCAGGTCGTTGGCCAGGTTGGAGATCTGGGCCACCTTGATCCCCGGGGCCAGCTGCAGCTCGAACATGGTGATCACCGGTCCGGTCTCCACCTCGATCACCTTGGCCTCGATGTGGAAATCGGCGAGTGTCTGTTCGAGCACCTTGGCCTTTTCCCTAACCAGCCGCTCCTGGAGGGCGGAAAAGTTGTGCTGGGGCTCGTCCAGCAGGTCGGCGGGCGGATAGGTGTATTGGCTGTAGTCCTCCTGGCCGGCGCCGGCCGGCGGGGCAACCGACCGGGCGATGCCGCCCCGCATGCGGGCCAGGGCCGAGGTGACCGCCGCGATCGAGGCGCTGGGGGCGGATTTCGATGACGCTGCCTCGTCGGCCGGTTCCCGCGGACTGGTGAACTCGTCGGGTTCCTGCCGGTCGGCATCGACCGATTCGGGATCGCTTTCCTTCGGGGCCTTCTTGGCGGGCGGGTCGGCGTCCGCGGCGGGGGCGAACAGGTCATCCTCGTCTTCGTCGTCGTCCAGGCTGGTCACCGCCCGGATGGCCGCCTCCTGTTGGGAGCTGGAGATCGCCGGTGTCAGTTCCGAGCGGCGGCGTTCCTTGATCCTTTGACCCCAGGAGCCGGCCCGGGCGCCGACCTCGCCGATGATCGGCCCGGCATGGCGCAGCCGCTCGGCGCCGCCGGCCAGCAGGGCCGGGATCATCATCAGCAGATTGTCCGCCGCCAGCACCAGACCGACCAGCACGGTCGCCGCCAGGATCAGAGTGGCCCCGGTGAGCGCCGTGTTTTGCAGGAGAAAGTGGCCCAGGGCGATCCCTAGAACGCCGCCGTTGCCCTGGGAGAGCGATTGCTCGGAGCCGGGGCTGATCAGGTGCCAGCAGCCGGAGACCGCCGCGGCGATCAGGATCACGCCAATAACCCGCAGGGCCTTCTGCTCGATGGGATTGCCCCGGCAATAGATGACCAGGTAGCCCATGAAGGCCAGCAACATCACCAGCGCGCCTGGCCCCAGGTAGAAGTAGGCATGGTAGGCGATGAAGGCCCCGGCCCGGCCGCAGAGATTGTGGTCGACCCGGGCGGGGGCGACGTCGGGATTGGGCCAATCGGCCACGTGAAAGCTGATCAGGCTCAAAAAGACAAACAGACTGACGGCCAGGAAAAAGCTGGTAAACGCGATACGATTTAGACGGTCTCGTTCGGGCATGAAAATGATCCTGATACGATTTGTGCGGGCGGCCAGGGCCCGTTCTATCGTAAGTATTTATTTTGCAATATATTATAATTCAAGGCGGCGTTTACCTCGCCCTGATCCTCCCAGGCGGTATCCCAGGCAAGACAGCCCGGCGGGAGCGATATCGCCCGCAACGGATCCAGGCCTGTCAAATCTCCCTTCTGGCCGTCCGGGCGTTCTTCGGACATACACTCCGCGCCTGCCGGTTCTGTTCCGTTGTTTACATCGGGTATAAACGTTTGCAGACTGTAACTATTCATCCGGCGCAGGCGCACATTGAGGTAAACGCTTCCAACGTATGGCAACACAGCATGTTAGACGTTTCCTCGACCCATCGTTTGGGCGAATCCCTTGGCCCGACCGGGCGGCGGCGCCCATGGCGTCAGTCGCCGTCGAATTCAAAGGCCTTTTTGGTGATCCGGTACGCCCGGTGCCGCCCGACGTTGATCAGCAGCCCCAGGGCGAAGAAATTAACCAGCAGGCTGGACCCGCCGTAGCTGACGAAGGGCAGGTTCATGCCGGTCACGGGCATGAGCCCCATGGTCATGCCGATGTTGATGAACATCTGGGCGGCCAGCAGGGCGGCGATGCCGACGGCGATCAGCCGGCCGAAGGGGTCCGGCTGGCTGGAGGCAATCTCCATCGCCCCCAGCAGGACCAGGAAGTAGCATCCCAGCACCAGCAGGGCGCCCAGGAATCCCCATTGGTGGGCGATCATGGCGAAAATGAAATCGTTGTGCTGGTCCGGCGGATGGCGGTACTGCACGAACCGGCTCAATTGCCAGCCCTGGCCGGTTACCCCCCCCGAGCCGATGCAGATCTTGGATTGGTGCAGCTGGTAGCCGGGCCCGTTGAGCCAGTAGGGATCGTCGGTGTTCTGTTTCCAGAGCACTTCGATCCGTTCCCGCTGGTAGCCCTTCATGAAGCCGGGCAGCAGGTAGAATATCGGGCAGATCGCCAGGGCGGCCAGGATGATCGTCAGCAGGTGCCTGACCCGCGCCCCGGCGCTGAAGAGCACGGCGAACAGAATGGGCAAAAACAGCAGCACCGTGCCCAGGTCGGGTTCCAGCAGGATCAGCACCATCGGCAGAAACGTCAGGGCGAACGGCCCCAGCAGGCCCGTCAGGCTGCGGTAGTTCTCCCGGTGGCGCAGATACCACGCCAGCGCCAGGATATAGGTCAGTTTGGCCAGTTCGGACGGTTGGATCCGCGCGGCGTTGACCAGGGAGGAGTCGCTCTCGATGGGGATCAGCCGGATCCAGCGGGTGGCCCCGCGGATGGAGGGGACCAGGCCGATCAGTTGCAGGTACTTGCCGGCCAGCACCACCACCAGCAGGATCAGGGACAGTCCGAAGAGCGGGTAACTGTAGCGCCCCAGCAGACGGTAGGGGACGCAGTTGACCGCCATGAAGACCAGGATCCCCAGGGCGATCCAGACGATCTGCTTGCGGACGAAAAGGCTGGAGCCCACCTGGCCGCGGCCCGAGCCGCTGGTATGGATGGTAAGCAGTCCCAGGCCCACCAGGGCCGCTACGGCCAGGATCAATACCAGGCGAAGACCCCCCAGGCGTCCCTGCCAGATTCGCTGAATCATCGTATCGTCTCGGTTGAGCCCTCGGAACCGTCCGCCCGCCAAGAGGGATCCCTTCGGATCCAAAGCGGATCAAGACCATTATATCGCCGCCGCACCCTCGTGCAACGGGGGGATTGTCGGCCGATTGTGGCCCCAAACGGCGCCGGGACCGGCCCGAAAAAAAACCCGCAGGCGCCCCGGGCCGTCCTGCGGGATGTACTTGGTTTTCTTTGGCATGCTCCGCCGGCCGAGAAATACCGGCAGGCGACGCCGCCAGCGTAGGCAGTCAACGGCACGGCCTCTACCCTCTACCGGCCGCTGACAGAGTCACACTGCCTTGGGGCCTCATCGTCACTTGCCGGCCCGCAACCCTGCTTGCCCTCCGGGCACCCGTCCCGGCCCTAAATTGGCCGGCCTTAGGGGCAGGCGTGCAGCCACTGGGCGGCGAAGATCGCGAAGTCGGGCAGATTGACGATCCCGTCGCAGTTCAAATCGGCGCAGCTCGGGCACTCCTCGATCACCGGCACGAAGCGGTAGTCCTCGGTCTCGCCGTAGTCATACCCCTCCGGCGGCCCGGCGCCGCCGAGCCCGCTGTTGGGCGTGACGGCCCCGGCGAACGGCCAGGGCTTCTCCGAAAGCGTGATCCGCAGCCACATCGGCTTGGACCGGCCGCGGCTGGCGGGGTGCCAGCTGGTAAACGGCGGCGTGGTGATCACGTTCAAGCCGGGCGAGAGGGACCCGGCCGGCAGCAGTTGATCCTGCACGGCCCATTCGTCGGCGATCAGTCCCGAGGGACAGCGCAGGATGTCGTCCCAGTCGCCGTTGCGGTTCCAGTCGCACCAGACGTTGACGAACAGATCCACGGCCGGCGTCGCGGCGGCCGGTGCATTCACCACATACTCGAACTGGTTCTGCCGGCAGTGCGGCATGACCAGCGGCAGGTTCAGTATGCCGTCATCGTAGCGATCCCGGTTGGGCTGATCGGCCGGCGGATCGATGTTGTTGACGCCGTCTTCGTCGGGCCCGATGTCCGCTTCATTCTCCAGCGAGACGCGTCTGCCGAGATGGGCCAGGGCGCGGGGCTGGAAATGGATCGGACCGTGCGGCGGCGAGCCGATCTGGTACACCGTCGGGTACCGGGCTGCCACCGCCATGGGGCCGGGTGTCGGGTAGGCGGTCATTGGCACGCCATGGCTGTTGGTGCTGTCCGGCGCGTCGCCCAGTTCGTGCATCGCTTCCTCCTCCTGGGGCACGCAGGCATGGGTGATCACGCCGTCGGTGATGACGAAATTCATACCGCGGACGTCGATGGAGATCCATTCCGGGTTGTAATCCGGGATCTCGAACTCATCCACCACCAGGATCGGTTCCGTATCGGGACCGGGCAGCGGCCCCTCAAAGGCAAAGATCGGCTCTGACCGGGCGATAAAGACCTCCTCGGGAGCCGGCAGGGGCGGTATCGGCGGCTGGGGCTGGCCCGGAGGCCACTCGGGCGTGGACCAGTTGTACACCACCTCGACGAAGGACATGGCGCCCGGATTTAGGGCCTGGATATTCATGGTCAGCTTGATGACCTTCTTGCGTTCCGAGTCGAAGGGATGATCATAGAACCATTCGTTCCACCAGGCGGTCTGGTCATAGAAGTACCATTCGCCATTATTGAAACCGCTGCCGCCTCCTTCGACGACCTGACCGTACATATTCACCATGACCCAGAAATCGTCCACGCGGGTGGCCGGCTGGCCGATGGGCAGTAGATTCATCTTGCCGGCCAATCCGGCATCGAGCAGCAGTTCGATCTCCTGTTCCGGCACGGGATAGAACCCCTGGCCGGGATAGCAGGTCCCGACCGGTTCAGCCCGCTGCCAGGGTTCCAGGTTCTGGGTCTCCACCCGAACCGGATTCGGCAGGTCCCAGATGACCGGCTCGCCCTGGAATTTTTTCGTGGGAAAGACCTCGACGAACTGCAGGCGGAGGTACGCCATGATCCCGCCGAGTTCGCCGTGGTAGCCGTACATGCCCCCGCCGCCGTCCGCCGTTTCCTCGATCGTCATCTGTCCGGCGCTGACCTGGTCCGGATTCAACGTGACATAGACGTCATAGAGATGGATTTCCCCCGTCATATACATCACCTCGACGGGACTGGTGCTTTTCAGGCTGAGCAGGGTTAGTTGCACCGCGATTTGGGACGGTCCCGGCATGGGGGCGGTCTCCAGCCGCTCCATGACGGTGTCGACGGGGGCGCAGTAGTCTGGCACGGGATTGCTCCGAAGGGCGATGATGCCATCAAAGGGATCGGAGCCGGGACCGAAAAAGTCCGCCGGGATCGGACCGATGGTGCTGGTTGGGCCGAAATCCAGGTACGCCGTCTCGTCCACGGTTCGATAGAGGTCGGTTCCGGGAGGGATATCCTGGGCCCAGGACACCCCGCCCCACGGTCCACTGCCCGCCAGTAGGAACAGGCCCACCAAGGCCAGGGTAATGCGTCTGATGTTCATGACATATCCTCCAATACCAATACCAATACCAATACAAAACATTCCACCGTAACGGCACATTGCCGAAACGGATCATTTCATGGAACCATTGGCGGAACATGTCATTGGTGTCATGCCGGCTCAGGAATAGAGACCGGGACTATCTATAATGGGTTGCCCCGACATTCCGCATTCTCCCGTACTCCCGGGCGTCCGGCAAACGAAGGTCGACGACCCGGATCGGGCGGTTCCCGCCGCCGCGGCCGCTACCGGCCAACGCAATGAGCGAGAACAGCCCGGCCCTTCGCTCGGGGGCCGGTTGGCCTCATTTTGTTGGACGGCCTCGTTTTATCGGACGCGATAAGTATCTGTTCGAATTCGTTACCCCAAAACCAAGATGATCGTCCGCATGATGCGGTTTCGAGAAAGGTCGTCACATCGATTTTTCACTTATCGACATACCTTCTTGGACATATTAACATATTTATGATACCTGGTTTCGAGCGATCTGTCAAAGGAATTCGCCGGAAGACGGCGGCGGCGGCGATTTCCATCTTGACGGACGGCGGCCGGCCAGATAGACTAACGGATTAAGCTGGAAGGGAAGAGATTCGTAACCTCTTTGTTGGCAACCAGTTGGAAGGTTGTTGTTTATGAACGAACGAATCGTTTCGCAAGGAATCACCTTTGATGATGTCCTGCTGGTCCCCCGGCGCAGTGATTTCCTGCCCGACCAGGCGGACACGCGAACCCGGCTGACCCGCAACATCTCGATCAACATCCCGCTAGTCAGTTCCCCCATGGACACGGTGACCGAATCCGCCCTGGCGATCGCCCTGGCGCAGGAGGGCGGCGTGGGGATCATGCACAAGAACCTGAGCGTCGAGGCCCAGGTCCGGGAGGTCGACAAGGTCAAGCGCAGCGAGAACGGCGTGATCCTGGACCCGGTCACCCTGGGCCCCAAGGACAAGGTCAGCCGGGCCCGGCTCCTGATGGAGGAGCAGAACATCTCCGGCGTGCCCATTGTCGAAGGCCAGAGGCTGGTGGGCATTCTCACCCGGCGGGACCTGAAATTCCTGGAGGACTTCGACCACAGCATCGACACCGTGATGACCAAGGAGAACCTGGTGACCGGCCCGCCCGACACCACCCTGGAGCAGGCCGAGGCCATCCTGAACCGGCACAAGGTGGAAAAGATGCTGCTGGTCCATCCGGACGGCAGCCTGGCCGGCCTGATCACCATGCGGGACATCGACCGGATGCACCAGTTTCCCAACGCCAGCAAGGACGGCCGCGGCCGGCTGCGGGTGGGGGCCTCGGTGGGGGTGCACGATTTTGAGCGGGTCGAGCAGTTGATCGCCAAGGACGTGGACCTGATCGTGGTCGATTCGGCCCACGGCCATTCGCAGAACGTCATCGAGACGGTCCGGCAGATCCGCAAGCAATATGACATCGACATCATCGCCGGCAACGTCGCCACGGCCGGGGGCGCCCGCGACCTGATCGAGGCCGGCGCCGACGCCATCCGGGTGGGGATCGGCCCGGGCGCCATTTGCACCACGCGGGTGGTCTCCGGCGTGGGCGTGCCCCAGGTCACCGCCATCATGGACGCCGCCCGCCAGGCGGACGCCTTTGACGTTCCCGTGATCGCCGACGGCGGCATCCGGCACAGCGGCGACATCACCAAGGCCATCGCCGCCGGGGCGTCCTCGGTCATGCTGGGCTCGCTGTTTGCCGGCCTGGACGAGTCGCCCGGCAAGCTGGTGATCTACAAGGGCCGGCGCTTCAAGGAGTACCGGGGCATGGGCTCGCTGGGCGCGATGGTCACCGGCGGCGGCGAGCGGTACGGCCAGAAGACCCGCCAGCTCGGCAAGCTCGTCCCGGAGGGCGTCGAGGGGCGGGTCCCCTATCGGGGCACGCTGGCGGAATACGTCTATCAACTGGTCGGCGGCCTGCGGGCCGGCATGGGCTATTGCGGCACTCCAACCATAGAGGCATTGCGCACCGAGGCGCAGTTCATCCGCGTCACCGCCGCCTCGGTCAAGGAGAGCCACCCCCACGACATCGCCATCACCCAGGAGGCGCCCAATTATCATTCCCTGCCCGCCGATTCGATCATGGAGTAACCCGCGCGGGGGCGCTGCCGGCGATTACCCGGGCGGAACGGATCAAACAGAACGGCCGAAACGTCGGCGGCCGGGCGAGTTTCAGTCAACTGGCGGGCGAGTTTAAGGGGCTCAAACAAAACCATGTCATTCCCGCGAAGGCGGGAATCCAGAATTCAGGTTGTGAGGTTTTGTTGGAGAGCTTGAGTCAGCGGCCGGGCATGCGGAGGGGACGGCAGGTTTTACCCGGCGTCCGAAAGGAACACAGCACATGAAAACGACAATTCTGACAACCGTTTTCGCCCTGCTGGCACTGCTCGCCGGCTGTAATCGCCAGAACCAGGCAACCGTTCCCGCCGCCGGCGATGAAGGTGCTGCCTTGGAATCGGTTACGGTCTTGGAGTCGGCCGAACCGTCGGCCGGCGTCGCGCCTCGGGACTGGCCCGAACGCACCGTGTCGTATGCACCGGTCGGCCTGAAACACCCGGCGTTGTATCTGGAAGGCCCTTACGAGAAGAAGGGCAGCAACGACGGGTACTTTAAGACCTGGGATCGCGACAGTGCGATCAGCCTCGCCGCCAGCCCGGTGATCTTCGTGGGCAAGGTGATTGCCTGGCCGGTCCGCCTGGTCCAAACGCCGCCCTGGAAAATGCAAGTCAGCCGCAGCGGGTATCCGGTTCAGCAGCCTGTATCGGCTCTGCCGGCGGAACCTTCCCGGTCGGCATGCCAAGAATAAATCAATGTATCATGCCTGCACCGCGCAGCGAGTTAGGCAAATTAATATGATATAAGCATTGCCAAGCATCGCGTAGCTATGCTACCCGGTCGAGTAATGTTGGTTTTTATAAATTGGGAATACGAAAGGATAACAATGGATATCAAAGAATTCGTTTCACAAACAATAAAGCAAATTATCGATAGCGTTTTGGAACTTCAAACCCAGACACATGATACTAATGCTGTAGTCGTCCCATATGGCGATTCAAGAAGAAATATCGAATTTGATATTGCAGTTACAGTTGTTGAAAGCACGGAAACTGGCGGCAAAGCTGGGATATCAGTGTTTTCAGTAGGAGCAGGAATAACCGGAAAAACTGGATCATCCAGCAGTACGGTTAGTCGGATTAATTTTGAAATACCTTTAGATTTACCAACAGAAGATAAGGAGTCAGATATTCCAGATACAGCCGGTCGTCCTGCCAATTGAATGGTACAATAACGCAATTTACTTTATAGGTTCTTTTCAGAAAACATTGATGGCAGTATTGTAACGCTAATTCATATGTGTTTTGTTGGAAGAGGCTTGTGTTATTGAAATCCCTGATGTGTCCCGGTGGTATTGTTTTCGCCGTAGTCCGCTTTCGCCGCCCTCGCCAGAAGAGCCCGCCAGGGCCGTGGGGCGGCGAAAGAAAGGCGGAGGCGAAAACATTTCGCCGGATTCGCGGAGCCGTTCCTTACAAACTTTTTTCGAGTTGATCCAGATGAAATTAATCCGTGTAATCCGTGGTTAAGAATTTCTTTGGCCTTGTGTTTGACGCAGAGTAGATGTTCGAAGGCTTTTAATTAATGAAATCAGACGAGACGATCGCCATCCTGGATTTCGGCAGCCAGTACGGTCAGTTGATCGCCCGGCGGGTCCGCGAGCACAATGTCTACAGCGAATTGTGTCGCTATGATATACCGGTGGAAGAACTCAAGCGGAAAAATCTGAAAGGCCTGATCCTCAGCGGCGGTCCGGCCAGCGTGTATGCCGACGACGCGCCGCGGTGCGATCCGAACATTTTTGATCTGGGCGTGCCGGTGCTGGGGATCTGCTACGGCATGCAGATCGGCTGCGAGCTGCTCGGCGCCAAGGTCTCCGTGGCCCAGGCCCGCGAGTACGGCGCCACCAAGCTGCACCTGCGGGAGCCCGCCGGGCTGCTTACGCACCTGTCGGGCGAGAAGGTCGTCTGGATGAGCCACGGCGACCAGGTAACGCGGCTCAACGATGATTTCCTGTCGCTCGGCTCGACGCCGACGTGTCCCTATGCCGTGGTGCGGCACAAGCGGCGGCCGTTTTTCGGCGTGCAGTTCCATCCGGAGGTGACGCACACGCCCTGCGGCGGCCAGATCTTCCACAACTTTTTGTTCGAGATCTGCCGCTGCAGCGGCGACTGGCGGATGGGCAATTTCATCGAGCAGGAATGCGTCAAAATTCGCGAGCGGGTCGGCGACGACCGGGTGATCTGCGGCCTGAGCGGCGGAGTGGATTCGTCGGTCACCGCGGCGCTGCTGCACCGGGCGATCGGCGAGCGGCTGGCGTGCATTTTCGTCGATAACGGATTGTTGCGCAAAGGAGAACGGGACCATGTCGAGTCAACCTTCCGCGATCACTTTCAGCTTGACCTGCGCGTGGTGGATTGGTCCGACCGTTTCCTCGAGCGGCTGGCCGGGGTTACGGATCCTCAACAGAAGCGAACGATCATCGGCCACGAATTCATCGCCGCTTTTCGCGACGCAAGTGATCGTATCCGCGGCGCACGCTATCTCGCCCAGGGCACGCTCTACCCCGACGTCATCGAGTCCGGCCACAAGGACGGCAATCCGGCGGCCAATATCAAGCTTCATCACAATGTCGGAGGACTTCCGGAGGAACTGGGCTTTGAACTGATCGAGCCGCTGCGGAACCTGTTCAAGGACGAGGTGCGGATTCTGGGCGAGCATCTGGGCCTGCCGGAGGGTATGGTCTGGCGGCATCCGTTCCCGGGCCCGGGCCTGGCGGTGCGGGTGGTGGGCGCGGTCACCCGGGAGAGACTGGATCTGCTGCGCGACGCCGACGAGATCTTCCTGGAGGAGATCACCGCCGCCGGCCTGTATCGCGGCATCGGCCAGGCGTTTGCCGTCCTGCTGCCGGTCAGCTCCGTGGGCGTCATGGGCGACGACCGCAGCTACGACAACGTCGTGGCCCTGCGGGCCGTCGAGACCCGCGATTACATGACCGCCGACTGGTACCCGATCCCCTACGAGGTGCTGGGCCGGGTCTCCAACCGCATCATCAACGAGATCCGCGGCATCAACCGCGTCGTCTACGACATCTCCTCCAAGCCGCCGGCCACTATCGAATGGGAATAAAACGATTACGTTGTCTTTTGTTATACACGCTATAGAGGGGATACCATGAAGGGGCCTTTAGACAAGATTCAACTATCCGGCTTCAAGTCCATCCGCCAACTAGAAGAATTCCCCTTGGGCAATTTAAACATTCTTGTTGGCTGCAACGGTGCCGGAAAAAGTAATTTTATAGACTTCTTTCGGATGTTGCGGGCCATGTCTGAGGGAAATCTTACGGGATTCATAACCAAAAAAGGAGGGGCGGACAGTTTTTTCTATAACGGACCCAATGAAACAAGACAAATAAAATCCCATTTAATTTTTGGTAAAAATCAGTATCGTTCCATCCTGGAACCGTCGGCCATAGGCTTGATGGTAAAGATCGAAGAAGTGCTTTGGACGGGTAACAATAAGTGGACTTGTATAGGGGGTGGTCAAAATGAATCTCGTTTACCGGATTTCAAAAACATGAAATCATCTTGGGGTGATTGGCCTTCCATTGAAGCTCATGTATACGAAACGGTGTCGAGTTGGTCAGTATATCATTTTCACGATACAAGTTTTACGGCACCAATGCGTAGAGAACAGCATCTTCGTGATAATAGAATCCTGAATCCTGAGGCATCTAATATTGCGGCGTATTTATTTTATTTGCAGCGAAACCATGCACAACGTTACGAACGAATTAAAGAGTCCGTAAAACTTGTCGCTCCTTTTTTTGATGATTTTCTGCTGGAGCCGGAAACGAAGGGGGAGAACGAACTCATTCGCCTGGAATGGCGACAGAGAGGCAGTTCGTTTCCGTTTCAGCCCTGGGATTTTTCCGACGGCACCCTTCGTTTCATATGCCTGGCAACATTATTATTGCAGCCTTCTTTACAGCTTCCCTCAACGGTACTAATTGATGAACCGGAACTAGGACTGCACCCTTTTGCTCTTGACGTTCTTGCCGGATTGATGCGAGAAGCTTCCGAAAGTACGCAGTTGATTGTTTCAACGCAATCCGCATCACTGCTGAATCATTTTACTCCCTCTGAGGTGATCGTTGTTGATAGGGAGTCCGGCGCGTCCACCTTCAAGCATCTTGAAGAGTCTGATTTTGCCTCCTGGCTGGAAGAGTACTCTCTGGGCGAACTGTGGCAGAAGAATGTGTTCGAGGGGGGGCCTCGGCATGAGTAGGGTATTGATGCTTGTCGAGGGTGCGACGGAACGCGCGGTCATAGAAGGTCCATTGAATGAGTATATGTCTCCAAAAGGTGTGTATTTAATACTACAACGCTATGACGCTAACGAATAACATTTTA
>JAFGFX010000022.1 GCA_016930855.1 Sedimentisphaerales bacterium | reverse complement strand
GTGGGGCGGCGAAAGAAAGGCGTAGGCGAAAACATTTCGCCGGATTCGCGGAGCCGTTCCTTACCAACTTTTTCCGAGTTGATCCTTTTAATATTTTTCCTATTTTTCCCCGCCTCTTCAGGTTCACTTCAGGTTCGAATCGGTACACTGCGGCGAAACATGAACAGCCGCGCTGCAAAAAAAGGCCACGACACGCCGGAGTTCCGTCATCTGATTCGGCGGGTCGTTCCCGCCGACATGACGGGCGAGGGACACCCTGTCGCCCCAACGGCCGGGAAGGGACCATCCGCCGGCCGGGTGGATCCGCGGGGCCAAGGGAGATCCCTTCTGGCCCGATTGGCCGCCGGCAGACCGTTTGCGGCCCTGAGAAGTTGCGGGAATCGCTGCGTCGGGCAAACGGTCCAGGGCCGGTTCGGGGGGCTCTACCTGTTTGGGGCGGTGTTCCTGCTGGTCAGCTTCCTGCTGCGGACCGGATTATATCTCCGCTCGGCCGGGCAGATCGATTTCCAGTGGGGACTGCTGGCCAGGATCTATCTGGTGGGCCTGCTGTTCGACCTGGTCACCTGGTGCTACATCGTCACGCCGGCGGCGCTGCTGCTCGTCTGGATCCCCGACCGCTGGTTCCGCTCGAGGCTGAACCGCTGGATCTCGGTCGGCGTGTATTTCCTGACGCTGTATCTGCTGCTGTTCGACGCGGCGGCGGAATGGCTGTTCTGGGACGAGTTCGGCGTCCGCTTCAACTTCATCGCGGTGGACTATCTGGTCTATACCCAGGAAGTGGTCGCCAACATCCGGCAATCCTATCCGGCCGGCGTCATCATGGGAATTCTTTTCGGGGCGGCCATGGTTCTTTTGCTTCTGACCCGCAAGGCGTATGTTCGGGTGTGTACCTCGAACAGTTCCTGGGGCCAGCGCCTCAAGCGGGCTGTGGTGTTCCCAGCAGTCTCCCTCCTGGCTTTGTGGTTCGTGGATCTGTCGTGGGCCGATATAAGCAGGAATCAATACGCCAACGAAGTGGCCAAAAACGGATTCTACAGTCTGTTCGCCGCCTTTCGCAACAACACCATTGATTACCCATCGTTCTATCTGGCCCGAAACGACCAGAAGATGCTGGGCCGCCTGGGCGGATTGCTGCAAACGGAAAATTCGCAGCCCATCGAGGCGGCACCCGGCGGCATCCTCCGCCAGGTGAGTTACCCGGGGCCGGAAAAACGCCACAACGTGGTCATCCTGGTCGTCGAAAGCCTCAGCGCCAAATACCTGGGCGTCTTCGGCAACCCGCGAGGATTGACGCCCAACCTGGACGCCCTGGCGGCCGACGGCCTGCTGTTTCGCAACGCCTACGCGACGGGGACCCGCACGACGCGGGGACTGGAAGCCATCGTACTTTCGTTGCCCCCGACGCCGGGCCGCTCGCTGGTGAAACGGCCGGACAACGAAAACATGTTTTCCCTGGGCCCGCTGTTTCGCCGGCGGGGCTACGAGACGAAATTCCTCTATGGCGGGCGGGGCTTCTTCGACAACATGAATCATTTCTTCGCCGGCAACGGCTTCGAAACGATCGACCAGACGGATTTCCGGGACGACGAGGTCACCTTCCGCAACGCCTGGGGGGTCTGCGACGGCGATTTGTTCGGCAAGACCCTGAACGAATGCGACCGCAGCCACGCGCGGGGCAAGCCGTTCTTCAGCCTGGTAATGACGACCTCCAATCACCGGCCCTATACGTATCCGGCCGTCATCGACATCCCCTCGGGCAGCGGTCGGGACGGCGCCGTGAAATATACCGATCATGCCATTGGCGAATTCCTCCGGGAGGCCCGCCGCCATCCCTGGTTCGACAATACGCTGTTCGTGATCCTGGCTGACCATTGCGCCAACAGCGCCGGCAAGACGGAGGTGCCGGTGCCAAACTACCACATCCCGCTGCTGCTGTACGCACCCCGGATCGTGTCGCCGGGCACGGTGGACAAGCTGACCAGCCAGATCGACGTGGCGCCGACCCTGCTGGGACTGATGCACTGGAGCTACCAGAGCGCATTCTTCGGCCGGGACGTGTTCCAGGCGGGGATCGGCCGGGCCCCCCTGGGCAACTACCAGAAAATAGGCCTGTATTCCCAGCAGAAGCTGTGTCTGCTTCTGCCGAAAAAGGAATCCCGTTTGTATGAAATCGATCCCCAGGGCCGACAGCAGGAAGTGCCGCAGGACAGGGAACTGCTCGCCGATACGATCAGCTACTACCAAACCGCCGCCTACCTGGTGAAGCACCACTTATACGAGGCCCCCGCCTTCTGAGGTCGTCGAATCCAACGATGCGGCAGGCCCAACAAAGGCGGTTTTGCGCGGGGACTTGGAGTTTTCAATGAGCGTTTCAAAGGCGTCCCACCAAACCGGGGCGCGAGGCCAAACAAGGGTGATTTTGTCGGACACTGCTCCATAGGCAAGTTAAATGTCTTATACGAGGCAATTGATACTGTATTTGGCCTGCCTGGCCGGCGTGATTGGCCTTTTCGAATTCACCGGCGCGGACCTGGCGGTTCAGGACTGCTTCTATATTCAGGATCTGGGCTGCTGGATCGTGGATCGACATGAGCCGGTTCTGCGGCTGCTGTTTTACACCGGACCCAAGGCGATGTTGATCGCCCTCGGGGCCGGCTGTTTTGCCGGCTGGCTTTGGTCCCGCCGGGACGAGCGATTACGCCGGCAGGGGCGGCAATGCCTGCTGCTGGCCTTGTCCCTGGCCGTCGTGCCCCTGACGATTTCCGGACTCAAGTCCCTGAGCAACGTCCAGACGCCCAACAAGACCGAACGCTATGGCGGACGCCATCCCTACCGGCACCTGCTGGAAGCGTATCCCGAAGGCGCCGCACCGGCCAGCCGGGGCAGGGGATGGCCGGCGGGACACGCCAGCGGGGGATTTGCCCTGATGATGCTTTACTTTGTCTTTTCCCGGAAATCGACCCGGTCTCTGGGGCTTCTGATGGGGCTGGCCGCCGGCTGGATCATGGGATTGTACCAGAGTCTCAACGGCCAGCATTTTCTGAGCCATACCATGATAACGATGCTGATCGCCTGGATCGTGATTCTGTCGATCCACCGGCTTTTGAAGGGGATCGGCGCGCCGGTCGACGATTCGACCGCCGCGCCGTATTCCTCCTCCGGCGGCCTTGACCGCTGGGGGATGCCTCCGATTCGCAATGATACAACAATGCTCGTTCACAAGGATGTCACGTAAATTTAAGCACAGGACAAGGATGGACCCCCATGGAACAGACCAGAACCCTCAATCCCCTATTCGACACGGCCGAGAGAATCAAGGAGAAATACAACCGGCCCAATGCCGCCCAGCGGTACGCGGGGTATTTCCAGGACGCCCGCCGCCACCGGAGCAAACATCGGCGGGAGGCACGCTGCATCGCCAAGGCGCTGGGCCGGGTTTCGCCGCCGGCGACGGTTCTGGATTTGCCCTGCGGCACCGGACGCATGTATCCGCTGCTCAAGCAGTTGGGCTACACCGTCGTCAGCGCCGACTCCTCGCCGTACATGGTGCAGTATGCCCAACGGCGGGCCGAAACGCTGAACCTCGACCACTCCCAGGACCGGGACCGCTTCCAGGTGGCCGACGTCTTCCAGACCGGCTTCGCGGACAAGCAGTTCGACGCCGTGGTGTGCAACCGCCTGTTTCACCATTTCGCCGAGCCGCAGGCACGGCAACAGGCCCTGCGGGAGCTGGGCCGCATCTGCTCGGGCCCCATCGTGGTCTCCTTTTTCAGCATGGTCGCCACGGACGCCCTGAAATACTATTTCAAAAAATACGTCCGGCGCCAGTTCATCCGGGACCGGATCCCCATCAGTCCGCGCCAATGGGCGCGGGACGTCCGCTCCAGCGGCCTGCGGATCGAGTGGTGGATCCTGTCGCGGCCCTTGCTTTCCATGCAGTGGTATGTTATTCTGCGGGCCGTGTAACCCGCCGGGAAGCGACAGACGATGGGCTCCGACTATATTTCAGCGCAGTGGCAGGCACTCTTCGCCGGGTGGCCGGAGGAGGTGTTTTCCACGCTCTGGACGATGGAGCTGGCGGCCCTGGACAAGGCCAATTCCGCCCGCCAGGGAAGCGGGTGGAGCCGGCCGTTTGTCTGGCGCTGCGAGATGCCGGACGGCCGCGTCCAGCGCTTCATCGTCAAGCGGCAGCAGGACTACAACAGCGCCCACTGGCGCCATCCCCTGCGCGGCGTCCCCACGCTGGAAAAGGAATTTCGCAATATCCGCCGTTACCAGCAGCTCGGCATCCCCACCGTCGAGCCGGTGTACTTCGCCCGGCGGCGATGCGAGGGACACGACCGGGCCGTGCTGGTGACCGAATTTCTGGAGGGATTCCAGCCGCTAAACGTCGTGCTGGACAGTGGCGGCCCGCCGCCGCCGGAGCGCCGGCGAAAAGACATTATTGAGGCCGTCGCCGGCCAGGTCCGCCGGCTCCATCGAGCGAGACTGCGGCATCGCCACCTGCAGGTAAAGCATATCCTGGTCCGGCTTAACCCCCTGCGGATCGACGTTTGCTTTATCGACCTGGAAGCGACGCGGCGGCGGCCCTTGGGCCCGGTCGACGGGCGGCGGGACCTGGTCACCCTGAACCGGTCCGCCCGCGGCATGGGGGCCGCCGACCGGCTGCGCTTTATCCATGCCTATCTCGGCACCGACCGCCTGGACAACCGAACCCGCCGGCTCTGTTCGGCCATCCGCAGACGCACCGCGGCCAAGACGGCCGCCAAACAACGCCGACGCCCCGCTCCGCCGGCCACAGGCTCACCGGCATGATGAATCTTTATGACGCGCCGCCCGTCAGCAGCGCTGCTCCAGGGGGACGTATTGCCGCTCGTTGGGCCCGGTATACACCTGCCGCGGCCGGTCGATCCGGTTCGAGCGGCTCTCGGTCGTCTCGCGCCAGTGGGCGATCCAGCCGGGCAGCCGGCCGATGGCGAAGAAGACCGGAAACATGTTCTTGGGCACGCCCACCGCCCGCAGGATGATCCCGCTGTAAAAATCGACGTTGGGATAGAGCTTGCGCTCGATAAAGTACTCGTCCCGCAGGGCGATCTCCTCCAATTCCCGGGCGATCTCCAGCAGGGGATCGCAGCAGCCCAGCTCCTCGAGCACCTTGTCGCAGTCCGACTTGATGATCCGGGCCCGCGGATCGTAATTCTTGTACACCCGGTGGCCGAATCCCATCAGCCGGAATCCGCTGTCCTTCTTCTTGGCCAGCTCGACGCACTGCCTGGCGTCCATGCCCCCGGCATGGATTTCTTCCAGCATCTCGATGACCGCCTGGTTCGCCCCGCCGTGACGGGGACCCCACAGGGCGCAGATCCCCGCCGAGACCGAGGCGAACAGGTTTGCCCCGGACGAGGCCACCATCCGCACCGTGCTGGTGCTGCAGTTCTGCTCGTGGTCGGCGTGCAGGATCAGCAGCCGGTCCACCGCCCTGGTCACCACCGGCGAGGGCTCGTACGACTCCTCCGGCTGGGAGAACATCATGTGCAGCAGGTTCGAGACGTAGCGCCGCTTGGGGCTGGGATAGATGAACGGCTCGCCCCGGACCATCTTGTAGGAAAAAGCCACGAGGGTCCGCACCTTGCTCATCAGCGTGGCGGCCGCCTGCTCGACCTGGGACGGGTTGCTCGGCGCCGAGAGCACCGGATGATAGCAGGACAGCGCGTTGATCATCGCCGACAGCATCGCCATCGGATGCGACGTCCAGGGGAATCCCTCGAAATGGTGCTTCATGTTCTCGTGCAGCATCTCGTTCTGGGTCAGCAGCGACGAAAAGTGGTCCATCTGCTTTGGCGTGGGCAGCTCGCCCCAAATCAAGAGATAGGCCGTCTCGATAAACCGGCTGTGCTGGACGAGCTGCTCGATGGGAATGCCCCGGTAGCGCAGGATCCCCTGGTCCCCCTGGATAAACGTGATCCCGCTCTCGCAGGCGCCGGTGTTGGCGAAGCCCGGATCCAGGGTGATGTAGCCCGTATCGGCGCGCAGCGAACTGATGTCGATGGCCTTTTCGCCCTCGGAACCGACCGTGATCACCAAGGGATAATCCTGGTCGCCAAGTCGCAAAACCGCCTTTTCGTTCACCGTGTTTCTCCGTAGTTAGTCGCCGTCGGGCCGCTTCGGCGGCGCCGGGCGCCCCGATCGGCTTGCCTTGCCCGGATCGCCATCCGCCGTCATCCGATCCGCAGATATACGCCCCCATTGCCCTCAGGCGCCGGCGGTATTATAGGGCAGAAATGCCCGGCCGGTAAATAGCCTAGACGGATCCGAATTCCCTCGGCCCGGGCGGCGGCTAGCCGACCACCTGACGGTAGATCTGCGCCAGCCGGAGGGCCTGGCGGGCGGCGTCGAACTGCTGCTCCATCCGCCGGCGGCCCGCCTGCAGCATCGCCGGCCAATCGTCCGGCCGCTCGATCAGGCGGCGCAGGAGCCCCTCGAGTTGATCCACGCTGCGCTGCTCCGCCAAAAAACCCGTAACGCCGTCCTGGATCACCTCCGGGATGTCGCAGTGGATCGTGCTGACGATCGGCATGCCCGAGGCCGCCATGTCGATCAGGCTGACGGGGGCGCCCCCTTCCGTGTCGCCGTCGGCGGCCGTGACGCTCGGCGACAAAAACAGGTGGTGGTTATATGCCTCGGCGAGAAACACCGCGTACGGCTGGACGCCCAGCAGCCGGACCTGCCGGCCCAACTGGCAGGTCCCGATGGTCCGGAGGATCTTCTCTTTTTCCCGCCGGCTGCGCTGCTCGGGCAGGGCGTCGCCGATGATGGTGATCTCCAGGGGCACGTCGGCCCGCAGGCGCCCCAGGGCCTCCAGGCCGTAGCAGAGCCCCTTCTTCTCGCGAAAGCTGGCGGCCATCAGCACCCGCAGCGGCTCGTTGGGCCGCCAGCGGCGGGGGCGATAGGCGATCCGGTCGATCGGCACGCCCAGATGCTGGACGTGCAGCTTGGCGGCCGGGCAGCCCAGCCGCTCGACGCAGCGGGCCATGAAGGGGCCCTCGCAGAGAACGGCGTCCAGATCGGCGAACATCCGCCGATAGCGATCCCGCCAGCGCGGATCCCGCTGGGGATAATGATTCACGTCGACGCCGTAAAAGGTCACGACATGCCGGATCGACTGGTCCGCCAACGCCCGGCGGTTGCGCCAGGCCTCGTAGCCGAAATGCGAATGCAGCAGATCGGCCCGGACTTGGCCGATTACCCGGCGCAGAAACGCCTGTTCCCGCCGGCGGCGAAGCGCCCCCAGGCCGAACCGCTCCAGCGGCGCCCACCGGGTGGATATCGGCTGGCAATGCAGGCGGTCCAGGCCGTACTGGTCGGCGTTCTCGATCCGCCGGCAGACGACGTGGGCCTCCACGTCGGCGGGCAGATATTTCACCTGGTGGTAAATCCAGTTCTGCTGCGGCGGCAGCCAGATATCGTGTTTGTGCACCACCGTGATCATCGCGCAGACGCACTGCTCCTGCCGGCCGGGGCCGGTCCTACGCCGACGGCGGCCGGCGCGCCCGGGTGAAATAGGAGGCCGGCTCCTCCGGGTCGCGGTCCCACCCATCCAGCCGCGGCGCCAGCCACTGGCCCAGGAGCCAGAGGGGCTCCCAGAAATACCGCAGGGGGCCGGCGGGCCGGCGGGCGCTGTGATAATTGAATTTCAAGATCCACATCTGCCAAAACCCGGTGGCCTCCTCGATCTCGATTCCCTCGAATCCCCGGCGGCGCAGCAAATACTCCAGCCCGTGCCGGGTGAAGCGATAATAATCATGGGGCGCCTCGTGCACGCGCCACATGAAGGGCGTACCCAGGTACAGCCATCCCCCGGGGCGCAGGATCCGGAAACATTCGGCCAGAAACAGACCCGGCTCCGGCAGATGCTCGAGCACCTGGAACGCCAGCACGACGTCGGCGACGCCCGCGGCCAGGGGAAACGGCCCCGACAGGTCGGCGAACACGTCCGACCGGCAGGGCCGATGGGAGCTGTAGGGCCAATCCAGGCCGATATAGCTCTCCGCCGTCCGCAGGATCTGCTCCTTGTAGGGGGCGCTGCCGCAGCCCAGGTCGACCACTCGGCCATAAAAGGCCAGCGACTCGATATGCCGCCGGTTGATTCGGTGTATCAGGCGATTGCACAGCACGACTGTCCGCTCCGGGGGCTAGGCCGATACGCCTTAGCTTAGAGGCCGTCCCACTTGATGATCCGCCAATCGCTGCAGCGCCGGCAAAACGGATGGTCGAAGGTGCCCTCCACATGCTGGCGGCGCAACTGCTGATAGGCCGGGCCCAGCCAGATCGCCCGCAGGGATTCCCGCCGGGCGTCCCCGACGACGTGCTCGCAGAGGGCGTCCGCCTCGCAGAACCGCACCCGGCCGTCGTGGTGGATGATGATCCGGTTCCACAGATAGGGACACGGATGGCGGTGGGGCATCTCCGGCGGCGGCGCGGCGCTGCGGTCGTCCACCAGGTTGTTGTGGCAATGGATCTCGCGGATATGGATGAAATCCACCTTGTCCTGCCAGAACGAGCGGAACGGTTCCAGCTCCTGCCGGTTGGCCGCCTGCCAGACGAAACTGACGTCCACCTGGCACGGCGATCCACGACGGCGGCGCTCCGCGCAGAAGGCCAGGGTGTTCTGCACCACGGTCTCGAAGTGATCGGTTCGTTTCAGTTGAGTGAAGGTCTCCGGCGTCGCCGCGTCGATGCTGACCTCCAGGTGGTCCAGGCCGCCGTCCAGCAGCGCGCGGCGGCGCTCGGCGTCCAGCAGGGTCCCGTTCGTCGTGATCGAGACCCGGCGGACGCCGAGCCGCTTGGCGAAGGCGATGTACTCATCCAGATGCCCGCACAACAGCGGCTCGCCCGAGTTGAAGAGGCGCAGCAGGCTGGCCGGCGACTGGCGGGCGACCTGCTCGATCAGGTCCAGGCAGAGCTGCCGGTCCATGTCCGCGGCGTAATGCTGCTCGTTCGAGAGCACGCTGTGGGGGCAGTGGCTACAGCGCAGGTTGCACCGCGCCGTGACGTCCACCATCACCATGGGGGCAAACGACGCCAACGGCGGCACGAACCGGCGGCCCTCCCGGCGAAACCGCTCCAGGTCCCGCCGCAGCCGCTCGGCCCGGCGGGTGGCCACCGGATGTTTCAGGATCGCCGGCACGTGCCGCTTGAGAGATTCCGGGATCATCTGCCTGCAACTTTCCAATAGGGCCATGCCGTTTCACTCCGTCGCTACGAACACCCGGCGCTTTAATCCGCCGGCCACCCGCCGGGCCTGCTGCAAGACCCTAAGCGGCAGGGAAATCTCCTGTCGCACCCACACCGGTGCCGGCAGGGACCGCGTGCCGAACGCCTGCTTGAACCGGCGTGTCCCGTCGTGGGGCCCGCTGGGATTGAAATCGTACCAGCGGCAGCCGCGCCGCTGGGCGTCCTGAATCAAGTGATGCACCAGGAAATTCCGCACCCCGCGGGAGAAATACGCCTCGTCAAAGGCCGCGTGCCATTCGACGCAGTGCCGGCCGAAATAGAAATTCAGGTTGCCCCCCGCGATCCGGTCGTCCCGGTCGGTCACGACCCAAAGGCGGATCTCCGCCCGCCCACACTGCTCGTAGAGCAGCCGGAACAACTCCCAGCCGTAGCGCGAGCCGGCCCGGGGCCCCCACCGGACGAGCGCCTGCTCATACAGGCGGTAATAGGCCCGCCAATCCGCCAGCCGATCGGCCGGTCGGACCCGCAGGCCGGCCCGTTGGGCCTTGTGAATCTTGTTGCGGACGCTGGGACGGTAGCGGCAAAGACATGCGTCCGGATCGGCATACTCCTCCAGGCAAATCACCTCGGTGCTGTCCGGCCGCAGGCCGGTGGCGGCCCCGCCGGATGCGCATTCGCCCGCAAACGGATTGATCCGCCAGACCAGATTGTCAAACCGGGCCCGGATCCAGGCCGTCATCTGCCCCACTCGTTCGGCCGAGAGTCCGTTCCGGCAGAGCCACCCGCCGTAACAGCCGGCCGGGCCGCTCTGATAGCCGCAGGCCAGCCCCCCCAGTTGACGACTCTTCAATACGGGAAAGAGCGCCCGGGTCCCATCCTCCCACGCGCAGGCGAAGACCT
>JAFGFX010000215.1 GCA_016930855.1 Sedimentisphaerales bacterium | reverse complement strand
GCGGCGGCGGGGGCTGCCAGCTCGGCCGATCGATGCGGACGATCTTCTCATACAGGGCGGCGGCGAAGATACAGCCCAGGCCGACCTGCCTGCCGTGCAGGTCGTGTGGCCGGTGGTACACCGGCGCCATCATGTCCAGGGTGTGGCTCAGCAGATGTTCGCCGCCGGAGGCGGGCGCGGAACTGCCGACCAGCGTCATGGCGATGCCGGACAGGACCAGGCTGGCGAACAAGGCTTCGAGCGCCCGCGGCTCGCGGGCCCGGATTCCTTCCGGATGCGACATATCCTGGTTTTGCCCCTCGGTAATCAAGTCGCAGACGGTCGGGCATAAGTACTCATCGAAGAGGACGTGATTCAGGATCCAGTCGGCGATGCTGACGGGCTTGGCCATCTGGTCGCCGAAACCGGCGGCAGTCAGGGCGAACGGGGCGTCCCGGATGATCCGCGGCTGGGCGAAGATGGCGAAGGGTGGCCGGGCGAAGAACAATCCCTTGACGCCCTCGATGCAGGTCGCCACGTTGGCGGCGGCGTAGCCGTTCATGGACGCCGCGGTGGCGACCACGGCGTAGGGGATGCCCCCGTCGAAGGCCGTCCACTTGGTCAGGTCGTTGATCACGCCGCTGCCGACGGCCAGCAGCCAGTCGGCGGGGGCAAGCTCCGCCGCCAGCCGTTCCCGAGTGGCCTGGTCGCAGACCGGTGAACCCGATTCGTCGTCGGCCACGATATGGAATTCGACCGGCCAATTCTCTTTCTGCAGCGCCTCAAACGCCCGCCGGCCGGCCGCCTGCCAGGTCCGCGCATCGGCGATCACGACCACCCGCTTGCCCTTCACGTGGTTCCCGCAGACATCCGGCAGCCGCTCCAGGGCGTCGTCGGCGTAGACGATTTCCCGCAGGCCAAGCGTATGCGCGCGGCCGCAGGAACAGGAGAAGGTCTTTCCCAGGTAGCGCTGTTGACAGGACCAATCGATCGTAGGCATAAAAATTCCTTCCGGATGGCCACGGCACTGTCGGCGGCGTTTCCGGGCCGGCGATAAGTGTATCCGTGGCGCCCCGGCCGCCATTCGGCGCCTCAAGGCAGCTTGATCGTCAATTGGACCGGCAGGGATTGGTTCGGGGCGATCAGGTAGTTGGTCACCTCATAGCTCAGCGTGACCGATTCGACGTCGGCGGGGGCGGTAAATTTGACCAGGCCGGTTGTGCCCGCCGGCAGGCTGATGGTCTGGGGGCCCTGCCTGCCCTGGCGGCGCAGGTTCAGATCGACGTCGGATCGATTCGTCATCGTACAGTACACCGTGTTCTTATAGCGGTGGTGGCCGGCATGGACCTCCAGGCAGGCATGAAAGAGCGGTTCGAGATAGTCCGCCCGGCCAATGAGTTGATCGTCGAACCAGACGGCGGTGCGGCCGGCCCGCAAGGCCTCCTGGACGGCCTCCAGCGTCCTTTCCTTGGCGAAGACCAGCGTCAGGGTGCGGTGGTCCTGAGGGGTGCTTTGCAGCCGCAGGTCCGGATCGTGGATGTCGGAATTGCCGAACAGGGTGAGATTTTTTTCCAGGCACCAGGCATGGGCGCTGGGATAGTAGGTCGATCCGTTGCAAACCTCCATCCCATGGAGCCATTTATTATCGTACATGGTGGTATGCACGTCCAGCCACTTGCCTTTTTCCTCGCCCTTCCAGGCGTGGTGATTCCAGAAAACGAAGGCCTTTTGCTCGTTGGCCTGCTTGACGCATTCCAGGAAATCCTCGGTGTCCAGGGGCTCCACGTCGTGCAGGAAAATGGCGTTGAAATGTCCCGGCGGGGTGTCGCGGGTGATTTCCGCGCCGCGGATGCAGAGCAGGTCTCTCTCTTTCGCCCGGCCGGCCACGATCTGATAGGGCCGGTTGTGCTGGGTGGGGATGTCCCCCTTGTGGGGCTGGTACTCGATGTGATCGGTCACCGCGATGACGTCCAGTCCCTGCCGCCAGGCCTCGTCCACACGCACCGTCGGCCAGACGACCCCGTCGGAAAACACCGTATGCATGTGGAAATCACATTTGAGCGTTCGATAGCCGGGGATGTCCGGCAATTGGATTTCATGGCGGACCTGGCCCCAGGCAATCGGCGCCGCCAGGCAGAAGCAGACCAGCAGAGACAGTATCTTGATCCTTGGTTTCATCGGACGAGTCCTTTCCTTTGGAATGAAATATCGCGCCGGGCCGCTCCCGGCAGGCACCGCGGTGAATGCCTATCGGAGGAAGGGTATCATGTTTGCCGCCCTCTGGCAAGCCTGAGGGCCGTATTGCCGCGCCGCAGGGAATCGGTGGATTGCCGAAGACGCGGGGATTGCCGCTGCCGGCGTTGGGATCGTACCGACGCCAAGGGGCGAGCCGCCGCGGCAAACCTTATCGTCACCCCGTGGACACGCCGGGCGTAAATCCATATCATGCCGGCATATACACGCCGTCGAACATGCCCCGCCGGCCGGGCCCCTGCCCGAACAGCCCGCGGGATGGTTCGCCCTTGCGGTGCGATGTATATTTTGTTAACATTCGGAAAGGATAGGCAACGGTACCCTTTTTTCTTGTCGGCATGGACGTGTGCGTTTCCATTCTTCGGCACGCGAGCGTTTTGAATCCACGGCCGACCGGCCGCGGGGAAAAATTGGTTCTGCCGGGAGATGACGATGACGCCGGATCCGGACAAGCCCAAACTTCGGCAGCAGCAGGAGCAGGACCGGCAAGAAAACCAACCAACCTACCGCCAGGCATTTCATTATTCCCATGATGCCATCTTTCTGCACGACCTGGACGGCAACATCCTGGATGTCAATCAACGGGCCGTGGAGCAATTCGGATATACTCGAGATGAATTCCTCTCGATCCGAATCCCGGATATTCATCCACCGGGCGCGTTGGCCCTGTGCCGGCAGTGCCTGGAGCAGGTATGCCGCACGGGATCGGTCCATTTCGAAATCGAATTCCAGCGCCGCAACGGCAGCATGTTTCCCGGCGACGTGACGGCCAACCTGTTTACCGTAGACGGCAAACGGATCGTCCAGGGAATCGTTCGGGAAACCACCGAGCAAAAACGGCTGGACCGCCAGCTGCGGGCCAGCGAGGAGCGGTTCCGCCATCTGGCCAATACGCTGCCGTTGACGGTGTTCGAAATCGATCGGGAAGGCAGGTTGACCTTCGTCAACGATTCCGGCCTGCGGATGTTCGGGTATTCCCGTGCGGACGTCGACCGCGGCCTCTATGCCCTGGACATGATCGCCCCGGCCGACCGGTCCCGCGGCCGGAAGACTATCCGGCACATGCTGCGAACCCGCAGTGACAATCTGTCGGGACGGGAATATCAGGCCCTGCGGAAAGACGGCAGCACCTTCGACATGATCATCTACGACAGCGTCATTCTCGATCAGGATCAGGTGCAGGGTCTGCAGGGGGTGATCTTCGATATTTCCGAGCGCAAACAGATGGAGGATGCCCTCAGTCACCGGGAACAACAATACCGCACCACGCTGGAGTCCATGGCGGATGGGATCCACCTGGTCGATCGCGACATGAACATCCAGATCTTCAACGAGGCCTTTCTGGAGTTCTGCCGGCGGGCCGGCGTTCCAACCGAACTGGCCGGACGGTCCCTGTTTGAGGTGTTCGATTTTCTTCCGGAGAAGGTCCGGTGCGAATACGAGCAGGTCTGGAACAGCGCCGAACCGCTGAATACCGAGGAAGAAACCCGGCTGGGGGAAAAAACCATCTATACCGAGACCCGCAAGATTCCGATCGTGAAGCAGCAGCGCGTAACCCACATCCTCACGATCGTCCGCGATATCACGGAGCGCAAGATGTCCGAGCAGACCCTGCAGCGCAGCGAAAACCTGTTGCGCACCATTATCAACGCCGCCCAGGAGGCCATGATTTCCATCGGGCAGGACGGCCTGATCCGCCTGTTCAATCCGGCCGCCCAGACCATGTTCCAGAGGTCGAAGACATCGATGATTGGTCAGCCGCTTGATTGCCTCATGCCGGAAACCTTCCGCCGGCAGCACCGCCGGTATGTGGCCAGCTATTTCGCCAAGGGTCAACCCTCCGGGGCGTTGGGCAAGACGCTGGAACTGCCCGGCCTGCGGGCCAACGGCGAGGAGTTTCCCATGGAAATCTCCCTGTCGTCCGGCCGGGCCGGCACCGAGAAGTTCGTCATCGCCGTGGCGCGGGACATCTCCGCCCGCAAAACCGCCGAGAAGGAGCTGCGGGAGTATCAGCAGCGGCTCAAATATCTCGCCTCCGAGCTTTCCCTCGCCGAGGAACGCCAGCGGCGCCAGGTAGCGACCGAACTGCACGAAAACATCGGCCAGCTGCTGGCCATGACGAAGATCAAGCTGGGCATGCTCCAGGAGTCGAGCCATACGCCCGGGGAAGCCGAACAGCTCAAGGAAATGCGCGATCTGCTGGACAAGACCATCGCCTACACCCGCAGCCTGACGCTGGATCTCAGCCCGCCGGTTTTGTATGAACTGGGCCTGAAGGCGGCCCTGGAATGGCTCATCGAGCAATTCCGCCAGCAGCACGACCTGGACATTCACTATCGCGACGAGGGACCCGTCGTTCGCATAAACGACGATCTGCGGGGATTGTTGTATCGTACGGTGCGGGAACTGCTGGTCAACGTGGTCAAGCATGCCCAGGCCCGACGGGTGCGGGTCCGCGTCCTGCGAACTCCAAAAGAAATCGAGATCACCGTGGCCGATGACGGCCGGGGATTCCCCTCCCCTGACGTTGTCGATGGCAACCATCTCTGGGAAGGGTTCGGCCTGTTCAACATGCGCGAACGGTTCGCCCACTTCGGCGGCCGGGTGCAGATCCACTCGCAGACCAACCGGGGCGCCACGGTCAATCTATTCGTGCCGGTCATTCATCCGGAATAGCCCGCCGGATTACAACAACTGCCGGGCGGCCTGCAGGGCGTCGTCATAGCGGGGCTCACTGGTCACCTCGCTGACCAGCTCGACATAGCGGATCACCCCCTGGGCGTCCACCACGAACACGGCCCGGGCCAGCAGTCCGAGCCCCTCGATCAGCACGCCGTAATTCTGGCCGAACTCGCGGTGCCGGTAATCGGACAGGGTGATCACCCGCTCGACGTTCGCCGAGCCGCACCAGCGTTTCTGGGCGAACGGCAGATCCATGCTGACGGTCAACACGACCGCGTCCGGTGACAGCTTGGCGACCTCCTGGTTGAAGCGTCGCGTCTCGGCGTCGCATACCGGCGTATCCAGCGAGGGCACCGAGGTGAGGATGCACACCTTGCCGAAATACTCGGAGAGTTTCTTTTCCGACAGGTCGTTGGCCGTCAGCACCGCGTCCGGCGCCGGATCGCCCACCTGGAGTGTCGGCCCGACCAGGTTGATCGGATTGCCCTTCATGGTGACGGCGTTTTGGCGTATGGGCATGATTTGGTCCTTTCCGTTGCTCTGGTGTTTCCCGGCCGGTTCGGATGCCGAGCGATCACATCCCGCAAGCGCTCCTCCTGCCAATCCCAGGAACACTGCCATGAAAATCCGTAACATAATCTCTCTCCCTATAGGGATCTCTACCGCCCGTCGCCTGGGCGCTTTTTCACCCCGGTCTCGGCGTCGAGGTCACGGCCGGGCGGTCGCGGACGAGTCCGCGGCCTTTTTGCCGAATCGGCCGGAGATCCAGAGGATCAGGCCGCCGATTCCGCAAAAGCCTGCCACCCACATCCAGGGTTTCGTACCGGTGTAATCCGGCAGGGTCACCTTGCCCTTGGCCAGGATCTTGTCGATCGGCACCACGGCCCAGGGATGGATCAGGATAAAGACCAGCGCTCCCAGAAACATCCCGATCACGGTAACCAGCGCGTCCAGCCGGCCCGCCGCCGCGCAGGCCAGTCCCGTTCCCGGGCAGTATCCCGTCAGGCCGAACCCGATGCCCAGCAGGGCCCCCCCGAGCGTCACGGCCACCAGACTGGCCGGCTTGACGCTCGGATGGGCCAGCCCTGCCTGGCCCAGCATCCAGGTGCCCAGCATCCCCACCAGCACGAACACCGCGATGGTGCGCATCGCGTGGAAGTCCTTGAGCCGCAGGGTGCCGATGATCTTGTCCGGATCGGCCAGGCCGCCCAGTATCAATCCCGCCCCGAACAGACCGCCGATGAGTAAACCTAATACTTGCTCTTCCATAGTCGTCTCCTTCAGGCGTCGATATTGGGCGTGCGGGGATAGGCCAACAGCGCCGTGATCATTCCGAATAGAAACAGGCTCACCGTGAACGGCACGACGGACAGGGACAGTTGCGCCCAACCGCTGGCGAATTGGCCGCTGGTGCAGCCATGGGCGAACCGGGCGCCCATCAGGATCAGGAACCCCCCGATGAATCCGGCCAGCAGGCGTTTGCCGACGGTCGGGCCGTGGCTGACCCGCCACCAGTAGGTCGTGGCCCGCGGCCGCCAGCGGCCGGCCAGCACCGCCGCCAGAAACGCCCCCAGGACGATGCCCACATCGAGCCAGAAGCCGTATCCGATCTTTTGATATTTCTCGCTTTGCAACAGGGTGTGCTGCTCGACGTAGGACGGGGCCACCTTGTTCAGGGCCACGCCCTCGACCACCACGAACTGGGTGGACACCCCCAGCGGGCCACTCAGGCCGACGGCCAGGATCTGGACGATCCCGAGCAACAGACCGGCGGCCCACCAGGGCAGGGGGGCCTTGGGAACGCTGTTTTCCGGCATGACGTGTTCTCCTTTCGTTTGGACACGACGCATCGTTGTATCGTCGTTTAGTTTCCCGGACGTTGTTTACCGCGGGTTCGAGCCGGTCAGAAAGTCTCGCTCTGGTTGCCTCCCTTATCATATCCCCCTTCGTGTCCCAAAGTCCAGCAGGGTGTCGGTTACTCCTACTGCCGCCTGGGAGTAAGGCATTATGATCCGGGTACCCCCGTACCGGCATATTAGAGGCGCTGTTGCAGCAGACAGGCGATATCCGCCCGAAACGGCGGCACCGCCAGGGTCAATCCGCTGGACGTGGCCGTCACCGTGTCCTCCCGGCGGAGGTTAGCGTCCCAGGTGTCCCGCCATTGGACGCTATAGGGGCCGGGATTCAGGCCGTCCAGTTTCAGTTCGGCCTGGCGGATCTCCTCGGGCGGCCGGTTTTCCACGACCCGGTTCCACCAGCTTGCCCGGCGGTCGGCAAGCCAGAGATACGCCTGCCGCGGTCCCTGATAGCCCAGCACGCGGATTGATTCCGGCCGGGCCGTCGCGGTGCTGGTTTGCAGGCCGGCGAAGGAGACCTGCCGGAGGCATTCGGCCAGCGGCCGGTAATGGCGATAGGCGTCCTGCTGGTCGAGCAATTCCCACCACCAGAACAGTGCCGTCCCGGAGCTGCCGGCGAAGGCCGACGCCCAGAGGCAATTGTGGAAGTGAACGCCCTCGGTGTCCTGTTTCATGTAGTCGCTGAGCGCCCATTTCGAGGTCGCCAGGCCGAACTCGCCGATCAGCACCGGCTTGGCCGGGCCGTGCTGGCGCAGGAAGCGGCTCTTTTCCAGGATCACGGCCACCTCGTCGCGTTCATCGTTCTCGGACGGCAGCCGCATATAGTGGTGCAGTTGTCCGATGTCCAGGCACTCCAGCTTCAGGTCCCGCGCCGACGGGTGCCAGGTGCTGGTGGTCCGCAGGTGGCCGTGGACATCCACCTCGTCGAGGTATTGGGCCATTTCCCGATAGAATCGGTCGGTGGGCAGGCCCGGATCGATCTCGTTGAAATACTCCCAGGCCGCGATATGCGCAGAGTAGCCCCAGCGGGCCGCCGCGTAGCGCAGGAGGTGTTTGGCGTCCCGGATCGCCCGGTCATATGGGGGACTGGGATCCTTAGAGAGGTCGGACATGTAGAGGTCCCGCGTGAACAGGCAGGGCATCAGATAGATCCCCTTCTGCTCGGCCGCCTCCACGATCCGGTCCAGCCAGCAGCAGTCCACGGGATTGTAGATGCCCCGCCGGGGGCGATTGACATCGGCCTCCCAGAGCAGTTCAACACCGCCGCCGGTTTCCGTCAGGGACAGGTCTTTGATCCACAGGGTCCCGTCGCCGATCCGCCGCAGCTCCAGGCGGCCCAGCCAGTATTCCTGATCCGACGTCTGAAATTCCCGGCCAAAGGATTGCCAGGAGCCCGGCTCGGAGGGGCCCTCGAAACGCCAGCTCTGCCCGGCGCGGCGGATCTCCAGACCCTGCGCCCCTTCCAGGCGAAACGCACCCTTCAGGACGTACCGCGTCCCCGGCCGCAGGGC
>JAFGFX010000214.1 GCA_016930855.1 Sedimentisphaerales bacterium | reverse complement strand
GGTTTGGTTTTTGGGGCCGTAGCTCAATTGGTTAGAGTATCGGACTGTCGATCCGAGGGTTGCGGGTTCGAGTCCCGTCGGCCTCGTTACGCAAAGCTCTGTAAGGTAAAAACTTACAGAGTTTTTCTTTTGGGCGACTTGCCGAAGATGGGCAACGCGGCGGCGTATGTGAGGCACGGCTCAATAGCGCCAGGGCCTTTCGGGGCACACGAGTCGGGCCGGCGGATTGCGCTTCCGGCGAGGAGGACCATGTTCCGATACATCGGTCCCCAGAATAGGGCCAACGCCCCCGATCAGAGAACGTGACTTTGTCATGACCGGTATTCTCTAATGTTTTGACCCTGTATATGATATCGAAGTTTAGCTCCAACCAGGATCCATCAAAGGAACAGGCGCCTCTGCGGCGACCCGGGAACCGGCCGCGTTGGTTCCCGGCCGCCCAGATCGGCCGCAATCCCCATATCGAGACGTGGATATTGGGCCTCGGACTGGCGAGTGCCTTCCTCGGCAAATGCATCATGGTGCGGCGCCAGTTACCGCCCGGGGGGTGGATCGACATGATGCACGTCCTGGCGCCGGATTTGCTGTTTTTCGCCGGGGTGTTTCTGCTGGTGCGGCTGGCGTACCTGATACGCCCATCCGCCTGGACGGCGCGCGGGGCGTTGCTATTCAGCGTCCTGGTGACCGCGTGGTCGATCCTCAACACCTGCTGGCTGTTCGAAAGCGGTGTGCAGTTTCAGCCCGGCGTCCTGCTGGTCCTGCTCTTAAATGTCCGGGAGGTCTGGCCCCTCGTTCGCGGGCATGTCGGCCTGCAACCGGGATTGATGATTCTCCTGGGCGTCCTGCTGGTTGGGGCCGTTTCGCTGGTCGTTTGGCGCTTGATCCGTCCGAAGGCGGTTGCCATCTCCCGTGCCCGTCACGTCCGGGTTCTCTTTGTCACCCTGATCGTCCTGCTGACGGTCGTACTGATCCAGCCGATCGTCCGCTCGAGATCACGCTTGGGATTCGCCGGCGACGTGTTGGGCTTCAGCAGTCACTGGTATGCCCTGCGGTCCCTCGTCGTTCCTTGGCGGGCCGAGCAGTTGGTTCAAACCCGCAACATCCCGCTTCGGGGGGAACGGACGATAAACCTTCCCGCCAACTCGCCCGACGAATTGCCGAACATCGTCATTGTCCTGCTGGAGAGCGTGCCGTATGCGGTGACCTCGATGGCCGATCCGCAGCGGGACGCGACGCCCTTCCTGGGCCAACTGGCCCGCGAAGGGGTGGAATTTCGCCGGACGCGATCCGTCGTGGCCCAGACCACCAAGGCCTTTTGGGCCGTTTTGACCTCCACCACGCCGGTCATCGAACAGGGCTATATCGAGGCGGTGCCGGTCTCGGTGCCCTACGAGAGCCTGGCCACGCTTTTGCGGCCGGCGGGATATCGCAGCGCCTTCTTTGAGATGTCCAAGGGGACGTTCGAGTGTGCGCCCGGCCTGTTTCACAATTTGGGCTTCGATTGGGCCTGGTTCCGCGAGAATCTGGAGGACCCGTCCGCCCACCTGGGCTACATGTCCGGCGATGACATGCGGATGGTGGAGCCGGCCATGCAGTGGGTCTTGCAGGAACCCGGACCCTTCCTGCTGATGTGCATCACCTCCGTGTCCCATCATCCCTATCAGCTGCCGCGCGGCTTCGGTCAGGTCAGCCCGGATCCCTACGAAAACTACCTCCAGACGGTCCGCTATACGGATATGTTTCTGGCCTGCCTGTGGGACCGCCTCGGGCGTCACGGCCGGGCGGACAACACGATCCTGTGCGTCCTGGGGGATCACGGCACCAGCTTTCGCGTCCAGATGGGCAAGGGCCGCTGGATCCCGTACGAGGAAGTGACGCGGATTCCCTGGGTCATCTATTGGCCCGGCCATCTATCCCGGCGTGACCCGGTCGAGTGGCCCTGTTCCCAGCTGGATGTGACGCCCACGCTGTTGCGACAGATCGGTTTTGATATTTCCCGGGCCGGCTTCGAAGGGTATAATGCCCTGGAGCCCGTACCGGCTAATCGGCGTCAATACTGCGCCACCTTGTATGCCAACAGCCCCCTGGGCTATGTCCAGGAAGACCAGAAAGTCATCTACTGGCCCTATATCGACAAGGTGTTTCTCTATGATCTGGCCGCCGATCCCGGGGAGGATCATCCGTTGACCGCCGGGCCGCAGGACGCCCTGCGGTACCGGCAGGACATCTCCGACTGGCAGCAAAAATCACAGATTTATCTGGATGCCAAGCGACATACTAAGCAGCGGATATACGATCACTGGTGGGTGTTCAGCACCGGGCGATCCGCCTGGTCCTATTACGTCCCGTGACGGCGCTGAGGTGAACATGGGTGCTTTGGAATCCATTGAACCCGAGGGGAATGGATCTGCCGGCGTCTCCGGCGGGCGCGTCCTGCTCCAAATCGCGATCCTGTTCGGCTTGAGCGTGTGCGTCTTTTGGCCGGAAATGAAATTGCGGTATCCGCGCGTGAGCGAATCCAGCGACATGGCGCACGTGGCGGCGCTGCCGCTGGCCATGTTGCTGTTGGCCTTGCTTCGAAAGAGTTCGCTGCAACAGGGCATCGGGAAAAATTCCGCCTGGGGAATCGGCCTGGTCCTCTTGGGCCTGGCGTTTCACGCGCTGGCGACCTGGCCCTTTTCCTACGGCTACGCCCGGGATCTCGCCGTCCTTCCAGTCTGGTCCGGCATCGTATGGGTGTGCGGCGGCCGGACGTTGTGGAGGCGGACACTGCCGTTGGTATTGCTGGTCTTCCTGGCCGTGCCGGTGGGCAGCCGCGTGTATGCCAGACTCATCATCCGGCCGGAAACCTACACGATTGCCGCCACGACGAAATGCGTGGAGGTGCTGCCCGGCGTCCAGGCGTCCATGCACGGGACGGACATCTGGTATTCCTCCCGGAACGCCGAGGGGG
>JAFGFX010000213.1 GCA_016930855.1 Sedimentisphaerales bacterium | reverse complement strand
GCCGCCTCCCGCAGCACCGCCGGCGGTGTATCCGGACAAAACCGCCCCAAAAGCCGAACCGCATCCTCGGCCGATAGTATCCTCGCCTGGCGATCCGCCTGCCCGCCGGTCTCCACTGCCGCTATGCGTCCAGCCGCCCCCATACCTAACAGGGTCATAAAAAGGACCGTAATCACCGCAGCCATTGTGTTATGAATAGAATTGATGGCCTTCATGGAAACGTTTCCCCGTACCAGATTGCCTGTGCCGCGAATCCAACCGTCCGATGTAGATGCCGATACCTGTCTACAATATACACTGCCACTACCGGCAAAGAAAGGATAATCCGTGCGGACTCGAACGTTAGATACAACAGTGGCCGCAATGGGTCAGGAATTTTCAGGCAAAGCGCAGAGAAAAATCGGTTGGGCAGGCGAGCAAATTGGGGCAACCAGGGGGGCAATTTGTTCGGCTGGGGTCCCGGGCGATTTTTCTCGTCGCCTGTCAATTGTTGGGGTTGGCTGCCTGGAAATCGAGGATGATCTGAGACAGACCCTTGCGGATCATCATGACCGCGATGGAGGCCAGGATCAAGCTGGCGACCTTGGAGACGGCCTGCGAACCCGGCCTGCCGAGCAGCCGGGCCCAAAAATCCGAGGTCAGCAGGATCGCGCCGGCCAGGATGATGTTCAGGACCAGGGACAGGACCGTCAGGCCGAGTCCGTACACGCTGACCATCATCAAACTGGTGGTCAGGACCGCCGGACCGACGATCAGGGGCACCCCCAGCGGGACGACACCTAGCGTGTCGATGCGGCGGGCGTACTTCTGCCCGCTGGCCAGGTCCAGGGTGGCGATGATGAACAGCAGGAAGCCGCCGGCGACCATGAAGTCGTAGACCGTGATGCCCATGAGGCGAAAAACGCTTTTGCCCAGAAAGATAAAAGCGACGGCCACCAGCAGCGCGGTGATGAGGGACTGCTTGACCGTCCGCTGCTTGTCGGCCTTGTCCATGCCCTCCGTGAGCGTCATGAACAGGGGGAGGATCCCCACGGCGTCCACCGCGACGAAAAGAGGAACAAACGTCGATAAAAGATCCTTCCAGGGCATGCGTATTTCTCCCGTCCAAAAAATCCGGCCGTCAGGCGCAGCGGACGCCTTAATCGGGGTGGTCCAGGTCCAGCTCGGCCAGTCGTTCGGCGATTTTGTCGGCCAGCGGCGGCTCGATAGCCAGCTGGGGATCGGCCAGGACGTTGCGACAGATCCCCCGGCGGGCCAGGGCGGCCTTTAGGCCCTTGAGGGCCCGAAGTCGGCCGGCGGCGGGCAGGTAGATCGCCTCGATAAAACGCAGGACCTTGTCCTGCAGCCGGCGGACGCCGGCCAGGTCGCCGCTACGGGCGGCCCGGTAGAGCGCGACGTAAAGGGCGGGCGCCAGGTTCGCCCCGGCATTGACACCGCCGGAGCCGCCCATCAGGACCGCCTCGGCGGTCAGGCCGTCCGGCCCGACGAACAAGGAGAATTCCTGACGGTCCCGCATCAGGCGGCACATCTGCTGGAAGTGGATCATGTTGCCGGAGGTGTCCTTTAGGCCCACCAGGTTGGGCCGGTCGGCCACGCGGGCGAGGATCTCCGGCGTGATGGCCGCCCGAGTGTATTCGGGCTGGTTGTAGAGGTATACCGGCAGGGGCATCCGCTCGGCGAGCCTGCCGATGTAATGGATCAGCTCCGGCGGATCGAGCGGCAGGTAGTAGGGCGGCACCGCGACGACGGCCGCGGCCCCCTTTTCGGCGGCCCAGGCGGCCAGAGCCAGCGATTCGGACAGCGAGGTGTCCAGTACGCCCACCAGCACCGGCACCCGGCCGCCGACGGCCCGGCAGGTCTGCTCGATGAGCGACCGCTTGAGCCGCAAACTTAGGCTGGGTCCCTCGCCGGTGGTGCCCAGGATGAAGATCCCCTGCACGCCGCCGGCGATGACATGCTCGATCAGCCGGCCCAGGCCCGGCTCGTCCAGCGTCTCACTGTCGAGCAGGGGGCTGACCAAAGGAACGATGATGCCCTCCAGGGGTTCCATGAACGAATCACGCTTCACGTATCATTCTCCAAAACGAAAGATGGATCTCCTGTCATAGTTTCACGCATTGCCCGTCCAGTGTACCTGCTTTGGCGCGGAATGGAACGGAGAATTTCCCCCCCGGACCCAAGAGGTTGCGTAGCCAGACCGGTCCCGCGGGCGTCATCACGGCGGCGGGTGTTCCTGCCGTGACGGCCTGGTCGTCATGGTGTTGCCCGCGCGGGGCAATGTGCCGCCGCCGGCCGCGGGATCGCGCTTAGGCGATCTCCAGCAGCTCGATCTCGAAGAGCAGATCCTTTCCGGCCAGCGGGTGGTTGGCGTCGATCGTGATGGTCTCGGGCGAGGTGTCGGTGACGGCCACGGCGATCTGGCGGCCGTCCTGGGTGTGCAGTTGCAGCCGCTCGCCGACCTTGGGCTCGAGCTTCTCGGGCAGGCGGTCGCGGGGCAGTTCCATGACCATGTCGTCGCGGCGCTGGCCGTAGGCCTGTTCGGGTTCGATGGTGACCGAGCGGGTCTGGCCGGGCTCCATGCCGGCCACGGCCTGCTCGAAGCCGGGGATGACCTGCCCGTCGCCGACCGTGAACTGCAGGGGATCGCGCTGGTAGGAACTGTCGAAGACCTCGCCGTCTGGCAGCTTGCCGGTGTAGTGGACCTTGACCGTATCGCCTGGTTTTGCCTGAGCCATGCCATTCCTTTCGGTTGGAGGATTCCCGGTTGGTTTCGCCAAAATCCGTATGGGCCGATACTGCGCTCCGATAAGCCAGGGGAAAGATTGGGGCGGCGCCCTATGCGATTTTGCCCACTATAACACAGGCCGAGGGGGTGGGCAAATCTCGATTCGGCCAAAAAGGCGAAATCAGACGGATTTACGGTGTGGCAGGATCCCGCCGTAGCGACCCGCCGGACGGGGGGGCGTGTCAATCCAGGCGCCGCCGGATCGCCTGGATATGCGCCGGCGTGGTGCCGCAGCAGCCGCCGACCAGCCGGGCCCCGGCCCGCCGGCAGATTTGAATGCCCTCGGCGAAGGCCTCCGGCGTCATGTCAAAGACGGTCCGGTCGCCGACCAGCCGGGGCAGGCCCGCGTTGGGCTGGGCCAGCAGCGGCAGGTCGCAGGCCGAGCGCATCGCCGCGATGATCTCGGCCATCCGTTCGGGCTCGACGGCGCCGCAATTGGTCCCGACGCCGTCGGCGCCGGCGTCGGCCAGTTGCCGGGCGCAGTCGGCGGCGCTCTGGCCCATGATCGTGCGGCCCTGGTTTTGGGTGGTCTGAAACACCATGCCCACCAGGACCGGCAGGGAAACACTATCCTTGCAGGCCCTCAGGGCGCAAAGGGCCTCCCGCAGGTCGATCATCGTCTCGATGATCAGGGCATCGGCGCCGGCGTCGGCGAGGATTATTGCCTGCTCCCGAAAGGCATCGTGGCACGATGGCTCGCTGGCCGGGCCGTAGGGTTCCAGCAGTTGACCGGTGGAGCTCATGTCGCCCAGGACGTACAGGCGGTCGCCGGCGACCCGGCGGGCCAACTCCACCCCGGCCCGATTGACCGCCTCTACGGGTACGTCCTGGCGGTGGCCTTCCAGATAGATGCGGTTCATCGTGAGGGTGTTGGTGGTGAGCGCCTGGCAGCCGGCGTCGGCGTAGGCGCGGTGGATCTGCTCGACGATCTCGGGGTGGTCCAGGTTGTTGCGGCCCCGGCCCATGACGCCGCGCTTGTCCAGTTCGGTGCCGATGGCGCCGTCGAGAAGGATCGTCTC
>JAFGFX010000212.1 GCA_016930855.1 Sedimentisphaerales bacterium | reverse complement strand
TGTCATTGCCATTTGGACGGCCTTCCTGCCCCATCGTTAATACCAGCAACCGTTACTTTGGCTAATACTGCGTGAACGCTTACAAAATCGAAAGATGTTGGTCTGGACGATGGGGAGGGTTACAAAATAAATATGGGCCAGATGGCCATGAGAATTTCCTTGACTTGGTAGTACCTTTTTCGTAGCATGGAAGGTGTTTTAAGGCGCAGGGAGTTGTATGATTGAAGACAAATAAGGTCAAACATTTTTAAGGAGAAGGTATAATGAAAAAAGTGAAATTTGTATGGGCGGTGGTTTTTCTGGCGGGAGGGATTGTTTATGGTCAGGGATTAATTCAGAACGGGGATTTTGAGAGCTGGACGAACAATCAACTCGACGGCTGGCAGATCGTAGAGGGCGCGGTCGCGACCCCGGCGGTGGGTCTGGACGGGACCGGGCTGTCGGTCAACCTGGGAAAGACCGGCGGAGACGGAGACGCGATTTCGCAAACCCTTGGCTCGGCGATTTCGGATTATTTCTACGTGCAGTTCGATTTCGCTTACGGACCCCAGGGAGGCGCGAGCCGCACCATGAACGTGACGTTCAAGAGTCCGGCCGGTTCGACCATTAATGTGCGCGTCAACGGGGATCATCTCGAGTTTTACGGTTCGGCGGATGGAGCGACCAACCGGCAGTGGCGTACGGTAGCCGGCACCGAGGGACAACTGTTCGCGTCGAATTTCGACACGAATACGTTGGTGGTTTATCGCATTATCATTGCGGGAACATGGCAGCAGGTTTTCAATGTAAGCCTGAAGAACCTGACGACGGATACGGATATCATCACCGATGTGACGCTGGATATCTGGCAGTCAACCGGCAGTCCGTTTACGGGTCTTTATCTTGAGCGCGGGCGAAGCGGTTCGGACTGGCGCGCGGACAACCTGATGGTGTACGACCAGGATCCGACGATTCCGGTGGTCGACGCCGGTGCGAATCAGCAGGTGAGATTGCCCGCCAACAGCGTTCAGATGAATCCTTCGGTGTTCGATCTGGACACGCCGCAAGAGAATCTGTCGTTTTCCTGGAGCCAGGTGAGCGGGCCGGCGGCTTCGTTTGGTACGTTGCCCGGCCAGACCGAGAACGATAAACAAGCGGTGATTACGCTGGACGGGGGGCCGGGTCTCTATGAATTCATGCTGACGGTGAGCGACCCGCAGGCCCAAACCGGCGATGATACGATGCTTGTCCGTTTCAAGAGCGCGTCGGATGATGTTCTTCTCGGGCACTGGGCGTTCGAGGACGATCCGCAAGGCACCACGGCCGTGGATAGTCTGGATGCCTTGCTGGGCAATACCGCGCCGGATGACGGTGTGTTGGTAGGGTTGCCCACGGCGGCCGATCCGAACAGCGATCCGAACTGGGTGGCGGGATGGGTCGATGACCAGGCCCTGGATTTCTGGGATGACGCCCTGGTGGATATCGCCGTCAATCCGAACAGCGATCCCAACATGGCTGCTCTTGAGTGGGAGATTACGTTGGCCGGGTGGGTCCAGCCCGATGCCGCGACGCTGAGCAACCAGTATAACACCATTATCGCCCGCGCCAATCCGTTCAATTGGGTATTGCGGCAGCTCAATACCGGCGTGACGGAATTCACCCTGGGACTGGAGTCCGGCAATCTCTTCACCGCGGGCACGGTGAATCTCGTGGATGGATACTGGCACCACGTGGCGGGAACCTATAATGGAACGGAGGTCAAGATCTACGTTGACGGCCTGCTGGACGTCAGCCTGCCGGCGGAGGGATTTCTTCAGGTCCATCCCGAAGCCGAGGTGACCATCGGCGGCAGGTATGATCACGGTCACCCGTGGACGGGACGGTTGGACGACGTCCGGGTTTACAGCTATGGTTTGAGCGCCGAAGAAATTCAGGATCTGGTCAGGCTCGGCAGGAATGTCATTCCGTACGTCACCATCGATGACTCGGTGGCAACGGAACTGATCATCACGTTCCAGGACAGCGTCGAACTGACTGCGGACGTGGTCGATTTCAACATGGACCAGGGCCAGCAGGTCTCGGTCGAGTGGTCCGTGACCAATCCCCTCCTGGCGGACCAGGTGCAGTTCGATCCGGCGGACGCGGCGACGACCACCGTGACGTTCCTTGAGCCGGGCATCTACACCCTGCGGATCACCGTGCAGGACGAGTTCGGGGCCGGGGCCGAAGGCGATCTGTTCGATGAGATCACGTTCATTGTCAAGGATGCCGTGTGCGAGGATATGCTGATGCTGGATCCGGATTCGGGCCAGCTGTACAATCCCCAGCTTTCGTTCGACGTGAGCGGGCCCGACGGCGTGCCGGACTGCTATGTGAATCTCTACGATTTCGCGGAGTTCGCCCAGCAGTGGCTGCTGTGCAACGATCCCCAGGGAGAGGACTGCCAGGTGATTACCAAATAGGTGGAGGTCCCCTGGGGCGTTTTGCGTTCGGACGATATCCGGATTTGAGACGTGCGTCTCGGAGGTATGGAACCCAAGATTGGGCGCCGGACGTTTTCCGCGAGGCGCCCGATCTTTTATCGAAGTGTTGGTATCGAGTTTTGCGACGTCAGGAGACCGGTGGGTATATCGCTATGGTACAGATCGTTCGGAGAAGGATGATTGTTTCGGCGTTTCTTGGTATCACCGGGATGTGTTCCGGGGCCGGCGCCAACGAGCTGCATTATTATTTTGCGCCGGAAACCGTTGTGCCTCGCACGCTGACTACCGACGTATGCATTTACGGGGGGACCTCGGCGGGGGTGGTTGCGGCGCTGGAACTGAGCCGGCTGGGCATCGATTCCGTGATCGTGCATCCCGGGATACGGATCGGGGGATTGAGCAGCGGCGGGCTGGGCTGGACGGATATCGGAAACAAGGATGCCATCCAGGGAATCGCGCGGGAATTTTACCAGCGGGTGGGGGCCAAGTACGGGGTGAGCGAGGACTGGACGTTCGAGCCTTCCGTGGCGCTGGAGGTCTTCGAGGACATGGTCGCCGAGGCGGGGGTAACGGTGTATTACAAATCGTTCTTGGACGGGATCGCGACCTCCGGCGGGCGGATTGTTTCGCTGAGCACCGAAGACGGGCTGACGGTCTCTGCGGACTACTTCATTGACGCCACCTACGAGGGGGATCTGATGGCGGCCGCGGGGGTGAGTTACACGACGGGGCGCGAGGCCAACGCCCTGTACGGCGAGAGATACAACGGACAGCAGGAGCTGGGAGGCCATCAGTTCGATTACAGCATCAGTCCCTACGTCGTGGCGGGCAATCCGGCCAGCGGTCTGTTGCCGGGGATCGAGACGACGACCCCGGTTACCGGCGAGGGGGACCATCGGGTGCAGGCGTATAATTTCCGGATGTGCCTGACCCAGGTCGCGGACAACCGGATCCCGTTCGAGATGCCGGCGAACTACGATCGGTCGTGGTACGTGCTGCTGGAGCGGTATCTGGCGGCGGGGTGGAACCAGGTGTTCAATAAATTCGATCCGGTCAACAACGGCAAGACGGACACGAATAACCACGGCGCGGTTTCGACGGATTTTATCGGGCAAAATTACGGGTGGCCGGACGGTTCGTTTTCCGAGCGTGAGCAGATATTTCAGGCGCACGTGACCTACCAGAAAGGTTTGATGTGGTTTCTGGCGAACGATCCGGCGGTGCCGACGACGATACGCAACGCGATGAGCCTGTGGGGACTGGCGGCGGATGAGTTTCTGGAGACGGGGGGATGGCCGTGCCAGCTGTATATCCGCGAGTCCCGGCGGATGGTCTCGGATTACGTGATCACCGAACACGATGTATTTTCAAATCGACTGGCGCGGGACTCGGTTGGCCTGGCGGCTTACGGGATGGACTCGCACAACTGCCGGCGGTTCGTCAACGACAGCGGGGATGTTAGAAACGAAGGGAACGTTCAGGTGGGCGGTTTCAGTCCGTATCCGCTGTCGTACCGGTCGATCGTGCCGCGGGAAGGCGAGTGCCAGAATCTGGCGGTTCCCCTCTGCATTTCCTCCTCGCACATTGCGTTCGGATCGATTCGGATGGAACCGGTGTTCATGATTCTGGGCCAGTCGGCGGCGGTAGCCATAGCGCAGGCACGACTTGACGGACGCACTCTTCAGCAGGTGGATACCGACCTGCTGCAGGAAACCCTGGAAGAACGGGGGCAGAGGCTGTATTGGCAGTGGAATCCGGATAATTGGGTGGAGGGGACGGTGATCGATTCGGAAGATGCCAACAGCGTCGTGATCACGGGGCAGTGGCTCGAAAGTACGTCGGTTGCCGGGTACAGCGGGTTGAATTATCTGCATGACGACAACAGCCAAAAGGGCCAAAAGTCGGTCCTCTTCAACCTGGATGTTCCGGTGGCGGGGATTTATGAGGTTTATCTCCGGTGGACGGCCCACGAGAACCGGGCGACGAATGTGCCGGTGCGGGTGATCCATGACGGCGGCCATTCGGATCATGTGGTCAACCAGAGGATCAACGGCGGACGGTGGAATCTCGTCGGGGAGTATTCCTTTGCCGAAAGGGGCGGGACGGTGGTGATATCCACGGCGGAGACGGACGGTTATGTGATCGCCGATGCGGTTCTCTACGCCGGCAGCGTTCCGGAGACATGCGAAGAAATCATTGCGGCCGGCCGGCGGATGGCGTGCGATGTAAGCGGCCCCGAGGGCGAGCCGGATTGTCGAGTGGATTTCTATGACTTGGCTGAGCTTGCAAGACAGTGGATGTTGTGCAATGATCCGACGCCTGAGTGTATTGACTTGTACTAGCCACTACGTGATCTGACAGGGGGATTCGCGGCCGCGCTATGATGAGGGATCGGCGTATATCCATACGCCGACGAGGTTCATCACCCGCGAGATGCTGTCCAAAAGGAAATGACATCGGCGATCGGGAGGTCGAACTCAAGTCATGTCCCTTTAAATTCGATCGGCATACTGGGCGATATAGGCCTTCTCCCGGGCCCGTAAGACCTTCTGGATGATGCGGCGGATAGGAGGCTTTCGCAGGTTCTCGTAGGCGAACTGGTGGGCGGTTTTGGGGCGGTAGCCGGCCCGACGGGCGTCCTCGGTGCCATTGAGGCATTGGAGGTATTCCTCTTGTCTCAGTGTTGATCAGACTGTTATCTCTTCCGCGGCGAACGGCACCTGCGCATCCGTCAAATACATAAGTTGTTTTGCCGGGCTTGGCCAAGTCTGGCCTTGGAATCTTCGATTCGGCATCGTCTATTTTTCATTCTTCATTCTACCGCCCCGTACTTTTGCAGCATGGCAGCCATCGTGGTCCGCTTGCCCATTATCGCAATCTTCAACGGCGTATGCCCGTATCGGTCCCTGATGTTCACATCCGCCCCCTTATCAATCAGAAACTCCGCCATATCCTCAACGTTCTGCATCACCGCTCGATGCAACGCCGTTCGGCCGTTTTTTTCCCGCTGATTCACGTCCGCCCCGGCCGCGAGAAGCATTCTGACTACTTCCTCGTACCTGCCCTCGACGGCAAAAAACAAGGCAGGGGTGCCCAGCCGGTCACCGGCGTCGACGTTTGCGCCGTGGGCAAGCACCAGCTTCACCAGCCCCACGTCTCCCAGCATGGCCGCCGCATGCAGAGCGCTGCGCTTCGATGATCCGGCCGTCAGGTGCACATCCGCCCCGGCGTTCAGCAGAATCTTGGCGATCTCCTCGGCGCCGATGGTCACCGCCACATCCAAGGCCGTTCGTCCCTCCCGGCACCGCGCATCGACCGCCGCCCCGCGCCCCAGAAGTAATTCGACCACATCCCGGCGATAAGCCTGTACCGCGACATGCAGTGGCGTCCAGTCGTACTTGTCCTTGGCATTCACATCCGCCCCCGCATCGATCAGCGCCTTGGCTGCCTCCATGTAGCCCATCCCCGCCGCCAGATGCAGCGCCGTCCTGTGGTCCGAATTTCTGCCGTCGATTCGCGAACCGGAGGAAACCAAGGACTCTATCGCCTGGGCATCGCCCGCCCACGCGGCCTCGTGAAGGGTGCCCACCGGCTCCTTGGCCTTCGCCGGCACCGGCAGATGCGAGAGAGACATCGTCTCTCCCTTGCCGCCCAGGGCCCAAAACCGGCCCTGGAAGCCGCGTTCTTGAAGCTGCCCGACGACCTTTGCGTTGATCGAATAATCCCCGTTGGAATGGATCGGCACCAGAAGACCCGGCCCGAAGAGCTCCGCGAATATTCCAATCCCGCCTTCCCCCATGCCCTCGGCCTTCGCCATGCAGACCTGGAAGGCCAAATCGATGGGCCGGGTCCGGTCGATGCACGACAACGCCTCCAAGACGTAATCCTCCTCGCTCTTGTCCCTATTCCAGTTCCAATACCCGTTGTCGCCCGAGAAATAGATGTGCCGGCCGCCCACATAAACGGAAAACGCAACACCCGCGTCGGTCGATGGATACCCCCGCACCGTCATCCCGTCAACCTCGACCGTCTTGCCGGGCCGGACAATTACCGCGTCCTTCGGCGCGCGAGCGATATCGTAGGAGAGAATATACTTGATACGCCGTATCGTATCCTTCCACGAGAGTATCCTGATATTGAAATGGTCCCCGTGTACATGGGAGGCAAAGACATAAACGTCTTCGTCCTTTACGTCGTTCGGTTCCAACGGCTGAAGGATCTCCGCAAACGCTTGGCTGCCGTAAGGATAATCGAACACCAGCACCTTTTGGTCGATCTTGACCAAGTTCGCGCTATGCCCGATGTGAAGAATGGTATCGTCACCGATCACGCCGCCGGCAAGCAACAACCCCGGCACCATGACCAATACAAGGCCGGCAAGAATCCTGCACAGCGACATCCTCATCATCCTTTCGCTAGCGGTATGGCGCCCGTTGCCCTTGCGAGGAACTGCTTGTTCCCTTGGATTCTCCCGTAAAGGATGGCTGATGCTGGATTGAGTGGTCTTCATGGATACTATGCTATCAAAATCCGGTCTATTTGTCACGCACGATTGGGGAAATCCGGGTTTTGACAGACCAAGGCCGCGGAGTGAATCCGGGGCCCGGTCAATCCAGCTCGATCAGGCAGATCTCGTCGAACCAGGCGATCCCCCGGGCCGTGCTGCCGTGGTGGCCCAGGCGGATGCAGATCTCGGCCTCGGTCCGAGCTGCCGAATCGAACCGCCGCGTCACGTACGTCCAGTCGTTCGTGCCGACCAGTGATTCGCCGGCCTCGGCGCCGTCGATCGAGAGATGGGCGCCGTGGCGGCCATTTTTCTCCGCTATCTCGACGTTCCTGGTCTTGATCCAGCCGCTCAAAAGGTAGCGGGTGTTCGGCTTGACGGCCACCGTTTGACGACATTGCACGTCGTCGGCCTGGCGGGCCTGGAGCTGGACGGCCCGCCGTCCCTGCCGGGCGTCCCGGTAGACGACCGTCACGGCCCTCTCGTCGTTCCGCCAGGAGTGCACCGACCAGTGGTCCTCGAGCCGGGCCTCGAAGGAGCCGTCGGCGATCCGATTGGTCCGGCGCCTTTGTTCGGTAAGGAATCCGGGAAGCTGGACGGCCAACGCGAAGGGCAGTTCCTCGGCCGGCATCACATAGAGGATGGTGCGGACATCGAGCGGCTGTTGCTTCCAGTTGGTATTGGCCAGGACCGCGCGGGTCTTGACGCCCAGCGGCATTCTCCAGCGGTCTGCGAACAGGCCCGAAAGATCCCGGCGGGCGGCACAGGAAGATGAAACCAGCCAGAGCAGCGACTGGCCCAGGGCGTCGTCCGGCGTGGCCGGCTCGACGGCGGGACACTGGCCGAGCGACCGGAAGAAGCGGCGGACCCAATCGTTGCCGCCGTTCTCCCGGGCCAGCTTGAGCATGACTGAGGCGTACATCACTGGCTGGTCGGACGGTTGATGATCGGGCAGTCGGGCCGTCTTTTCCTCCATGCCGCCCAGCGTGGTGAAGGCATCCAGGAAGGACAGATCCGTCTGGGCCAGACGCCCCTCGGCCTGCTCGATGATCCGGCGGGTCTCCTGGTCCACGTCCGTGCAGGCCAGTGTGTCCATGCAGACATAACGCAGGAACACGGCAAATCCCGTGACGAATAGGGAATGCCTGTCCTGGAAGGTGTAGTAGTTCCGCCCCATTTCGTAGAAGTAATAATGGGGGAAGGCCTGCGGCGTCGCGGCGACCAGCGGATAATCCTCGGCGTAGAACCCGGTCACCTCGATGCCCGTCGCGCCCACATTGCCGCAGCCATATCCGCAGGTCAGATCACCGGACGGCAGGGCGGCGATGGTCATCTTGCCGTGGTATTGTTTATTCCAGTCCGGATTTCTTCCGGTCAAGTCGGCGTACAATTCCCAGCCGCCGTCCAGCCGCTCCAGAAAGCTGGCCATCACCTTGCCGTCCAGATCGGCCGTGGTGGTCAGCAAGACCACCGCTTGGCCCTCCCAGGGGACAAGCTGCCGGCTGACGTTTTGCTGTTCCCATCGGTCCGGGTAGAAGGGATTGTATTCGATGGGGTCTCCGGGCCGGATCGCGCCGATGGATACTCCAACGCCGGTTGACAGTAGACAGGCGATCAACAGGAAGACCGAAACGTCAGGCCGTATGCGGTTCATGCTCGGATCCTTACAAAGGGGAATGGATTGCTTGCACGAAACGATTATACCCCGCGTGATCCGATTCGCCATGCCGTTTTCCGCATGACGCCTCGATTCCGGGCGCCTCGTACCTGAGTACTTTCCGCGTTCGGCGACCAAGCCGCTTGGTGCCAGGCGTGTTCCCGGCCCCCGGAAAACAAGCCGCTGAACTACAGGGGCCAATCGGCGGGGCATTCCGCCAGCCAGTAATGGATCAGTATCGACAGATCCACCAGGTCGACCAGGCCGGAATCGTCCAGATCCGCCTCCTGCTCGCCCGGGGCCATCCACTGGGCCGCCAGACGGGCGAAATCCTCCAGGTTGACCAGGCAGACGGGAAAGGCGCCGTAGCGGATATTATCAATGCCCCATTCGTTATCTCCCGTGGCGTCCAGCCGGATCCGCTGGATGCGGGGCATGTCGTTGCGATAGATCCCCACAAATTCCGCCGAGCTGCCGCTGGTGGCCGTCGTTTCGATTTGAAAGCTCGAGGATCCCCCGCCCACGAAATCCACGATGACCTGCGTACCCGAATGATCGATGTCCTGAAAGGAGATATAATCGACCGGCCGCGCCGAAAAGTCCAGCTCCAGATACGGCCGTTCGTTCTGGGCCACGGCAAAGATGCCCTCCGGGACCGAGCCCCCGAAGTAGGTGCTGGACGAACGGATGACCGCCGCCGCGCTGCTGGAGGTATCCCAAATCACCAGGCCGCCCGGAAACAGGCCGGCAACGCCGGAGACGTTCTGCCCTTCGCTCAGTCCGCTTTCGAAGTCCACCAGAAATTCGACCTGCTCGGCAGCGATCCCCACGTCCGCCAGCCACGCCGCCCGATAGTCGTCGACCGAGGCGTGATTGGGGCTGTTTTGGGTCAGGATGTCTGCTTCCAGGACGGCGCTGCCGAACAGCAGCGCCAGCCAGGTCGCCCAGACCACCATTGCCGCCGGTCGACGGATCAACCGGTTCTTATCATGTTGCAACATTCTCATCCTCCTCTTCCAAGAATAACCACTTCACCTCGAACACTCGTCCGGGTAGACACGCAGGTAAATCTTTCAGACGCCCTGTGGCGTTGAGCAAATTCCTTTTTTCCGCGGCGAAAAATAGCACTGTATTATAGTCAAATCCTGAACATTTTGCAATACCCTACCGCGACTCGCCTCTCGCCTGTCGCTGTAAACGCTGTTTTTATCGAGCATTAAAATCTGTTCCCCCGCAGCCCCGGCCGTTCTGGGCGACGGGAAGGCCTAAGGTTCGTCTCGCTTGGCCGAATAAAATTTTTCCCTTTCCCCTTGACAACCACCCAGCATGATTCATAATAGCCCTGGATTGACAAGTGCATAAGGGTTTGCTTGGCGGCCCGATGGGGCCATAAAAGGGAAGACGGTGCAATTCCGTCACGGACCCGCCGCTGTAATCGGTTACGAACGCCGGACGATGCCACTGTCCCGCAGGATGGGAAGGCCCGGCCAGTAGGAAGACCCGTAAGTCAGAAGACCTGCCAACCAAATCCCGCTGGTATTGCCGACTTCGTGGATTGAGTCGAGCGGCCGATACCGCTTGCTTCACAGGGCGCCTGTGAGCAGCGGAATCCAAAAACCCTGAGGCCCGACACTTTTTCCCGAAGTGCCGGGCCTTTTTTTGTGAGTTGTCGGAGCACCTTGGTAAACGAGGCTGATAAGCCTCTTTCAAGAAACTGTTTTTCCTGCCGGCCGCTCAAAACAAAACGAGCGAGAAATAGGGTCTGTGATCGCCGTTTACCGAGGTTGGCAAACGGCAGAAACAAGGATGTTACATGATCTCGACACGGAAGGAGGATTGATTAGATGAAAGTGATCCGAACAAACGGTCGCCTGTTCGTCGTCGGCGTACTTGCGGTGTTAGTCGGTATCGCCGCCGGCGCCTCAGGTAATATCGCCACCCTGGAGGAGCTATCGCTCGAGGCGGACAGCTTCTGGAACGGGGCGGATGGGACCGGCGGCTTCGTCAGCGGGCAGGTGTTCTTCCCCAACCATTTTCAGGATTACGGCGGCGGCGTGATTAGTTGGGACGGTTGGGCCTGTTCCAATATGACCGACACCGTCACGGCCGGCTACGAGAACCAGTACAGTGCCTTTGCCGGCGGGGGCACCGAGGGCTCGGCGCAGTACGGCGTGTCCTACAGTATGCTGGATTGGATGTCCGGCAGTTACGACCCGATCCCCACCCGCCTGGAGATCCAGGCCGAGGCGGCAGAGTGTGTCGTGCTGGGCGCCTATCTGACCAATACCACCTACACCGCCCTGGCCATGCTGGAGGGCAACGGTGTCGCCAAGAAATTCGGCGGGCCCGACGGGACTGATCCCGACTGGTTCAAGCTGATGGTTCGAGGCTACGATGCCGACGGCGGTCTGGCCGGCACGCTGGAATTCTACCTGGCGGATTACCGCTCTCCGGATAACGGCTCGGATTACGTCCTGGCGGACTGGACCTGGATGGACCTGAGCGGACTGGGGGCGGTCGCGGCGCTGGAATTTGCCCCAGCCTCAAGCGATGTCGGCCCCTTCGGCATCAATACCCCGACCTACTTTGCCCTGGACAACCTGGTGCTGGTCCCGGAGGCCGGCAGTATGAGCCTGCTGGCACTGGGTATGGGCTGGATCTTGCGGAGGAGGCAAAGCCTTACCGGTAGAAAGAAAGGTTCCAGGCCAATGACCGCCGAGTAGTAGTGAATCGACCGACGATCTATATACTCGCAAGCAGCATGCGTATGAAACGAGTCATTCTGGTTTTGATCGTCGCTATAGTCGCCTCTGGCGTGCAGGCGACCGGTCCCTATACCGAGTGCGGGATCAACGGCTATTGGGGCACCGACCGGCGGCATGCCGATCCGCGGACCGACCCGAACGCCAGGCTCCACCCGGTGTTTCGCCGCTGGGCAACCGGCTGGCGCGACTACCTGCCGGCGGACGAGCAGTGGGGCGGCGGCGCCTGGAACGATCCGACCAAGGCGCTCGGGCCGGCCACGGGCGATCCGTTCGATATCGTCAGCCTGGGCGACCTGGACGCGGCCGAGATCGCCCAGGGCAAACCGCCCGGCCGGATCACGCTGACCTTCGGCGATCCAGACGATCCGAACGACCTCGATGACCCCAACGCCCTGATCCGGGACCAGGCGGGCTACGATTTTGCGGTCTTCGAAAACGGCGTTGCCGATCGGTATGACACCGCGGGCGGGCCCGTCAGCGCCCTGCTGTTCACCGAGCTGGCGTTCGTGGAGGTCTCGACGGATAACGTCGTCTTCGCCCGCTTTCCGGCGGTCTGCCTGACGGGGCTGCCCCAGAGCGGCCATCCATATCTGCGTTCGGAGATGTCGAACCTGTACAACCTGGCTGGCAAGCATCCCAACGGCTACGGCTATTGCACGGGTACGCCGTTCGACCTGCGCGAATTGCGGGACGAGCCCGAGGTCCGCGGCGGCCTGGTCGATCTGCAGCGCATCCGGTATGTCCGGATCGTGGACGTACCCGGCCGGGGGGATTGGCTCGACCAGGCCGTTTGCCATGTCGATCCCAACAGTGCCCCCGACTGGCGACTCTATAATCAGAACCATCCGATCTACGATCCCTGGCTGACCTGGGGCTCGGGCGGCTTCGACCTGGAGGCGGTCGGCGTCCTATACGAGCAGGAATATGCCGCAGACATCAACCTGGATGGGATCGTGGACCTTTACGACTTGGAGTTGTTCGGCTCGGCCTGGCTGAGCCGCTTCGGACAGGACCGCTGGATAGGCCGCTGCGACCTGGCCGAGCCGAAGGACGGCTTTATCAACAGCCGGGACCTGGCCGTCCTCGCCCGGCAGTGGCTGCAAAGGGAACGCTGGCACTGACAGGCCGCGAGATGGGCGTCAATAGTTTGGGGGGGGGCGCGAATGGGTGGACAAAGGAATTTCGGTTTCTTATCGATGAAACAACGCGGTACCAATGCCTTTACGCTGGTGGAGCTGCTGATCGTCATGGCCGTGATGGCCATTCTGGCGGCGATCATGCTGCCCGCCCTGGCCGGTGCCCGCGGCCGGGCCCGCCAGGCGGTCTGCGCCACCGGCGTCCGGTCGCTGGCCTTGGCGAATATTGGCTACGCCGCGGAGAATCAGGACCGTTTCGTGATCGCCGCGGCGGACCTGATATCGGAGAACCTGCGGCGCTGGCATGGCCGGCGCGACAGCCTCGACGATCCCTTCGAGCCGCGCCGGGGCCCGCTGGTGCGGTATTTGTCCGACGGCCTCGTCAAGCAGTGCCCGCAGCAGGTGGCGTTCCGGCACGGCGAGCCCTGGCAGTGGGACTTCGAGGACGGCTGCGGCGGTTACGGCTACAACCTGACATACCTGGGGTCCCGGCTCTGGACGGCTGCGCCGCTCGCCCAGGCCTATCAAGGCAGCGCCAAGGCCGCCCAGGTGGCACATCCGAGCGATACGCTGATGTTCGCCGACGCCGCCATGGCCAAGCGGGACGAGGCCGGGCCGTATTACCTGGAGTATTCCTTTGTCGAGCCGCCGCTGTTTCTCGGGCCCGACGGCCGGCCGTGTCCCCAGTCGTACGCCTCGCCGTCGATACACTTTCGCCACGGAGGCCGGGCCAACCTGGCCTGGACGGACGGCCACGTGGACGCCCGCACGATGACCCCATTCGATGAGGTCAATGCCTACGGCGTCCTCTCGCGGGACATGTGTCTCGGCTGGTTCGGCCCCCTGGATAACCGGTTGTTCGATTTGCAGTAACGCTGTCGGCGGGAGTCTGATGCGCAGCGGGCGATATGTTTTGATTTTTCTGATCCTGTTTTTGACGGGAAGCGCTCTGTCGCTGGGTCTGTACCATCTGGACCGCCGGGCCCGGCTCCGCATGGGTACCGGCGCGTCAGATCCGGCCGACGACACCTTCGACGCGTTGTCCCCATCCGACAAGCCTGGAAGGTCCTTTCGCCGGATCGTGTGCATGACGCCCAGCGTGACCGAGTCGGTCTTCGCTCTCGGCGCCGCGGACCGCGTGGTGGGCGTCACCGATTTTTGCCTCTATCCGCCCGAAGCGCGGCGGCTGGTCAAGGTCGGCGGATTCTTCAATCCGAACTACGAGCAGTTGCTCCAGTTGCGGCCGGACCTGGTCATCACCCAGGGCCGCAGCGAGAAACTCACCGCCTTCTGCCGTCGCTACGACATCGCCCTGCTCCATGTCCGCATGGACAGCCTCGCGGCGATCTACACCGACCTGCTGCGGATGGGCGAGATGCTGGATTGCCCGGTCCCGGCGGTGCGGCTCTGCCAGAAGCTGGTTGACCAGTTGGAGGCCGTGCGGATCCGACTTGCCGGCCGCCAGACCCGCCGGATATTCTTTTGCACCTTCCGCGTCCAGGACGGCCTTTCCGGCCTGCACACCCTCGGCCCGAGCAGCACCTTCCTGCAGGAACTGATCGAGATCGCCGGCGGGCGCAACATCTTTGTCGACGCCCCGACCGGCTCGGTGCGGATATCGCCCGAGGCACTCCTCCAGCGGCAGCCGGAGGTAATCATCGAGCCCCATCCGGGCGAGGCGGCCACGCCCGACCGGCAGGCCCGCTGGCGGGAGCCCTGGCAGGATTTCGCCTCGATCCCGGCCGTCCGACAGGGCCGGTTGTACTTTCCCACGGAGGATTTCCTGCTGATCCCCGGTCCGCGGATCGGTCAAACGGCCGAGCGGCTGGCCGAGATGATCCATCCGGAGATCGTCGCGGGGCACGATCCAGTAAAAAGGATCGCAGATGACGGGGATAACGGCAAGCCGGAGGAAATCCGAGACGATCAGGGGGCACCGTGATGCTGCTCCAACTCGATCAGGTAACCGGCTCCTATGCCAGCACCTCCTGGCGGCTGGGGCCGGTCTCGTTTGAGCTGGGTGCCGGCGAGTTGTTGGGGATCATCGGGCCCAACGGGGCGGGCAAGAGCACCCTCCTGCAGATCGCCGCCGGCATCCGGCGGCCCGATACCGGACAGGTCCGTTTACTGGATCAGCCGCTGAGCCGCCTGAGCCGGCGGGCCATTGCCCGGCATCTGGGCTATCTTCCCCAGCAGGTGGCCAGCCTGTTCGATTACCGCGTCGAGCAGGTCGTCGCCCTGGGCCGCTACGTGCATCTGCGGGCCCTGGGATTCATGCAGCCACGCGACCAGAAGGTGGTGGAATCCTGCCTGGCGCGAACGGAGACGGCGGCCTACCGAAATCGCCTGCTCTCGGAGTTGTCCGGGGGCGAGCGCCAGCGGGTCCTGCTGGCCTCCGTGCTGGCCCAGGAGCCGCAGATCCTGATGCTGGATGAGCCGACCACCGGGTTGGATCTGCATCATCAGGTCCGTTTTTTTGACCTGCTGGCCGAGCAGGCCCGCCGCGGCCTGGCCGTGGCGGTGGTCACGCACGATCTGAACCTGGCGGGTCTGTTTTGCACACGGCTGCTCCTGTTGCAGGATGGATTAGTCGTGGGCCAGGGTCAAAGTCACGACCTGCTTGAACAGGACCTGCTCGACCGCGTGTATCGCGGCGGCGTCTGCGTCATCCGCCATCCCCGCTTTGATCGACCGCAGGTGCTGCCCTGCCGGCCTGCCGCATCCGACGGTAAACAGGATGAATTGTGATGTACCGACCGGTCACCCGACGAACGCTGATAATCCGCCTGCTGTGGTACCTGCTGCCGGCGGGCCTGGTCCTGCTGGCGGCGCCCTGTGTGGGGGCGCATCCGCTGGGTTTCGCCCGCATGGTCCGGGGGCTGGCCCAGGGATTTACCGGAGTCGAGTCGGACATCTTCTTTTACCAGCGGATCCCGCGGGTGCTGCTGGGATTTCTGGTGGGCGGAACCCTGGCCCTCGTGGGGGCGGTCTTCCAGGTGGTGTTGCGCAATCCCCTGGCGACGCCGTACACGCTGGGCGTCACGGGCGGCGGGGCGTTGGGCGCCGTTTTGGCGATCATGGTGCCGGGTTGTTCCTGGCACGCCGGGCCGTTTTCCACGGTGCAGTTGTTTTCCCTGGCCGGCTCGGGTGCGGTCTTGGGCCTTCTGTATCTTCTGGCCCGCCGGCCGCGCGGCATCTCCATGAACACCCTGCTACTGGCCGGCGTGACCGTGGGGATCCTCTGCGGGGCCCTGATCATGCTGGTTCGCTACCTGGCCAGTCCACACCTGCTGATCGCCATGGATCACTGGCTGATGGGCGGTCTGGACGTGGTGGGTTATCGCGGCTTGGCGGGGTTGTTTGCCCTTTGGCTGCCGGGGGTGGGATTCCTGCTGCTGCTGGCGCCGGCGTACAACCACCTGGCCCTGGGCGAGCAGTTGGCCGCCGGCTACGGCATCGACGTGGCCGGCGTCCAGCGCCTGAGCCTCTTGGGTGGCGGACTGGCCACCGCGGCAGTGGTCTCGCTGGCCGGGCCGATAGGATTTGTCGGCCTGCTGGTGCCCCACGCCGTCCGACGGCTCAGCGGACTGGATCACCGCATCGTGCTGCCCTGCTGCTTTTTGGCGGGCGGGGCGCTGCTGGTGGCCTGCGACACCCTGGCCCGGACGATCCTGGCCCCGACGGAAATGCCGGTCGGCATCCTGACCGCCGTGGTAGGGGGCCCTTTCTTTATCTACCTGTTATGCCGGCAGTCCTGACCGGGCCGCTGGCGTCCGTGGCGCCGCCGATTATCGTGCGGCGAGTCGCCGAATAATACGATGAGTATTTTCAGGTCCGGCGGATGTCGGGTCCAACAGATTTTGGACGCCCATAAAAAAAAGCCGCTCCCGAAGGAGCGGCCCGGTCTGGGGGGTCGGAAAGGCAGTATAGAACGTACCGAAATAAGCGGGACAGGCATCCAGTCCGACGGTCCGCAGTTTATTTGCCCAGACGGCCGTGTTGTTTTTTGAGTCGGCGCTGAAAGCGGCTCAGTCCCAGCCCGATCAGGGCCATCAGGGTGATGCTGGCCGGTTCGGGGATCGGCCGAACACTGGCGACCTCGACGACCAGGTCGTTGTAATCGCCGTCGAAGTTGTAGAAACGATTGTCCGCGGGCAGGTCTTCCCAGGCGAAGACGAAATTGCCGACCTGGTTGCCAGCGAAGCCGGCGTTCCCGGTGATCTGCCAGGTGGTCATGTGGTCGAGCCCGTCGCCCGGGATCCCTTTCTCGAGCTGCGTGTTGTCGGCGGGCGCCGAGGACCAGGTATACCCCTTTTGATTTTGCAGCCGCAGGCCGAAGCGGAAGGTGTCGCTCAGATCGCCGGCGGACAGCGTGCGGGTCACGGATTGGATCGGCATGCCCTTGGCTTGTCCGTAGAGGCCGGACTGGTTGGCCCCGGTGGTGATCAGCGGATTGAAATCCCAGCCGCTTTCACCGGCAAGCCAGCCGAACTGCAGGGGATAGCCGGCATACTTCGCCCGGCCGGTCACCTGGATCGAATCCTGGTGGTCCGCGACTGTCCAGACTTGATCGATCGGATCGGCGTCGGCGTCCTCGATGCGGATCAGGTTTTCCAGTCCGTATAACGTATCGAGGATTCCACCCGGTTGGGCCAGGGCTGGTTCGTTGCTGATGTTGATTTTGGTCAAGGTCCCCTCGGCCAGGTGTGCCGTTTGCAGCACCGCCAGCAGGGCCGCCGTCAGGATTAGTCGCAAAGAACATTGTCCGGCGAATGTCCCGGTGTTTTCCATCGACGTTTCTCCCGTGTCCTCGTCCGATATTATGGAATCGCAGGGCGTTTCCTGCGACACCTTGCTTGGCGTTTGTGTCAGACCGTTTCTGCCCGGGAAGGGGCCGGCGGGAAAGGCCTCCTCGCCGGCATCTGTTGTACTATACGATTCAACGGCCGGCGGGGCAAACGGCAAGGAGAAAAATTCGATAATAATTATCTCTTTTCGATGGTGCCCTCCCGTCGCCGAGCCGAAATCGACCGCCAAACAGCTTCTGGACGACTGGGGCTGATTTGCCTACAATAACGAATCGAGAAGATAGGAAAAAGCCGGCCTCATCCCGATAGGGCAGCACGAGCCGTTCGGCCGGCCGTCACCGGTATGGCTCGGCAGGTGCGATTCGTTTATCGGAAGCAAACCGGCCGTTAAGACGGGAGGTGCGAACAAGGCATGAACCAGCAATACCAAACCAATCCGGGCAGAGGGGGACGTACTTATCAGCGGGCCGCTTGCCGGCTTCTGGGCGGCGCCGCCTGGGCCGTCGCTACCGTCCTGGCCGCCGGGGCCGACTGGAGCTATCCGGCGGCCCGGCAGGACGATGTCATCGACACCTTTTTCGGCGCGGAGGTGGCCGATCCCTACCGCTGGCTGGAGGACGCCGAGTCGCCCGAGACGCTGGCCTGGGTGACCGCCCAGAATGAGCGCACCCGCCGCTACCTGGATAGCCCCCTGCGCCGCCAGGTGGCCCAGCGCCTCACGGCGTTGTGGAACTACCCCCGCTATTCGGCGCCCTACCGGCGGGGCGGGCGGTATTTCTTCTGGAAGAACGACGGCCTGCAGAACCAGGCGGTCCTGTACATGCAGGAGTCCCTGGCGTCGCCGCCGCGCGAGGTGATCAATCCCAACCGCTTCAGCGCCGACGGGACCGTGGCGATCGCCACGAGCCAGCTCAGCCGGGACGGCCGGCTGCTGGCCTACGGCCTGTCCGCCGGCGGCAGCGACTGGCAGGAGGTCCGGATCCGCCGGGTGGATTCCGGCCGGGAGTATCCAGAGATCCTGCGCTGGTGCAAGTTCACCAGCATCGCCTGGGCGCCGGACGGCGCCGGCTTCTTTTACGACCGTTTCCCGGAGCCGAACAGCGTACCGCCCGAGGATCGCAACAACTACAACCGGGTGTACTGGCATGCCCTCGGCACGGACCCGGGGCGGGATCGCCTGGTCTATGAGCGGCCCGATCAGAAGGAGTGGGGCTTTTCGCCGTTTCTGACTGAGGACGGTCAGTTCCTGCTCCTGCACATCTACCACGGCACCGAGACCCGCAACCGCATCTACTATCGCCCCGTGGATGCCAGCGGTCCCTTCGTGCGCCTGCTGGACGCCGCGGATGCCCGCTATGAATTCATCGGGAACATCGATTCGCTGTTTTTCTTCCAGACGGATCGCGACGCCCCCCGCGGCCGTATCATCGCCATCGACCTGAACCGCCCGGCGCCGCAAGACTGGCTGGACATCCTGCCGCAGCAGGAACAGGTCATGGATTTTACCGCCCTGATCAACCGCCGGCTGGTGGTCGGCTGGATGCAGGATGTCCAGCACCGGCTGGGCGTCTATCGCTGGGACGGGACCTTCATCCGGGATATCCCGCTGCCGGCGCCCGGCACGGTCGCCGGCCTAAGCGGCAAGGCCACCGATACGGAGATGTTTTTCACCTTCACCAGCTTTCTCTATCCGCCCACCATTTACCGCTATGACTTCCTGGACGAGAGCCTGACCGTGTTTCGCCGGCCGGAGGTGGATTTCGATCCGGCGCCCTATCGGACGCACCAGGTGTTTTATACCTCGAAGGACGGCACGCGGGTTCCCATGTTTTTGACCCATGGTCGGGACCTGCCGCTCGACGGCAGCCATCCGGTCCTGCTGACCGGCTATGGGGGCTTCAACATCAGCCGGCGGCCGTACTTTTCCGTCAGTCATGCACTCTGGCTCCAGCGGGGGGGCGTCTTAGCCCTGGCGAACCTGCGGGGCGGCGGCGAGTACGGCGAGCAGTGGCACCGGGCCGGCATGCTCGACAAGAAGCAGAACGTCTTCGACGATTTTATCGCCGCCGCCGAATGGCTCATCGCTCAGGGATACACGAATCCGCAGCGGCTGGCGATCAGCGGCGGCAGCAACGGCGGCCTGCTGGTGGCGGCCTGCATGATTCAGCGGCCCCAGCTCTACGGCGCGGTCGTCTGCCAGGTCCCGGTGATCGACATGCTGCGCTACCACCGGTTCACCGTGGGCCGCTACTGGGTGCCCGAATACGGCAACGCCGAGAACAGCCCGGAGGAATTTGGATACCTTCATGCCTATTCGCCGCTGCACACGGTCCCGCCGGATTTTGCCAATCCGCCCGTCCTGGTGACCTCCGCCGACACCGACGATCGGGTGGCGCCCCTGCATGCCAAGAAGTTCGTCGCCACCGTCCAGCAGAAGTCCACCGGCGCCGAGCCGATCTTCCTGAGGATCGAAACCCGGGCCGGCCACGGCGGCGGCAAGCCCACCGCCAAGCGGATCGAGGAAGCGGCCGATATCTATACGTTTCTCTTTCGGACATTGGATATGCCCTGACCGGACTGGTAATGCGGTTCAATTTTATTTTGGGTTCTTATCGTAAAAAGTTGATGGTAAGATCGTGGCGATCAATCATATGTGCGCTGTTGGAGGAGACTTATGTTATTTCAGACACCTGATATATCCCGGTGGCATTGTTTTCGCCGTAGTCCGCTTTCGCCGCCCTCGCCAGTAGGCCC
>JAFGFX010000211.1 GCA_016930855.1 Sedimentisphaerales bacterium | reverse complement strand
GGCCGCAGGCTGACCGACCCGACCCGCAGGGGCACGCCGTAACAGCACACCAGGCAGCGGATCGTCCGGTACCGCTGGTCCTGCCGCAGCCAGCGGCTCACCGGCTCGGCCACCCGGTCGTGGTAGTAGGGCCGCCAGAGGTTGTCGGTATCGGCGACGGTCACGGCGATGATGTGGTCGCCGGGCACGCCGCGTTTTAGGCAATAGCTCTCGGCGATCCGGAGGGAATCGGGATTCGTCTGGTTGATCAGCAGGGCGATCTCGGATGGCTCCAGGCCCGAAAGTGAGCCACTGCTCGCCAGGGTAAGCAGCGCAGCCCATACAAGATATATCCTGACCAGATTACGGATCATAGAAATGGGTATCCTCGCATGCGTATCGGTTGTTTTTTATTAACCTGATTACCTGCCGCGGGCGCGGTGGGCGCCGGTAAATGCCCGCCAGGCGCGTTCAATATCACTCCATTTTCTGCAGGCGGTGTATGGTCTCGAGCGACAGCGCCCCGCGTTCGCCCAGGCGGCTGGCGTAGATCTGGAGGCCGCGAATCTGACCGCGGAACTGACGGTCCAGGCCGGCTCCGCGCAGCGTCTGGTTAAAATTGCCGATCACCAGGTCGCCGCCGCCTTCGCCCACGGGGCCGCTATTATAGTCGGTTTTCCGATCCAGCTCGGCCGGCGTGTCCTCGTCGCCGAAGTACCAGCAGACGGTATCCCTGTCCCGGGCGGCGTCATACGTGACCGCGAAGAATATCCATCGGCCCAACTGGACACGGCCGGCGGAGCTGTCGTTGCGGATGTTGTCGGGCCATTCATTGACGGCCAGCCGCATCCGGCCGTCGGCATGATGGACGAGGTCCAGGCCGCAATGGTTGTGCTGCAGGCTGAAGAGGATCCGGTTGCCGCCGGATCCGACGTTCAGGCGGGACGCCTTGAGCCAGCCGGCGATGGTCAGCGACCGGGCGCCTTCCAGTTCCTTCAAGGGGCCGTTACCCACCTCGATCCAGGAAAACGGCTTCTCGGAGCCCAACTCGTAGGCGCCGTTTGTCGACTTGCCGATGGGGCCGCCGTGCAACGATACTTCCGGATAGTCACCGTCGGCGAAGCCGAAGCGGACCAGAGGTTCATTCGAGGCCCGGTCGACCAGGATGGCCAGCAGTGTCGTGCCGGACAATCCGTTGTCATCGGTAACCGTAAGGGCAACTGTGTACCGGCCCGGCGCGGTGAAGGTATGGACGGGATTCCTGTCGGTCGAGCCGCCGGTGCCGCCGAAATCCCAGCGGCAGGCCTGACTACAGGGCGTGGAGAACCGGACGGTCAGCGGCGCGATGCCCTCGGTCCGGTCGGCGGTCGCCTCGGCCCGCGGGCGCAGGGCCTGGCCCGGCAGGGTACGGATCAACCGGAGGGCATAGTCTTTCTTCGGCGGTGTGAAGCGAAACGTACCCGGATCGGCCGAGCCGATCGGCAGAATCTTCATCCCCCAGGTGTCGATGCCGTCAACCTCGTACGCCCGGTCGCCCGGCAGGTCCAGCGTCACCGGCTTTTGGTCGGGAATATACAGCAGGTACCGTTGGCCCGGCCGGCAGAGCATATAGACATCCGGATACCTGTCGAAGTCCGGCTGCATCTGCTCGATGGGCAGCTCCTCGATGATCTTCTTGAGGAATTGAATCCGCGCCGGGCTTTGCCCGTGCAGCACGCCGCCCTTGGACCACCAGAGGATATCGTCGGGATGGGTGTAGGTTTCGCCGTGGCCGACATAGCAGCCGGACAGCGAGCCCATCCAGAAATTGCGGGTCATCTGCTCGGCGGATATGTTGCCCCAGCCCTGGGGGACGTTGCCCTCGTAGCGGCACTCGTCATAGATGGCCGGTTTTTGATAGTTGTCGCGCACCTCCTTGGTTCGGCGAAAATCGCTGTTCTGGATGCTGCAATGCGTGACCCACGGCCTGGTATGATCGTACCAGCCCCGGCAGTTGTGAATGCCGCGCAGATGGCCGTATGGATCGATGTCCTGCACCAGCTTCATATACTCGTCCCAGTGCTCCATCGGCCATTTCAGCAGGTCGTATTCGTTGGCGAAGGACCACCAGACATTGCGATAGGCGGCCAGCCGGGCGACGAGGTAGTGCAGGTAGAACCGGTTGTTTTCGTGCCCCATGTTCTTGAAGCCCCAGCGGTCGTAGGGATGGAAGATGATGAGGTCCGCTTCGATACCCATATCGCGCAGCTGCCGGACGCGGGTCTCGAAATGATGCCAGAACGTTGGCTGGAACCGCGTAAAATCCCAGTCGGTCGGCGGGCGGCCTTCGTAGGCGTAGTACTTTGGCTCATTCTGGTTATACGCGTAATGCTTGGGGAATACGCACATCCGTATCTTGTTAAAGGGGGCGGCCTTGAGCGTTTCGAGGGTTTGTTCCTCCAGCGCGTCGCCCTGGTGCACCCAGGCGTAGCAGGTGGTGCCGATGGAGAAGTGGGGCGTGCCGTCTGCGTAGGCCAGCCGGAAGGTGTCGTGCACCCGCACCGGGCCGTGGTGGGTTGGCCGGGCCGGCGTGCAGGTAAAGCCGCCTTCCCGGGCGTGCAGCGCCGGGTGATTACTTTGGGTTACGTAGGTCCAGGGGCCCGTTTGGCTGGGCATGAACCGGATCTTATAGACGCCGTTGCCGTCATAGAATCCCTCGGGCTCGAACACCGTATCGCCCTGCCTAAACGCGGCACTGAGCTTGACGTCGACATAGGGATTGCCCTGGGCCGGTCCGTTCAGGGTCAGCTCGAAGCAATCCCATTGTTCGACTTCGATAGCCGCCGCGCCGCCGGTGAAGCACAGGACGGCAACGATCAAAATCGAAATCATTCCTTGACGCATCGAGATACTCCTTTGGGAACATGACATTCCGTTGTTCCCTATCCGCGGGTTCGATCCCAACGCGCCGCACGCCGCCGTGAAGCCGGCCGGCGCATTCGGACTCACCGCAGCCATTGGTCCAGCCAATCCAGGACCGTCTCGTGCCAGAGGATCGAGTTGTGCGGCTTGAGAATCCAGTGGTTCTCCTCGGGGAAGTACAGCAGCTTGCTGGGGATGCCCCGTCGCTGCAGGGCGGTGAAGGTGGCGATCCCCTGGGTGTCGGCCACCCGGAAGTCCCGGCCGCCGTGGATGACCAGCATGGGCGTTTGCCAGTGCTGCACATAGTTGATCGGGTTGTGTTTTTCATACTGCTCGGGATGGTCCCAAGGGGTGCCGACATGATCCCATTCCGGAAACCACAATTCCTCCGTGTCGAAATAGGCCATCCGCTCGTCCAGGTTGCCGTCGTGGTTGACCAGGCAGCCAAAGCGATCCGGCCAGTTCCCGGCGATCCAGTTGATCATGTAGCCCCCGAAGGACGCGCCCAGGGCGCCCACGCGGTCGCCGTCCAGGTAGGGATACCGTTTCAGCGCGGCCGCCAGGCCCTTTTGCAGGTCTACCAGGGGTTTGCCGCCCCAGTCGCCCCGGATGGAATCGCAGAAGGCCTGGCCGTAGCCGGTGCTGCCGTGGAAGTCGATCATCACCGCGGCGTAGCCCGCCCCGGCGTAGACCTGCGGGTTCCAGCGGTAGTGGAACGTGTTCCCGAACGATCCTTGCGGCCCGCCGTGGATCAGGAACGCCACCGGGTAGGAGCGAGTCGCATCGAAATCGATCGGCCGGACGACATACCCGTACACCGTTTCGTTGTTCCAGCCGGCGAAGGTGAACTGCTCGTAGTCGCCCATCCGGCAGGCGGCGAGTTTGTCCCGGTTGATCTGCGTTATCGCACGGCTATCACGGCTGCCACGGCTGCCACGGCTGCCACGGCCGGTGGCCTCGGCCGCGTAGATCTCCGCGGCCGATTGGAGGGAGTTGCGGGTATAGAACACCTGATTACCCGCGGCGGCGATGACGGACAGGGAGCCCTCTTCGACCAGCGTCCGGACCCGGCCGGTCGCCAGCTCGATGGCGAAGAGGGATTTTTGGCCGAGATTAGCGGCCGTGGCGTACAGGACGCCGCCATCGGGCGAGAAGCAGAATCCCTCCACCGACCGGTCCCACTCCTCCGTGAGGATTCGATCCCTCCCGCTCTCCCAGTCGCGCAGGATGATCCGCATCCGGTCCGCCTCATACCCCGGCCGCCGCATGGCCAGGTAGGCCAGCGTTTTGCCGTCGGGGGAAAAGAGCGGCTGGCTGTCCCAGGCCGGATTGTTCCCGGTCAGGCAGCGCGGCCCTTCGGCCCCGTCGATCGGTGCGACATACAGATCGAAATTGGTGGACCAGGCCTCGGTGCGTCCGGCGTTCCGCGCCGTAAAGACGAGTCCCTGGCCGTCCGGCGTAAAGGTGATCTCCTCCGGTCCGCCGAAGGGCCGGGAGGGCGTATCGGCGTCCATGTCCTTCATGACGTCGACCGGCGGGGTAGCCTGGCCGATGGCCATGGCGAACAGATGGCAGCGCCGCCCGTCCTCCCACGTATCCCAATGGCGGATAAACAGCTTTTCATAGATGCGGCCGCCGGCCTTTCGGGCGGCTATTTCCTTCAGCGCGCCGGCGGTCTGCTCGGCCGTTTTGCCGGGGAACACCTCCATCGTGAAGGCAAGCGTCTTGCCGTCCGGCGAGAGGACCAGGTTATCCACATCCAGCGGCAGGTCGGTAATCTGCCGGGCCTCGCCACCCGCGACGGGCAGTTGCCAGACCTGGTCCGAGCCGCCGCGGCCCGAGATGAAATAGACGTGTTTGCCGTCGGCCGACCAGCAGGGATTCCGGTCGGCGGCCTCGTGGGTGGTCAGCCGCGATAGATTGCCGCCGTCCGCGGCCACCCGCCAGAGGTCCGTTTTGCCGGCATTGCCTTCCAGGTCGGTGCTGCGCCGAACGAATACGATCGCATCGCCCTGCGGGCTTAGCTGCGGGTCCGAGATGCGGTCCATGGCCAGCATGTCGTGCACCGTGAAGGGGTGCGTCGTCTGGCCCGGCGAGCATGCCGGCAGTACCGCCAGCAGTGTCACGGAAAGTACCAGCGCCGAGAGGTGTTTCGTTTTCATGGTATCCGGCTTTCGTTCGAGATAATGGTGAATGTTTTGATGCGCCGTGC
>JAFGFX010000210.1 GCA_016930855.1 Sedimentisphaerales bacterium | reverse complement strand
GGTGTCTGAAATAACATAAGCCTCTGCCAACAGAGCACATAGGATTGATTGCCACAATCATACCATCAACTTTTTCCGATAAGAACCAAAAATGAAGGCAAACAGCCCGGCTAGGGCGACTGAATACTCCGGTTGCCCATAATGTTAGAAGCTATAAAACACCCGGCGCATCCATACAAAAGAAGGGACGAACATCACATTGTGTCATGTTCGTCCCTTTTCTATTGATGTCCGTTACCTGCCCGGTTCGACAAACACCGGCGCGATTTCCCCTGGGGCCGCCGACTTGGCCAGACCAACCGGACTGGCTGCTCGCGGTCGGGCCGGCGGTTCGGCCGCGGCGATCAGGCCCGCCGTTCAACGCGTGGAGAACTTGTGGATCGTGGCGGTGCGGTAGACCTGTCCGGGCTCCAGCAGCGTCGAGGGGAACTGCGGCTTGTTGGGCGAATCCGGGAAGTGCTGGGTCTCCAGGCAAAAGCCGTAGTGCTTCTGATACGCCAGCCCGGAGCGGCCCCGGACGGTCCCGTCCAGGAAGTTTCCAGTATAAAACTGGATCCCCGGCTGTTCGGTCAGGATCTCCATGACCCGCCCGCTTTTCGGCTCGAACACGGTCGCGGCCAGCGTCATCTGGCCGATATGCTTTTTGCGCAACACGAAATTGTGGTCGTATCCCTCGCCCAGACGCTGGATGCCCTGGCCGATACCGGTTGGCTCGGTCAGATCGAATCCCGTGCCCTTGACCGGCGCGATGGCGCCGGTGGGAATGAGCGTATCATCCACGGGCGTATAGTAATCGGCCTCCAGCTGGATCTCGTGATCCAGGATGTCGCCGGACCCGGCCAGGTTGTAATAGGCGTGGTTGGTCAGGTTCACCGGGGTGGTCTTGTCGGTGCGGGCCTCGTAGTCGATCCGCAGGGTGTTGTCGTTGCCGAGGGTATAGGTGACCATGCAATCCAGGTTCCCGGGGTAGCCTTCCTCGCCGTCGGGGCTGTGATACGTGAACCGCACGCCGATGGCATTGTCGCCCCGGACGGGCTTGGCCTTCCAGACGACCTTGTCGTAGCCCACGATCCCGCCGTGCAGGTGGTTCGGCCCGTTGTTGGCCGCCAGCTTGTACGTCGTCTGGCCGATGGTAAACTGGGCGCCGCCGATCCGGTTGGCGTAGCGGCCGACGATCGCCCCGAAATACGGATGGCTCGTCAGGTAGCCGTCCAGCGCGTCGAATCCCAGGGTGATCTCGCCGATCCGGCCCTGGCGGTCCGGCACCTTCAGGGAGACCAGGATCGCCCCGTAGGTCATCACCTGCGCCTCCATGCCCTGGGCGTTGGTAAGGGTATAGATGTCCACCGGCTGTGCGTCCTTCGTCTGGCCGAACGGGGCCTTTTGTATCTCCATGGTACCATGTTCTCCCATTGCGCTGTCAAAGGTTTCGCAGGAACCCAGCCATACCGTCATCGCCAAGAACATCCCTGCGACCAAACCCGTGCGGATCCTTGTCGTTTTCATGTGCGTAGCCTCCCATAGTTCCCTAGGATTCAACCCCCGTGAACTTACCCGCGGTCCCGAAGGTTCGTCAAGCATTTTATCGCCGGACGGGCCGCTTGACAACCGTGCGGCCGCCACGCCGCAATCGCAGCCGGCCCCGCAATGATCCGGCCGGTATGCCGGCCGGCAGGGGCAAAACGCACCCTTTAGGAACGGATCTGGACCAGGGCCAAAAACCGCGCGGCGCCGCCGGCCAGCATCCGTCGGATCCGGGCGATGTCCCGCTCCACCGTACGGGCCCGCGAGGTGGCCAGCACCGCGTCGGCCCGATCCAGCAGGCGCCGCACGCAGACCCGGCCGGATCGGACGGCCGGCGACGGGGCGGACAGCCCCGACACGTCGGATTGCCGGGGCCAGCCGGCCAGGGCCGCCGGCGCGTAGAGCAGGACCACATCGAAATTGCGGCCCAGATCCGCCCAGCGCGGGGCCTCCGCCGCCGGATCGTAATCGGGTGAATCCTGCTCGCCGCTGGGAACCCCGCGCGGCAGGATGGTCAAACCGGTAAGCTGGCTCGCCTGAGAGACCTGGGTAAGCCAGAGCTCCCCCCGGGACCATTCCCAAAAGCCCGGGCCCTCCGACAGGTCGAAAATCCGGGTCAGGTCCGTGGTGTCCGGATCGGCCTCGATCAGCAACACCCGCTGGGCCCGGCGGACCAGGGAAATCGCCAGGTTCGCCGCCAGGCGCGGCGAGGCGTCCTTGGCCCGGGCGGCCGAAAGCAGGACCACCGGACAGGAATGCTCCCGGCGCAGTTCCAGCAGGCGGTCCGCGATACGGTCATACTTGGGATGCCAGCGACTGTCCGAGTGAACGGCCAGGGCGTGGTCCTGGTGTGCGTCGATCAGGAACACCTCCGGATCGTCCGCCGGAGCGATTGCCTGCCCGGCGGCCTGATCGGATTGTTCTCCATCGCCGGGAAGTTCCTCCTCTTGCGGGCCGCCGGAAGTACTGACAGCAGCCGAAGCGGAAAAAGACGAATCGCCTGGAACGGGCGTACCGGCACCGGCCGACGATTCCATCAACCGGGCCGGACCGGTTCGACCGGACGGAACGGCCAAACCAATGCCCTGCGAATCCCTTGACGCAGCGGCGGGACTGAGGCGGCCGTAACCGCCCGGCGGCCCGATGCCCAACAGAAAACCCGCCAAGGTGAACACCAGCAGCACAAACTGCTGAAATCCGCTCAGGGGCCGGCTGGTGACGACGGCTACCCGGCCGGCCGGCAGATCGAATACCGGCTCGGATGCGGCCGCGTCGGCGGCCGCCGAAGGCGACTGCCGGTTGGCCCAAAAGGCCATATACTCATCCATCCAAACGTCGAATCCCTCCTGCATCTCCATTTGCGAGCGCGAGGGCCCCTGCATGCGAAGCTGGATCACCGGCCGCTGGCGGGCGGAGGAGATCTCGATCCAGCGGGCCAGTGAGGGAATCGTCACCTCGGCCAGTTCCTCCAGGATCTGCTTTTGTTCGGCATAGAAGTCCGACCAGCCGGCCGCCATTGCCTCTGCGCCACCACCGCGGGAGACGAACTGCAATTCGGCGTCCAGGCGCACATCGGGGCGGAAATAATGCCGCACCAAATAAAATCCGACCACAAAAAAAATCCCCCCGGCCACCGCCCCACTGACAAGCCGCCGATATAGTTGGCCCCGAGCCATGCTCATGAGTCTATCTTCCCAAGAACAAGTTCCGATCGCCCGAGCCCGAAACTCATCCGGATCACCCCCGCGCCGCGCTCGGTCCCCGATTCGAATAACCGGACGGATCATTCCTTGGCAAAACGATGGCGGTAGGCGGCAATATCCTGGCGAACGATTTCGGACATAATGTCGCCCAGCAGTTCCGAATCGGATTGGGTCATCGAGGCAGGAACCGGCCGGTCGTTGTCAGTCGGCCCTTGCGAGTCGATACCGCCGGTCGGTACCCCCTCGCCGGATGAGGTCCGCTCGAGTGCCTCTTCCAGAATCGCATCGGATTGAATGGATGTGCCCGCGAAGTACGGCTCGAGCGGCTCGTCCGTCAGGGCATGATGGATTACCACGCTACCGCCGGCGTCCGGCCCGGCAAAAGGGCAATGTTCCGCCGTCGGGCTGCACCGCCGATCCGGGCTGGGCCCGACACAATCGATATGCTCGACAAGCACCGCATCCACCGGTGCCCCGACCGCCTCCGATTCGGCCAAGCGGTCTGCCGCCTCGGCCGGCCGGGCCGGCGGGGGTGTCGGCTCCGGCAGATCCATGGTCGAATCCGATATGCCATCATCCTCAGGCCGGGAATCCTCCGACCCCGCGGACGCCGATCCGCTGGCATGAGATTCATCCGATACGTCCGATCCGGACGGACCAGACTCGACCGAGGCGCCGGCGTCGGTGACGTCATCGGCGCAATCCGCCCCCATGGCCTCCAGGACCGCCAGCATCAAGTCGCGCCGGGCCTGCTCGATCTCGTCCAGTGACTCTTCGGATAGTGCCCAGGACTCTTCCGGCGGCTCGGCCCGCCGGCTCGCCGCCGGCAGATCCCCACCGTCAGCAGGCAACTGGGTACGATTGAGGCGAGAAAACATGAGCGGATCGATCCTCCTTGTCGCCGACCCGGCCGAAAACGCATTCACGCGAAAGGATGTTTTACCCCAATCCGGATCGCCAACGGCACTTCCCCCCGACACCACAGGTGATCCCGGTGAAACACCACCCGGATCCGCCGGCCTTGACGGACGCTGCCCGTTGCCATTACTATAGCGGATGGCGTAGATTACGCAACGGCAAATGACGGGTGAGCCAGCGGGAGCCCCTATTCGACCGTGACGCTTTTGGCGAGATTGCGGGGTTTATCCACATCGTGGCCCCGGATCAACGCGGCATGATAAGCCAATAGCTGCAAAGGAATTACGGTCAACATCGGCTGGAGTTCCTCCAGGGTGTCCGGCACGGTGAAGACATGGTCGGCATAGTCCCGAATGGTTTCGTCGCCTTCGGTGGCCACGGCGATGATGATGCCGCCCCGCGCCTTGACCTCCTCGACGTTGCCCATGACCTTATCGTACTGGCTGCTCTTGGGGGCGACGAAGACCACCGGCATCTCCGGCGTGATCAGGGCGATCGGTCCGTGCTTCATCTCGGCCGCCGGCAGGCCCTCGGCGTGGATATAGGAGATCTCCTTGAGCTTGAGGGCCCCTTCCAAGGCGACGGGAAATTGATAGCCCCTGCCAAGGAACAGCCAGTTTTCCCGTTGATGGTATTCCTGGGCGACCTGGTGGATGTACTCGGACTGCTCCAGGACAGTGGAAATCTGTTCGGGGATCCGCCGCAAGGCCCGGATGTAATGCTCCAGCATCTGCTGGGACATCCGCCGCCGGCGGGCGATGTACAGGGCCAGCATGGTCAATACCGCCAGTTGGCCGGTGAAGGCCTTGGTGGAGGCCACGCCGATTTCCGGCCCGACGTGCAGGTAGATGCCGGCGTCGGTCTGGCGGGCGATGGTGGATCCGACCGAGTTGACGATGCCCAGCACCAGGGCGCCCCGCTCCTTGGCCTCCTGCAGGGCCGCCAGGGTATCCAGCGTCTCGCCCGACTGGCTGATCACGATGAAGACGGTATCCTGCTCGATGATGGGATTGCGATAGCGAAACTCCGAGGCGTAATCCACCTCCGCGGGAAGCTGCGCCAGTTGTTCGAACAGATACTCCCCGACCAGCCCGGCGTGCCAGGCGGTCCCGCAGGCGGCGATGCCGATCCGGTGGGCCCGGACCAGCTCGCGGCTCAGCGAGGCGATCCCGCCCAGGACGACCTGGCCGCTGGTCTGATCGAGCCGGCCCTTGAGGCAGTCGGCCAGGGTCTGCGGCTGCTCGAAGATCTCCTTGGCCATGTAGTGGGCATAGCCGTCCAGTTCGAGCCGATCGAGGGAGTATTCGATCTGCTCGATCTTGGCGGCCACCGGATCGTTTTCGATCGTAATGGTGCGGTAGCCGTCGCGGGTGACCACCACCATCTCGTTATCGCCCAGGTAGATCGCCTGGGTGGTGTGCTTGACGATGGCGGCGGCGTCGGAGGCCACAATGAACTCCCCGTCGCCCAGCCCGACCACCATGGGACTGCCGCGGCGGGCCGCAATGAGAACATCCGGCACCTCGCTGGAGACCACGGCGATGCCGTAGGTGCCATCCAGCTCCCGCAGGGCCAGACGCACCGCCGTCTCCAAACGAATCTCCAAACCCCTATCGGGGCCCGCCTGGTCGGATTGCGACTCGTCGTAATAAAACAGGCTGATCAGGTTGGCGATCACCTCCGAATCGGTCTCGCTGCGGAAGGTGCAGCCCTTGCTGATCAACCACTTCTTCAGGGTGGCGAAATTCTCGATGATCCCGTTATGGACGATGGCGATCTTGCCGGTATGGTCCAGGTGGGGGTGGGCGTTCTCGGTGGTCGCGGCGCCATGCGTGGCCCAGCGGGTATGGGCGATTCCCAGGCTCCCTTCCAGCTCCTGCTCGGCCAGGCAACTTTCCAGGTCCGATATCCGACCGGCCGAGCGGACCAGTTGCAGGCGACCGTGATCGATTACCGCCAGGCCGGCTGAATCATAACCACGGTATTCCAAACGCTTTAAACCTTCCACCAGAATCGGCTTGGCCTTCTTGTCGCCCAGATACGCCACGATTCCACACATGGTTGCCCGCTCCTTCAATCGTCCGAAGTATCCGTAAACATACGATTTACGTATTATCCCTCGACATGTTTGGCCGGTCAAGTTAGCGGAAAAACACCCGTACCGCCGGGATTCCCGGCTGAAAACGCCACCCACGAGAAATGTCCTACCGCACATCATTGTAACATATGGTCCCGGATAGTACAATGTTCGCCAGGAGTATAAATACTTCATTCCCAATTACGGCTCATCGAAACGGACGCACCAGAAAAGGATCCGCCATGCCACCGACGAAACCGCATCGCCCGCCGTCAACGATTGTCTACGGGATCTTGGCCGTTTGCCTGACGGCGCTGGCCACCCCGGCGAACCTGTCCAGCGCCCAGGATTATCCCATTCCGCGAACGGTCATGGACGTGGAAACGATCCAATCGTGGCAATTCGCCTCCGATGCGGAAGGCTTTCGCGCCGTGCACGATTGCCAGCTGGAAGGCCGGGATGGACTGCTCGTGGTCACCGTCACCGGCAGCGATCCCTACCTGCTTAGCCCCCCCCTGCAGGTTGCCGGTCCCTGCCGCGTCAGGATCCGCATGCGGGGCCTGCGGGCCGGTCCCGGGCAGATCTTCTGGATCACCGACCGCCAGCCCCAGTGGAGCGAAGGCCAAAGCACACGGTTCCCGGTCGAACTGGGCGACCGCTGGTGCGAGTATGACGTGGATCTGCCCGCCGACGGCGAGGTACGCTGCATCCGCCTCGATCCCGGCGGCGCCCCCGGCACCGTCGAGATCGACCGCATCGAGATCCTGCGCTATCGGCTGCACCCCCTGGAGATCCAGGATATCGAAAGCGACGCCCGGCGGATCGGCCTGACCCTGTACAATCATGATCCCCGGCCCATCGAATTCTCCTTGGAAGGCCGGCGCTACACGGCCAAGCCGGCCGGCCTGACACCCATCGAGCTGACCTTGTCCGGCGGGGCGGCCTTCGAGGCCAAAACGATCTTCATCCAGCCCGACGCCCTTCCCGAGATTCGGCGCACAATCTTTCTCTACCGCAGCGGCCAATCCATAGCGGGCCCGGTCCTGCGCAACGACAAGCTGACCGTCCGGGCCGCCGGCGACGCCGCCGGGGCCGAGCTGGAAATCGACGGCCGCGTCGTGGCCATCCTGGCGCCGCTGGTCCATATCGACGGGGCCCTGCCGGCCGGCCGGCTCGTCGAGGCTGATGACATACTGCGCTGGGAGGGCTCGGAGGACCTATCTTGCACACTGGGGCTGGAAGACGAGCAGGTGCACATCCGCATCGAATCGAAAAAGGAGTGTGAAGGTCCGGTCCTCCGCGCCCTGGGCCACCTCGCCCAGGGCGTCTTCGCCGGACTGGAATACCTCGGCCCAAATGAGGCGTCCTCCTCCCGGCTCGACATCGAAACCGCCGAGCGTCTCCGCTTCGTGCCCGACATCCTGAAGGTCACCCTACCGCTGATGGCCTG
>JAFGFX010000209.1 GCA_016930855.1 Sedimentisphaerales bacterium | reverse complement strand
GTGTCTGAAATAACATAAGCCTCTGCCAACAGAGCACATATGATTGATCGCCACAATCATACCATCAACTTTTTCCGATGAGAGCCTCATTTTACATACCCCAAGGGGCGCTCAACGAACGACTCGGACGAACGGCCCGCCCGTGCCGCCTTGGCCGCAGGGCGGGCGACGAACACCATCAAAGACCGGGACTCTCAACGGTTCGTGGGGGCTGCTCGCCTTGCGGTTGTGCAACACCCTGATCGTTTGGCATGGATGCGGCATTCGTCTGGCTCAGCCGCCGAATCTGTTCCCGAACGAATTCGATCGTGGCCGCCGGCGGATAGGAAGCCTGCCGGAAGAGCGCCGCGTCGATCTGGTGCCAGTCGCGCACCACCTGGATCTCCGGCGGCAGCGTTTCCAGATCTGCCAGCAGCGATTCCCAGTCCTCCCGGCGGGACGATGACGGCAGTTGCACCAGCAGATAGGCCTTCAGGACGTTCTGGTGATAGGCCAGCGCGTCGGAAAACTTGTCCCCGATGCCGATTTCCAACCGGGTAAAACGCCGCCGCAGTTCGGCGATGCGTTCGCTCTTGAACGCCTCGCTGCCTTTGAGAAAGCCGCTCAGGCTGGACAGCAGCACCGGGCCCGGCGGAAAGCCGTGCTGCTCGATCCAGGTCTTGCTTTTCTTGCTGAAATAATCCGGACGATGCGTCAGATAGACGATCGTATGGGTCTGGGCCAGCCGCTGCATTACCGGCGGGGAATGGTCCGCCGGTTCGGGATTCCCCAGCAACACGGCATGGAAGCCGTCGGCGACGATCGTTTTATCCAGATCCACGATCACCAGCGGGGCGTCTTGCGCACGACAGCACACGCGCAGCGTCTGCGGCGCCGGCGCCGTATCGCGCAACCCGACGGGAGAGATGACGACCTCGAATGGAAAATCGCCCGGCCGATCCGGCCGGAACCGAACGGAGCCCAGACCCTCCTGATCGGTCTCGGTCACGCGATACAGACAGCCGTCCCGATAAAAACGAACCACGCAGCCGACCTGGGGCCTCAGGAGATCGCCCGCCTGGACCCGGGCGGTCAGGGATACCGATTTGCCGGGAAGAACCATCTCGTCCATGGTGGTCAGAAGGTAGTGTCCTTCGGTCCCCAGCAGGACCTTCTGCGTTCCGCAGCCCGCCAGTGACAGCGGCAGTAAACCCGCTAACGTTGCCAGCAATACTTTCATGGCGCCTGTCCGGTTTTGAACGGATACCTCATCCTAAGCGTCGCCGGCAAGGAAGTCAAATCCATAAGGAAAATATGGCTCTCATGGGAAAAAGTTGATGGTATGATTGTGGTAATCAATCCTATGTGCTCTGTTGGCAGAGGCTTATGTTATTTCGGATACCTGATGTACCCCGGGGGCATTGTTTTCGCCGTAGTCCGCTTTCGCCGCCCTCATATGCAAGCCCGTCAGGGCTGGGGGGGCGGTGAAAGAAAGGCGAAGGCGAAAACATTTCGCCGGATTCGCCGAGCCGTTCCTTACCAACTTTTTCCGAGTTGATCCGAAAATATTATAATTGATGTTGCCCGGTTTGCCTTCTTGTCTACAATGGTTACGGCAGGGGATAATTGCGGAGGATACACTTATCAATGTGGTTGCTCAGGATCACGTTGGCCGTGTTGATTCTCACCGGTGGTCTCGGCTGTGAAACCTCACCGATCCGGATTGTCCATCGGCTGGAGGGACCGGCCAGTCTGCCCGCCGGGTGTGCCGCCTTGGAACCGGGCGAATGCGTCCTGGCGGGTCTCGAGGACGGCGATTTGCTCGAGATTGCCCGCGGGGCGCTAACCGATCGGCTGCGGGAGGTGAGCGAGGATGCCGCCGGTGCGGCCGTGGTCGACGCCGTCTTTACGATCGACGTTCAGGATGAATTGCAACGCCGCACCATCGAACAGGGCAATCCCGCTTCAGGCGGCCTCAGTACGTTGGACGTCGTGTCCCTGGTTCGGACGGTGGACCTGCACGCGGAATTTCACGTCCGTCCGCCGGGATCGGATTCGAAGGTGACCTTGGAAGTGCGCCGCGCGTACGACTCCCGGCAGGACGCGCGAACCCGCGGGCCCTGGGGACTCCAAAGGCCTGACGATCCCCAATACGTTCCGGCCGCCGAAACCGTCGCCCGGGAACTCATCGCGGCCGCCGTCGACGTATTCTGCCGCCTGGCGGCTCCGTGGGAACTGGAGGTCCAGATGCCGCTAAAACCCACGCTGGATCGCCGGGGACGCGAGGGGCTAAAACAGATGAACGCCGGCGATTACGCCGAGGCCGTCGCGTGCTTTCAGGCGGGACTCGACCGACATCCGACGGATGAAAATCTCCTGTTTAACCTGGCCGTGGCCGCCGAGGCCGCCGGCCGGCTTGACCGGGCCCTCGAGGCCTACCAGGAATTGGCACGGTCTACTCCGGACCACAGATCCGAAATCCACCAGGCCGTCAAGCGGATCGAACGCCTGATCGCCATCCGCGAGGACGCCCAGCGATATAGGGAAGGCTCTGCCAATTGCTTTTAAGGTGGGTACGACCGGAATGATCACCGGCAGGGTGGAGGTTAGGTGCCGACCTATGCACCTGGCGATGCCAGAGATAATCCTCTCGATACGCCCGTCGTAAAACAGCCACTTGGTACGTTGGCCGGCAAGCAGATACTGCCGAAGGTGGGAATCGAACCCACACCCTGTTGCCAGGACGGGATTTTGAATCCCGCGCGTCTGCCAATTCCGCCACTTCGGCATCTCTTTACAAGGCAATAAGTTATAAACGGTGTATCCGTGGTGACTTATCTTTGGGCGCCACCGGCTGGCCACTATAGCGGCCGGGGCGCGGCCGGTCAATGCAAAAGTGATGCGAACCGCCGGAACCGGCATGGGATTGCACGGCGGGACAGGAAGGGTATAATGGTTAGAATCGTGAAGAAGCCGACCATTCAGATCGAGGCGATCTACGCCGCCAACGCGGCTAGCTCCTGCCCGCGGCCACTGTACGCCGGACAGGTCCCGGCGGGCTTCCCCTCACCGGCGGATGACTACGTGGAAGGACAACTCGATCTGAACCGGCACCTGATCCGCCATCCGGCGGCGACCTACTTCGTGCGGGTGACCGGGGACTCCATGATCGAGGCGGGAATCCATTCAGGCGACCTCTTGATCGTGGACCGGTCCCTGGAGCCCAAGGACAAGGACGTGGTGATCGCCAACGTCAACGGAGAACTCACCGTTAAGCGGGTGCGGCTGCGAAAGGGCCAGGTCCAACTCGTGGCGGAAAACAGCCGGTATCCCGACCGCACGATCGATACCCAGACGGAGCTGGAGATCTGGGGGGTGGTCAAGCACGTGATCCATTCGCTGTGAGCGGCCCGCCCGGCGGATGGCTCATCCCGGCCGAACAGAACAGATAACGGCCGCGTGCGCCGTTTGCCGGGCAGCCGGGAATCCGGCAGGGGCGGACAGGGGAATCGTCGCCGCCGGGGCGATAGGGACGAGGCGCGATTGACAACGAGGCGACAGGCCCGGCCCGGCCAGGGATGGATTTTGTCGACGGTTTATATAGAGGAGGCAAGGGGACGTTTGGATCGGTTAGCAGATTAAAAATATCGGCAATTGTCATATCAACCAGAGCCAACGGGAGTGGATTATGAAACAGAAGAAAACGGGCCTTTCACGGCGTTCCTTTCTGCGACAGACGGCGGTGATGGCGGCGGCGCCCTATTTCGTGCCCGCCGCGGCCCTGGGCCGCGACGGCCGCGTCGTGCCCAGCGAGCGGATCGTCCTGGGCGGCATCGGCGTGGGCAATCGCGGCTCCTTCGATCTGCGCTGGATGATGCAGGAGCCGGACGTGCAGTTCGTCGCCGACTGCGACGCCAACCGGTCCCGCCGCCTGGCCGTCAAGAAGATGGTGGACGAGCGCTACGGCAATACGGACTGCGCCCTGTACAGCGACATGCGCCAGTTCCTCGCCGAGCGGACGGATATCGACGCCCTGCTGATCACCACCGGCGACCGCTGGCACGCGCCGGCGTCCGTCATGGCGATGCGGGCGGGCAAGGACGTCTATTCGGAGAAGCCCTCCTCCATGACCATCGCCGAAGGCCGCGCCGTGGTCGAAACCGCCCGGCGCTGCCGGCGGATCTATCAGACCGGCACCCAGCGGCTCAGCGAAGGGAACTTCACCTTCGCCAACGAGATCCTCCGGCTCGGACGGCTCGGCAAGATCCACACCGTCCGGGCCCACATCGCCCCCTGGGACTCGGCCGAGTTGAGCCACAACTGGCTGGCCGCCGAGCCGGAACCGGCCAAGGAGGAGATGGACTGGGATGAATGGCTGGGCCCGTGCCCCTGGCGGCCCTACAACGCCGCCTACACCCGCGGCGCCTGGCGGGGATACTACGATTTCCACACCAGCTGCATCGGCGAATGGGGCGCCCACACCTTCGCCCAGTGCCAGGTCGCCATCGGCGCGGCCGATACCTCGGCCGTCGAATACGGCTACGTCAACAACGACAGCGGCGACCACATGGTGACGCGTTTCGCCAACGGGATCGAGATGGTCCTGGAACGCGATATGGAGAGCCGGTACTGGCACGGCTCCTGCGGCGTGCGCTACGAGGGCGACGAGGGCTGGGTGGCGGTGGCCGACGGCTACTCGAAGCCGGAGGTTTCCGCGCCGGCGCTGCTGGCGGAATTCAAGAAGATCGTTGCGGATTACACCGCCCGCACCGGCTGCGCCATGAGTCACGTGCGCAACTTCTTCGACTGCGTCCGGTCGCGCCGGTTGACCGTGTCGAACCCGGTGATGATGCACCGGTCCATGTCCACGGTGCACGCGGCCAACATCTGCATGTGGCTCAAGCGCGATCTGCGCTACGATCCGGTCAAGGAGGAATTCGACGACGCCCAGGCCAACCGCCTGCGGACGCGGGCCATGCGCGAGCCGTGGGGCATTTAGGGACCGGCAGGCGCGGGCTATCGAATGTCTCGCCGGTTCCTGGAGGCAAAAAGCCCAGGGAAGACATAATCCTATTCATCTTAATCAAAACAAAGGAAACACTGTTATGTGCAAGTCAACCGTAAATGCCAGATATTTCAATTATGCCTGCCTGCTGATCGTGATCCTGGCGCCAGGGGCCGCGCGGATGTCGTCGGCGCAGACGATTCCGCCCGCCTCGGCGGAGTTGGAGAAGAACCTGATCGCCGTCTTGCAGTCGCAGGCGTCGTATGAGGACAAGGCCGCCGCCTGCCGTCAACTGGCGTCGATCGGCTCGTCGGACGCCATCGAGGTGTTGGCGGCCCTGCTGGGCGATGAGAAGCTCTCGCACATGGCCCGCTACGGCCTGGAGACGATTCCCGACGCGGCGGTGGATGACCGCCTGCGGGAGGCGCTAAAGGGCCTGCAAGGCGGACCGCTCATCGGCGTGATCGGCAGTATCGGCGTTCGCCGCGACGCCGGGGCGGTCGACGACCTGGCGGCCCGGCTCAAGCATGAGGATCTAGCCGTGGTGCAGGCGGCGGCGCGGGCGTTGGGCAACATCGCCAACGCACCGGCCATCCAGGCGCTGCAGGGCGAGCTGGCGGGTTCGACGGGCGCCAGGCAGCTTGCCCTATGCGAGGGGCTGTTCCGCGGCGCCGAAGGTCTGACCGCCGACGGCCGCCGGCGCCAGGCGGCCGGAATCTATGAGCAGTTGCTCAACCTGGCCGCGGCGCCGCACCAGGTCCGCGGCGGGGCGGTCCGCGGGGCGATTTTGACCCGTCCCCGGGGCGGTATGGCACTGCTGCGGGAGTATCTGGCCAGCGAGGATTACATCCTGTTTTCCGCCGCCGTGCAGACGGCTCAAGAAATGCCCGGCGGGCGGGTGACCGATGCCCTGCTGGCGGCGCTGGACAAGCTGCCGGCCGACAATCAGATATTGGTGATCCAGGCACTCGGCCTCCGGGGCGAACGCCGGTCGGCGGCGGTGGCGGCCAGTTTGCTTCCCTTGGCACGCAAAGGGCCTCAATCCGTGCGGGTGGCCGCCATCGAGGCCCTGCCGCAGGTCGATGATCCCGCCGCGGCGCCCGTGTTGATCGAATTGCTGGATGATTCCGACCAGGCGATTTCCCGAGCCGCCTTGCGGAGTTTGGGTGCCCTGGGCGGCCCGCAGACCGACGGGCATATCCTGGCGATGCTGAAGGCCGGCCAGTCCGACCGGCAGCTTACGGCGATCGAGCTGATCGGGCGGCGGCGGATCGAGCAGGGCGTGCCCGTTCTGCTGGAGGTCGCCGGCGGCGGCGAGGGGCCGGTGGGCCTGGCCGCGATCAAGATGGTAGGCGAACTGGGCGGACCCGGGCAGTTGCCGGCCTTGCTCGATATGTTGGTCCGGTCGCAGGACTCAAAAAAGCTCGGCGTTGTCGAGCAGGCCCTAAAAGACATCTGCCAGAAGGAAAACTTCCCGCCGGCGGACGGCAGGAAGCTGATTGACCGGCTGGCCCCGGCACCGCCGGCCGCCAAGTGTGCCCTGCTGCGGGTGCTGGGGGCCTGGGGCGGTCCGGATGCCCTCGGCGCCGTCCGCGCGGCCGTGGACGACTCGGCCGAGCAGGTCCATACCACCGCGATCCGGGTGCTGAGCACCTGGAAGACCATCGACGCGGCGGACGTCCTGCGGGACCTGGCGGCCGCCAGCGAGAACGACAACGACCGGACGCTTTGCCTGCGGGGCTACCTGAACTTCACGGGGTATCCCGAGGTGAATGGCGAAAAGCGGCTGGCGATGTGCCGGCAGGCGGCCGGTCTGGTTAGGCGGGCCGAGGAGAAAAGGCTGCTGCTGGCCGCGGCGGGCCGCATCCAGTCGCCGGCGGCGCTGGAGTTGATTGCGCCGTATCTGGACGATGCGGAGGTGCGGGCCGAGGCGGCGGTGGCCGTCGTGACGATCGGCGAACAGTTCCGCAAAAAATCCGCCACTGCGCCGCTGCCGGCCGAACTGACCGGGGCACTGGAGAAGGTGGTCCAGCTTTCCGACAATGCGGACCTGACCCGCCGGGCCCGCCAGTTACTGCCCAAGGAGCAAGCCAAGCCGGAAGGCAGGTAGAGGCAATTTCCCAACCGGCCAGGCCGGCGGTTCATTACTTGTGTGATACAGTTGGCCTGATCGACGTATCTGCTGTGTTTTTAGACCTGTTCGTCGGGGTTGAGCCTTGGGGCATGAGCCGGCGATCTATTCGTGTTTGACCGTCCTACCGGACGGCGCCACCGGCTGTCTCTACAAGTCGGGCCGTGAGAATCCCTATGGGAAGATCATGTTTGCCCGCTTCGGCCCGGATTGGGTGGCGGGGGAATAGAGCATTACGAAACGGCGGAAATTGTGCTTGACAGTTCCTCGACTTTACTATAATATTTTTCCGGTTTAGCAACTCACGATCCACAACGATGTGCGGACAACCGTGATGTATGCGCATGTCCTGAACAGCTGTCTATCGGGCCCTCGCAGGACGGACGATTGTCTTTGAATCAATCCAAGGAGGTTATGTTATACAGGAATAGAACAATAGCTCTGCTTCATGTGCTGAATATTCTAATCGTTGTTGAATAAAGAACCATCTATGAATATAAAAGAAGTTCGATCCATAGTCGATATGATAAGAGACGCTGGCAACAAGGATCTTATTATTATTTCCTTGTTCATACTACCTCTTCTGCTAGGGGCATGGTCCATCTTTCTAAACAGTCTTGGTTTTCTTGACAAACATGATGTCTGGAAACTTTGGCCCATATGCTTGGTTTTCGTATTATATGTTGTTGGTCTAATCTGTATGAAGTGTTTTAATACTAAAGAAGATAAGCTCAGGAGAGCGAGGTATCATATTGAAACAAGGCTTAGAAAAAGAGGGGGTCATCGAGCAAGTTACGATGCCATTAGAAACGAAGTTAATAAAACTTACTCAGATGATTTTCTAAATAAATTAATCGAAGATAATCCAGAGATATTTAGTAGATGTACAATCAAAAAAGGTAATAAGCCTGGAATTACTCTTGTTACAGAAGAATTAGAGGATGCCCAACAAGCCAATTGAGTAGGCTCGAGATAATCACTCGCTTCTCAAATTCTCGTTGGCTGCAAAAACACGCAAAGCACCTTACGCATGTTTGACCGACTGAGCAACGATGAAATTACCAATGCTCTTGACGAGTTAATAGCTTGTTTTGGTGTCAAAGAAGAAATGCCCTTCTATGATTTCGATGACCTTCTTCGAAAAAAGGACACGGAAGGCTGCGTGCAAGAGATAGCAAACCGACTTGGGTTGCCCATTCGCATCAGCCTGTCGTATGTCCCGAAAGACTTCAAGCTAGGTAAAACCAACGGATTTCGCTCTAGCGCATTATCAAGAACGGACTGGACTGGCCGCGGTATTGAAGGCATCATTGCCCAAGTGTCTATACCACAACATCTCCCGATGTTTGGGACGTCTGATCTTCAGGGTTACACGATAGTAGTCCGTGTCAGCGAGAACTGCAATGCGCATCCAGATACCTTTGTGACGATCATGGCCCATGAGCTCTCACACGTGCTATTGGCTTCCATTTTGTCGCCACATAAAGACAATGAAATGTACACCGATCTTGTTCCTATTCTCCTTGGTTTCCGTGACGTTGTTCGGAGAGGTCGAAAGAGAATTATTACCTTGATGGACGAAAACAAGACAACAACACACACAACAACATACGGGTATCTGACAGATTCACAATTCGAGTTTGCCTATAACTATGTAGCAGGACTTCTGCGCAATCATTCACATGACAAGAAGCGTCTGATATCAGTTGTCGAGCAAGTTCAGAAAAAGCTCATAAAGGCCACACGAAGCCTTGCGAACTTTCGCGACTACTTCAGATATCTCGACATTCATCCCCCCATGAGGATGAGAAAGGATCATGCGAAGAGAGTAGTTCAGCTTCATGGGCAGGACTACAGTATTGAGTCAGAAAGACGGTTTAAAGAAGTCAGGAAAAGCATGGATACTGCAGAAGCGTTTGCTCTATCGCTAAAGCACTACTGTACGAGCAACGTTGAACAGTTAAAGACCCATATACGGATACTCGAAGTAGCATACGAAGAACTCGATCACGCCATAGAAGCAATTACCAAGGACGAGAGAATATTGCGAAAGTATGTTGGTTACATCTACAGGCTCCAGAAAACTCTGTGTCGCCATTTTTAGTCAGGCGAAAGAGGGCGGTCAATAAGGCGATTTACCGGTTGTCTATTTTGCTCCGCTCCATTGCTGCCGGTAAGCTTGAATGTTCTCCACTAACCAATAAATACGGGCGTCTAAAAAACCGGTCCGACGGGTCAAAACAGGATGGTTTTCCCGGGGGCTGGCTGTTTGTTTAAGTGTATAAAATCGCCATATGCCGAGGTTGGGAAATGGCCTCTAATTTGATCGGGCGGCGGCAAGCGCACCGAGAGCCAGGTCGGCTACGGCGGTCCGCAGGGAGCGGACCTTGGCGCTGTCGTCGGGGTGGACGCGGTTGGTCAGGATGATGACGAATTTACCGCTTTCCGGATCGCAGACGAGCGAGGTGCCCGTGTAGCCGCTGTGGCAGAAGGCACG
>JAFGFX010000208.1 GCA_016930855.1 Sedimentisphaerales bacterium | reverse complement strand
CGGGAGCGTCGAAATAAGCTGGAGATCGCGGCGATCTAGGGGTGGCCTTGCCACCTCGCGGCAAGCGACCGCGGCGAGCGAGTGTGGGCATGGCAACGAGATACTGAGGGAGTGTGATCGATGAAGGATTCCAACGGCTCGCTGCTGGAGTTGACCGTCAAGTCGGTGGTGCTGGGGGTGCTGCTGGCGGTGGTCCTGGCCGGGGCGAACGCCTACCTGGGGTTGTTCGCCGGGATGACGGTCTCGGCGTCCATCCCGGCGGCGGTGGTCTCGATGGGCGTGCTGCGGCTGTTTCGCCGCAGCTCCATCCTGGAGAACAACCTGGTGCAGACGGCGGCCTCGGCGGGCGAGTCGCTGGCGGCGGGGGTGATCTTCACCCTGCCGGCCCTGGTGATCATGGACTACTGGAGCAATTTCAATTTCTGGTGGGTGACGATCATCGCGGCGTTCGGGGGGATCCTGGGGGTGCTGTTCACCATCCCGTTGCGGCGGGCCCTGATCGTCGAGGGCAATCTCCAGTTCCCCGAGGGGATCGCGACGGCGGAGGTCCTCAAGACCGGCGCGCGGGGCGGGGCGGGCCTGCGGACCATCGCCCAGGCGGCCGCGGCGGCGGCTCTGTTCAAGTTCGGCGAGGCCGGGTTGAAGATCTGGAACGGCGTGTTCGAGACCGCCCGGCAGGTGCGGGGCTCGGTGGCCTATTTCGGCTCCAACCTGAGCCCGGCGCTGCTGTCGGTGGGGTACATCGTCGGATTGAATATCTCGATGCTGATCTTTCTGGGGGGACTGGCCAACTGGCTGGTCGCGATTCCCCTGTTCGCCGCCGGGCATGACTGGGGCGTGTACCCGGCCGGCCACGAATCGGCGGGCCAGGCGATGAGTGCCTTGGACTGGGCCAATGCGATCTGGCTGAACCAGACCCGCTACATCGGCGTGGGCGGCATGGTGGTCGGGGGGCTGTGGACCATCCTGCGGCTGCGGAAATCGCTGGGAAGGGGAATCCGCTCCGGCTTGGAGGCCTATCGCCGGCTCGAGGGCGACGTCCAGCCGGTCGCGATCGACCGGACGGAAAAAGATATACCGATGAAATGGGTCCTGATTTTGATTGTTGCCTCGGTGGCGCCCCTGTTCATTCTCTACCAGGTATTCGTCCAGCAGGTCAGCGTCTCGCTGCCGATGGCGGTGACGATGCTGGCGGCGGGGTTCGTGTTCTCGGCGGTGGCCGGCTACATGGCCGGCCTGGTGGGCTCGTCCAACAACCCCATCTCCGGCGTGACGATCGCCACGGTGCTGGTCGCCTCGCTGCTGCTGCTGGGCCTGATGGGGCGCCAGGCGGCAAACGGGCCGGCCGCGGCGATCATCATTGGGGCGGTCGTCTGCTGCGCCGCGGCCATCGCCGGGGACAACATGCAGGATCTCAAGGCGGGCTACCTGGTGGGCGCGACGCCCTGGAAGCAGCAGGTCATGCAGATGGTGGGGACCGCCTCGTCGGCGTTCGTGATGGCGCCGATCCTGATGCTGTTGTTCAAGGCCTACGGATTCGAGGGGCACGCCTCCGGCGCGGGTAGCGAAAATGCCCTGGCGGCGGTGCAGGCGAACCTGATGGCCTCGGTGTCCCAGGGGGTCTTTCGCGGCGGGCTGCCCTGGGACTTCATGGCGATCGGCGCCGTCGTCTCGGCGGGGATCATCCTGCTGGATACCTGCCTGGAGAGGCGCGGCAGCGGATTCCGCACGCCGGTCCTGGCGGTGGCGATCGGGTTCTATCTGCCGCTGGAGCTGTCGGTGCCGATTTTCGCCGGCGGGGTGATCCATTTCCTGCTGGATCGGCGCTACGACCGGCGGGGCCTCGGTGACCGGGACCGCGAGGAGTTCGGACGCCGCGGCCTGCTGTTCGCCTCGGGATTGATTACCGGCGAGGCGCTGGTCGGGATTCTCATGGCGATCCCCATCGTGATCACCGGCAACAAGAAAGTCCTGGCCGTGATCGAGGAGCCGCTGGGGGCCTGGCCGGGGATCGTGCTGCTGGTTGGCGTGGCCGTCTGGCTCTATTGGGTGGCGGCCGGCCGGTCTAAACCGAAGGCCGGTATGGACTAAACGGCCGAGCCGGCGCGCGCCGGGGGGTGGAATTTGTTTGGCCGGCCGCGGGGATTTGGTGTATAATCGTTTCAGAGGCCATTTCAAATTCTCGGCCGACGGCGATCTCGACGTTAACCCAGCGGTGTTTTGGGGACGGCAAACCGCATCCTGGGTGTACAGGTTCGCAGGCCCTTTCGTGGCTGTCAGGAGAACGACCATGGTCGGTAAAGGGATTCAGAATCGGGAGATCCACCAGATCATCGAGCGGCAGATGCGGCAATGGGAACTGAGCCGCCAGGAGCAGGCCCAGCACGCCAAGCAGACCTTTCTGCTCGACAGCGGCGGCAAGGCGATCGACTACATCGCCGTCAGCCGCCAGTTGGGCAGCTACGGCGAGCAGATCGCCCGCATCCTGGCCGAGCTGCTCGGCTGGCAGTTGTACGACAAGGAGATCCTCGATGCCATGGCCGAGGACATGAACGTGCATCAGGACGTCCTGGAGAGCGTCGACGAGCGGATCATCGGCTGGATCGAGGACTGGCTGGCGCCGATCTTCACCGAACGGTCGGTGGGGCAGTTGAGCTACTACCGCCACCTGGCCAAGGTGCTGCTGGTGATCGCCGAGCACGGCCGGGCGGTCATCGTCGGCCGGGCGGCGGGGCTGCTGCTGCCGCGGGATCGGGGCCTCAGCGTGCGGGTGTTCGCCCCGCTGGAGATGCGGGCCCGGCGCTACGCCGAGGAGCACGGCACCTCGATCAAGGAGGCCAAGTCGATCCTGGAGAAATCGGACCGCGGCCAGCAGAAGTTCGTCCAGGACATGCTCAAAAAAGACATCTTCGAGTGCTGTCACTACGACATCGTGATCAACACGGAAAAGCTCAATCCCACCTCGGTCGCCAAGCTGATCTGGCGCACGCTGGATCAGCGCCAGGCGTCGGATTGACGCGGGCGCGGCGGGATTCGATTTTACCAGTAGACGTCCACCCAGGTGCCGTAGCTGTAGTCGTAGGGGTCGAAGTAATCGACGTAGACGTCGTAATACACGTCGCCGTAATAATAAGCGTCCCAGTAATAGGGATCGTAGTAGAAGTCGTAGTAGCCGTCGTAATAGACCACGTCGATGTAGTCGGCGTCGAAGGTGGGCCAGTACCAGTAGTCATCATACGCGACGTAGAGATCCTGCCAGTTGGCGTAGGGATCGTAGGCCTCCAGGTAGACCATCCGCACGTTGCCCAGCGAATCGATGTTGACGTTGGAGAGATTGTAGGCCAGCAGCTTGTCCATTCCCCAGGGCCCGGCCACGATGTCGGTGTCGATGATCCAGTCCCAGCTGTCGATGACGTGGATGGGGCCCGGGGTCTCGATCACGGTGTTCTCGATGCCGCCGTCCACGTAGATCCGGCCGATGGCCCAGTCGGCGTAGATGTCGGCGTCGATGACGTCCATGCCCACGTGCAGCAGGTTGAGCTTGTCGGCGGTCTCCACCGTGGAGTAGTCCAGAAAGCCGTAGACCACGATGCGGTTGACGCGGCCCAGAACGGAGATGAGAGAGTCCTCGGCCACGTCGCCCAGGACGGCCATCTTGCGGAGTTGGCCGTCCACGAGAAAATCGGCCTGGGCGACGTCGCCTTCGATGACCACGCGGGAGGCGTTGCCGCCGATCTCGATGGCGGCGTTTTCCAGGTGGCCCCAGATCCAGAGCTGCTTGACGTCGGAGGCGATGTGCCATTGGGCCGTCTGGCCGTCGGAGCGGCTGGTGCCGTCCAGGTAGATCTTCTTGACCGCGTAGGCCTCCAGGTCGCCGATGTTGCCGAAGACGACGATCTGCTTGAGGGTCTCGCCGGCGGCGTCGATGGCGTCCACGTCGACGTAGCCGTCGCCGCCGTTGGCCAGGGCGTCCACGGTCAGTTTGCTGTTGCCGTTGGTGTTGAATACGGCGATGGTGTCGATCCGCTCGCCGAGGCCCTCCGGGACGGTCGTCACCTGCAGGTCGCCGCTGCCGCTCAGTTCCACGAACACCTGGTCGCCGTCGACGTCGATGCCCTGCCAAAAGCCGCTCAGCAGACAGCGGGGCTCCAGCGGCTCCAGTTGCAGTGCCGGGGTGTTTTGCTTTTTCATGATCGGCTCCTTGTCGGTAAGGGGCACGTGCTCAGCGAGGTCCGTCCTGGTTCGCTCGTTCGTCTTATTATGGCTTCCTTGGGTATGACACGAGGGTGCGGCGCCAGGATAGAAAAAAAACGCCTCCGGCGGCGGCAGGAGGCCGATGGCCGGGGCGGGAAGATTTTCCGGTGGCTGCCATAAGTGATTGCATAGCAAGGTGTTGCAGGATCGCCCCGCGATTGTCCGCTCTGGGTATTGTTGGGAATACGCCGGATGGCGCCGACGGCGGACCGGCGGTGACGGTTCCGTCCAAGGTGCACGGGTCCTGCGCGCCGGGTCGTTTGCGGCCGGGATTTACAGATTCCAGGCGCGGGCGAAGGCCTCGAAACTGCGGTCGTAGGAGCGCTCGACCTTGGGCGGAAAACAGCAGGCCGGCAGCTGGCGGCACTGGAGGTGATAGCTGATGCACTCGCAGCAGAGGCCCTTGCGGGAACAGCCCGGGTAGGTGCAGTTGCAGGTCTTGAGGTTTTTCTCGCTTTGGCATTCCACGATTGTTTGACTCCTTTCGGAAAATCAGGTCTTGATGGCGTCCAGGGCCAGGATCGACAGCGGCAGAAAGAGAATGATCGGCAGCCAGGCCGCCAGCAGCGGGTCCAGCGGCGCCCCGGCCAGCAGCTTGCAGACGAAGGTGCCGATGAAACAGCCGCCCGAACCCAGCATGACCAGCAGGACGGTGGTCTTGGTGCTTTTACGCTCGCGGGAGACGATCAGCGGCAGGCCCAGCAGCAGCATCACGATGTTGATGATCGGGTCGGTGAAGCGGAAGTGCTTTTCGCTGATGGCCTCCGCCCGTTCGGCGGGCTTGATCTGCCGGCGCAGCAGGGAGCTTAGCTCGGCACTGCTCATCAGGTTCTTGAAGTTGGCGTAGCGCTGCAGCCAGAGATAGTCGGGCGGCAGGCTGCTGGCCTTTTGGGCTGGATACGTCTCCAGCGGCCGGCGGAGGTCCCGCTGGGTGTTCTGGCCGGTGGCCAGCTCGTACAGATAGCCGTTCTCCAGGCGATACTGCCGGCGCTCGGCGTCCCAGTCGGCCCGGTCCGCCTTGATCCAGGCGGCGGCCTGGCCGTCCTGCCGCAGGAGGATCCAGACGTCCGTCAGGCTCATCTGGCGGGGGTCCAGCCGGCCCGAGAGCAGGGCGCCGTCCCGGTCGGGCTGCAGCCAGACGGACAACTGCCGCAGGGCGGCCATCTCGTCGTGACGGCGGACCAGTTTGTCGGCGAAACGGGGCAGGATCAGCTCCTGGTCCGCCACCATCAGCAGGTTCAGCAGCACCCCCAGCAGCACCACCGGGGCGATGATCCGCTTGAGACTGATCCCCGAGGCGATCACCGCCGTCAGCTCGTTCTGGCGGGTCAGACGCACCAGCGAGAACATGGCGGCCAGCAGGATGATCACCCCGGAGAAGTCCCGGAAGAATTCGAGGGTCTTCGGGGCGTAGTAATCCAGGATGTAGCGGATCACCTGCCAGGCGCCGGGAGCGGCCTGGCCGTCCTTGGGCTCGATGAACTCGTCGAACTCGATGAACAGATCCAGGATGATCCGCAGGCCCAGCACCACCAGCAGGGCGATGACGTAGCTGACCAGGAATTCCCGGGCCACGTAGCGGTCCATGATCTGCAGCCCCAGCGAGCGGCTGACCAGCGAGGGTTGGTTATCCGTTTGGCTCATAGTGACATCATCACGTCTGGTTTACTTTTCGAATCCGCCTGGTTATCGTTTGCATCCGCGGCCGACGACCCGCGCCGGCGCACCGGGATTCCGGTTGTCTGGCCGCTTCTTCGCCCGGGCGGAGGCGATTCGGCCCCGGCCGCTCAGCGCCTCAACAGGGCCTTGTAGATCAGGGCGTTGGCCAGGGCGACGGCGAAGATGCCCGACCAGAGAAAGCAGATCCCGCCCAGGGGGGCGGCGTTGTTTTGCTGGGCTATATGCTTGCCGGTGAAGATGGTGATCAGGCACAGGGCCGCCGGGATGAAGCTCACGCCGAAGGCCGTCAGCAGGTGGCTGCTGCGAAAGACGATCCCCAACGCCGCGCCCAGCAGCACCAGGGTTAGACAGGCCACCCCGAAGGCCAGCCGGCTGTGCAGCTCGAGCTCGATGTCGGTGGATAATTCCTGGCATTCCTTGCCGAAGCGCTCGAACAGGAAGCCCAGATATGGTGATGGCTGGTCCAGATCCACGATGTCGGATGGCCGCCCCGCCCGCCGCAGGTCCGACCAAGTGTAGGATTGGGCCTCCAGGACCAGTTCCGGCGGCAGCGCGATCCCCGGCAGCTCGAAACGCATCAAGGAGTACTCGTGGTCCTGGCCGCCGTATTTCCAGGCGACCTGCTTGAGGGTCAGCCAGGCGGCCGGCGGATGGGACAGAAAGTTCAGGGATAGATAGGCCTCCTTCGTCTGGTACAGCTTGTAGGTCTGCCGCCCGGGGCCGAGGAAGGTCTGCTGCAGGGTGACCTGCCCGTCGGGCACGGCCAGCAGGCGGGCGGTGCGGTTCTTGTCCGCCAGCCTCTGCTCGCGCTTCTTGGCGGAGGGTAGAAACTGGCACCGGCCGGCCTCCAGCCGCAGGCGGTCGGTCCCCTTGCGCAGGATCAGATGGTTCTGGCGGCCCAGCTGGCGGTCGCACCATTGGAAGAAACGCTCGGTGAGGATCTGGTGGCGGATCTTGGTGATCAGCTCGTCGATCAGGGGGAACCGGCTCATGTCCTGTCGGATGCCCTTGAGCTGGGCGAGGGTCTTGAATTTGATCTCGTCCCGCCAGAGGCTGGGACTGTCCAGATAGAGGGTCTTCTGACCGATGGACAGGCCCATGTCGTTCTCGATCAGCGTGGCGTTGTAGAACTGCAGGGAGATCTTGTCGGCGAGCCGGCCGTCGCCGAAGCGGACGTCGACCTGCTGGGCGGTGATGAGCCGATCGACCTGCTTGCCGTCCAGCCAGACCACGGCCACGCCGCTCAGGATGAGCAGGTCCCCCTGGCGGGCGGCCTGGTCGGCGTGGATGCGGATGCCGGGGAAGATGTCGCCCAGCTGGCCCTTCTTCTGGATGTTGCGGAAGATGATGGTTTCGGCGTCGCTGCGGATGATCCGCTCGAAGTTCCGGGTGAAGTAGGGGATGATGTGGAAGGCCAGCAGCAGCGTGACGATGCCGACCGACAGGGCCAGGGCCAACGCCGGGTAGATCAGCGTGGTCAGGCTGATCCCGCTGCTGCGGCAGGCGCTGATCTCGTTGTCGTGGGCGAGCCGGCCGTAGACCAGCGTGGCCGCCAGCAGGGCGGCGATGGGGATGACCATCGTCAGGGTGATCGGCAGGGTGCACAGGACCAGCGAGGGGACGTTGGCCGGGTCCACGCTGAACTGCTGCAGCGGCCGCAGCATGACGCCCAGGGCCAGCACGATGCTCAGAACGATCGTCGCCAGCAGAAAGTACTTCAGCAGGTCGCGGAAGATGTAGCGATGGATGGTAAAAACCATGGTCCCGTCCGGGTACGCCCTGCGCGGCGGCGGTCGCTTTTGTTGCCTATAAACCTATCCGACACGATGGTAGCGGATTTTCACCGCCCTGTCCATAAACTGTTTGCCTGCCGGTAATACCGCTGTGATCGCCGGCCGGGCCGCCGGAGGCAAGTGAGGCAAACGGCCTGCCGTGATTGACTGGTCTGTCCAGGGTCTTTACGCGGCGGTTCATCGCGGGTACAGTACGGATCATGAAGTGGTTTGCGTTGCCCGATTCCCGCCTGCTGTTGCGGCGGGCCGAGTCGCTGCGCCGCCTGGGCAGACAGGCGGCGCGGGCGGCGATGGGGCTGCTGTTTCCGGCGGTGTGCAGCGTCTGCCGGCGGGAACACGACGGCGAAACGGCGGCGCTCTGTCCGGACTGCTGGCAGGAGCTGCGCCAGGCGGTGCCGGGGGCGTATTGCCCGGTCTGCGGTCATAACAGCGGGCCCTATGCCCTGATCGACGGCCGCTGCCATCGCTGCCAGAATCACCGGCCGGCCGTGGGCCGCGTCGCGCGGGTGGGCGAGTACCAGGGCGTCCTGCGGGAGCTGATCCTGTCGTACAAGTTCAAGCGGCAAAGTCTCTTGGATGATCTGCTGGGCGGGCTGCTGGCGGCGGCCATCCTGGGCGATGACCAGATCCGCCGGGCCGACGTGCTGGTGCCGATCCCCCTGCACTGGCGGCGGCGCTGGCAGCGGGGCTACGATCAGGCGGAACTGCTGGCCCAGGCGGCCGGGCGGCATCTGCGCCGTCAGGGTCAAACCGTCCAGGTCAATCGGGACCTGCTGCGTATCCGCCATACGCCGCCCCAGACGTCGCTGGCCCGCAGCCATCGGCTGTGGAACCTGCGGGGGGCGTTCGCCGTCCGGCCGGACGCCGGTCTCGCCGAAAAGCACATCTGCCTGATCGACGACGTGTCGACGACCGGGACGACGCTGCGGGTCGCCGCCGGTGCCCTGCGGCGCAGCGGCGCGGGCCGGATCTGCGCGGCGGTCCTGGCAGTGGCGGCCAACGAATGATGGGGCCAAACAAGGCCGAAGAAACTACTGGTGTACCTGTGTTGTGATGATGGCATGAACATTGGAAAAGGTCGGGATCGCCCGGCAGGGCGCCGTACCGACAATATCGAGACGGCGAGTCGGTTGGCCGCAGGGGACATTGAAGATATGCAGACGGAAAGACGACTTTCGGCCGAGAGGTGCGTGGTGTTGGTCGTTGACATGCAGGAGGCGTTTGTCGGTCACATCGATCAGTGGGACCGCGTCCTCGGGCGCAGCGGCGTCATGATCCGGGCGGCCCGGCTGCTGGGCGTGCCCCTGCTGGTCACCGAGCAGTACCCCCAGGGGCTGGGCCGCACCGTCGAGCCGATCCGGGCGGCGCTGGGGGACTGCCGCTATCATGAAAAGTGCACCTTTAGCTGCTGGCGGGAAAAGCCCATACAGCAGGCCTTGGAGCAGTTGCAGCGCCGCCAAGTGCTGCTGGTGGGGATCGAGACCCAGGTCTGCGTATTGCAGACCGCCGGCGACCTGCTGGATGAGGGCTACCAGGTGCATATCGCCGTCGATGCGGTCGGGTCCCGCCGGCCGGACGACCGCAGCGTTGCCCTGCAGCGGCTTCAGCAGGCCGGGGCGGTCCTGACGACCGTGGAGGCGGCCGTCTTCGAGATGACCGAGAGCAGCCGGCATCCGGCCTTCAAGGAGATCTCGAAATTGATGAAGTAAATCCGGGCTCATCCCGCAAAGGGAACATTCCAGGATACGGCATAACTGAAGTGAAAGTAAAAAGGATCGTAAATCACTTATGAGGCAGTAGGAGTGCAGGCGGCTGTCTGCAACGCTGCCATAATCCTGGATTCCCGCTTTCGCGGGAATGACATTACGGGTCATTATGTTTTCCCCCTTGACATGAAAACACAAAGGAATCGCCCATGAGTTCTCCGCTGGTTCGACTGAGTCGTTTGCGGGCGCGAGAGGCCCTGCGCTTGCTGGTCCGCGAAACGCGGCCGGCGGCGGCCGACCTGATCGCCCCGTTGTTCATCCATCACGACCGCAACGTGAGACATCCCATCGGCTCGATGCCGGGCCAGTACCAGCTCTCGGCGGAGCACGCCGCCGAATACGCCAAACGGCTCTACGACGGCGGGATTCGCGGGGTGCTGCTGTTCGGCATCCCGGCGAAAAAGGACGCGGTCGGCTCGGACACCTGGGATGATCAGCACGGGGTCATCCAGCAGGCCCTGCGGCTCCTGCGCCGGGCGGTGCCCGAGATGGTTTTGATCAGCGACGTCTGTTTCTGCGAATATACCGATCACGGCCATTGCGGCGTGCTGGCCGAGCGGGACGGCCAATACGGGCTGGATCACGACGCCACGCGGGAGAACCTGGCCCTGCAGGTCGTCTCGCATGCCCGGGCGGGCGCCGATCTGGTGGCCCCGTCGGGGATGATCGACGGGGCGGTCGCCGCGATCCGCGAGGCCCTGGACGGGACCGGATTTGGCCACGTGGGGATCCTGGCCTATGCGGCCAAGTACGCCAGCTCGTTCTACGGGCCGTTTCGCGAGGCCGCCGAGGGCGCGCCGCGGTTCGGCGATCGCAAAGGCTACCAGATGGACTGCGCCAACGGCGACGAGGCCCTGCGCGAGGTGGAACGGGACATCGCCGAGGGCGCCGATATCGTCATGATCAAGCCGGCCCTGGCCTACATGGACATTATTCGTCGCGTCAAGGAGACCTTCCGGATGCCCACGGCGGCCTATCACGTCTCCGGCGAGTACGCCATGATCAAGGCGGCCGCCGAGCGGGGCTGGCTGGAGGAAAAGGCTATCGTGCGGGAGATCCTGACCGGCCTGAAACGGGCGGGCGCGGATTTGATCGT
>JAFGFX010000207.1 GCA_016930855.1 Sedimentisphaerales bacterium | reverse complement strand
TCCCTCCGTACCAGCAGCGGTTAACCCAGCGATGGATCTATCTAAAAACTCTAAGATTTTTGTCTAGACTTTGGGGAGGGGTACAAAGAGCCATATATACAATGCGGCGGCAGATGATCCGGGAAACCGAGGAGTTTCTCAATCGAGAGCTTGTAGGGATCTCTAGAAATTCATTTTGGCCGCGAACCATCCATGGGCGCCGTCCCCTGGCGGCGCTGCCGGCCATGCGGTTCGTCCTCGACGGTGCCCGCCGCGGCGCCGGCGGCAATTTTGGGTTTCCGCTTTGCCGGGGATCGTCTCGCTCGTTTTCGCTCTAAAGGCAATTTATTGAGGTTCTTTCCTGCCTTTCCACAAGGCGGCAAGGTCAGGTTGAAGGCGGCAAAGGCGATTTGTTTATCCTGTCTATCCTGCCATCCGACAGGTGTATTTCTTGGCGTCTTTGCGTCTCCTATGAACCGGAGCCTTGTCAACGCATTTTCTTCTTAGCCATACTCTGTCTCCAAGCAAGCCCTTGGTACGGGCCCCCATCCGGGCTGACGGAATCTCCGGCGGGCTCATTCGATCCCGTATCTTAACCTCTCCGGAGGCTCCGGTCTCATAGTTTCTTAAGTAAAAGCATGTCTGCGTCCGGCTGCATCGCCCTATTTTCAAATAGGGCTGTTTCGCCGTCCTTGCCAGAGACCAAAGCCGCTCGCTCTCGAGCCGACGGTGGAGTTTTCAGGCAACGCCTAGTGGAGTGAGCTTCTATGGTTGTATATTTTCTCCATCGCGTCGGCGATGTCGTCCATATCCCCTTGGGTTCCCAGCAGCAGGTTCTGGGAAAACCAGACGGCCTCGTCACACAACCGATCACCGTCCGGGCAGTCGTTCAACTGACGACAGCGGTCGAGGCGCTCCTGGGAGTATGCCTTGCGGAAATTCTTCGACCGCAGGGCATTCTCGAAGAAGGAGTCCTTGTTCACGCGGTTATACCCGCTGGAGCACGGGACGCCTTCGGCCTTCAGAGCGGCCAGGAATTTACCACGCGGCACGCCGTCGAACCGACTCTGATCGTAACGGAACGGATACAAGTGGTAAGCCGCCCGGGTGACTCCGTCATAAAGCCGGTGCGGGATAATCCCCGGTATCTTGCTGATGCGGGACGTCAGGTAAGCAGCGTTCCGGCAGCGGGTTTCGGTTTGCTGCTCCAGTCGCTTCATTTGAGCCAGCAGTATGGCCCCCTGGTACTCGGTCATGCGGCATTTGTTGCCCATGATGCGAAAGCCGGTCCCCTCGACCTGGCCCACAGTCCCGTAGCCTCTGCCGAAATCGTGGTATGCGTAGCATCTGTCCATGAGATCGTCGTCGTCGCCGACAATGGCCCCTCCCTCGCCGCAGGGCAGGTTCTTCGAGTTCTGGAAGCTGAAGCACCCGAGTTGTCCCAGGGTGCCGCATTTGCGTCCCTTCCATTCGGCCAGCCACGCCTGGCAGGCGTCCTCGACGACAACCAGCTTGTGCTTCCGGGCGACGGCGTTGATCCTGTCCATGTCGGCCGGCAGGCCCAGGATGTGAACGGGCATGATGGCCTTGGTGTGCTCGGTGATCTTGTCCTCGAGCTTGTCGGGGTTGATCTGGAAGGTCTCCGGATCGGGGTCCACCATGATCGGCAGCGCCCCGCATAGAAAGATGGCCTGGATGGACGCGACAAAGGTGTAGGGAGTAACGAGAACCTCGTCGCCTATGCCTATGTCGAGACAATGCAGCGAGGTCAGCAGGGCGTTCGTGCCGTTGGTCGTGGCGATACAGCGTTTGGCGCCCATCCGTTCGGCATACTCACGCTCGAATTGAGCCACCACCTTGTCTCGGGACCAGACGCCGCTGCGCAGCACCGATATGACAGGCTCCTCGTCCTTGTCCTTGTCCCATACGGGCCAGCCTGGAAAAGGCCTGGTCCGTACGGGCTGGCCGCCGAGAACTGCCAGGGTCCCCTTTTTGCTCGTGCTGGTGTCGTTCGCGTTGGCGGCGAAGCCCTGAGAGGCCGCCGCCGCCAGGGCGCCCGCAGAAGTCGTCGCTATGAATTGTCGTCTCGTGAGATTTTCCTTGTTCATTGTCATATTCCTCAACATCAGGGTTTGGACCAGAATCATTGACCCTCTGATACTCGGACCTTGTCAATCAGTTCGTGCACTTTGCCTATGACCCGCTGCTCCACAGACGGCGCAAAGGGGCCGGGCAACGGCGTATAGACCATGGCGCCGCCGCCCTCGTAGCCGCCTTCCTGCAGGACCCGCCGTGAAGGCAGATAGCCGAACACATCATTACAGTAACCGGCCACCCAGAGCGGTCGCCCCGTCAGCTCCGCCTTCAATCTCAGGGAATAGTCCACGACGACCTCGCCGGACAAGCCGACGAAAGTGAGGTCGTCGCCGAAATCAATGACCTGCACGAGATAAGGATATGTGGACGCTATCCTGCCGGTTTCTTCGAGTTCGTCGAGGAGGGCCTGTGCATGACGCCGCTCGTAGGTGTTCTTCGATTCGATCTGTTGTTCGAGCGTTTGCCGGTCCGGCGGCGCCGCGAAATCGAGGGTCACCTCCTCGATGGCGGCGCGAATCGGACCGGCCAGCGGCCGGGCCCGGGCCGTCAATGCCGCTTCAACGGCGTTCGCCAGGGCGCGTCCGTGCTCACCGCAATACTCAAGAGAGCGGGGGCCCCGGCGCGGGTACGGATTCTGATCGCCCCCGCAGCCGGCCACGAACAGGGCGACCGCGCCGGGATGCGAACTCTCCAGAACCTCTTGGGCAAAGCCGGCATAGTCGCCGCAGAACTTGTAGAAATTGAGGGTGGTGCCGTGGCAGGCGTATCCGAAAAGCACGGCCCGCAGCTCGCCGTCTGGGCCGTCAACACGAAGAACGGGGACATCGTGGTCGACGGGGCCGTCGGGGTTGGGCTGGATCTGATAGTCATCCTCGACTCGGGCCCGCCGGTTCATGGCGAATCCCGCCCTCGCGTGTGAATAGGACAACGTCGCCGGCGTCATGTCCTTGAACGCCTGTCCGACAAGTTGTACGAGCGTCTCCTGAAGGCCGTCGGCATACCGTTGGCATCGCTTGACGTCTTCCGGTGACAGTCCGTACAGGGTGTTGCCGTATACGGAGTACCTGGTCTCCCTCATGACCGGCCCGCAATGGGTGTGGGAGACATTGATCAGCAGCCCCTCGGGCGGCAGGCCATAGCCGCGAGTCACTTCAGTCTCCAGCCGGTCCCGCACCGCGCGCGATATGCCGAGCAGGTCGAGCGTGACGATCACCAGGTGCGTGCCCTGCGGATCTTCAATCGCGAGCGCTTTGGCGCGCAGGTCGTGAATTTTGCCCTCCGACGGCTTGTTCCGGGCGGCGTAGCCGGCCAGCCACATGGGCTCGGAGGGGGTAATGACGGCAGATGCCGCGCCCACCTTCCAGTCATACTCTGGCGCGGGCGTGGCGGCTCCGAGCGTCGTCGGATGGCCGCCGCAAAGCAGCACGGCAACGAGCATCCCGAACACGAGCCTTCGTCCGAGACGCCCGGACCGCAAGCCGTCGATCGTCTGGTGGTCGGTCATCATCGTTGGTGTTTACCTTTCTGTTTTCTGAAAGGACCCGGTTATCGCCACCAGGTCCGTCCGGGTGCGCCCGTTCTGGGTGATTCTCGATAGTGTGTAAACGGTTCGGTCCCTGCCTACGGCGATCGAATTGACATAGGCGGGTCTCTGGCCGCTGCCAAAGAAGATGGGGCCGTGGTCGCGGTACCTGCCGGCGGCAATGTCATACGTAATCAGGTGAAGATTCTCGATGCCCTTCGATTCGCCCATCGCCGTCGTGCTCTTGCCGCGCACCCGCTTGCCGTCGACGTACACGGGGCCTCCCGTGAGATAGTAGAGCGTACGACCGGTCGGGCCGAGGGCGAATCCCAGGTAGCCATAACTGAACTGGTCGTACATTCCGCTTCGCTGGGACGGCAGCGACGTCAATCGCTCCAGGACCTCCACGCGGGGCGTTTTCGGATCGAAGCGAAACAGATAACCGGAGTTTCCGTGTACTCCGTAGATCGCCTCCGAAGATTCGCACCAGACGGTCTGTCTCCAGTTGTATCCCATGTGGCCGGGAGAGGTCGGATCATAGAGCCCGAAGTAATCCTTTCGCATATCCTCGCCGTCGACGAGTTCAATCGAGTCGGAGTCATACACGTAACGCATAATGTCCCCGTCTCCGGTGGTGAAGTACGCCGAACCGTCCCGAGGATCAACCACAATGGAGCGACAGAGGGTGCGGTACTGTTGCCCTTTGCCGTTCTCGCCCTGCCTCGAGACCGGACCGAGATCGGCGAGGCCGTCGTCAGCCATGTCGTAACGGAGGAAATGACCGGAAGGCCACGTCAGGCCGTAGATCCGCTCCCGACGCGTGTCCATGCCCATGGTGAGGATGCCCTCGCCGCGAGGCGCCATGGCCAATTCCTCGAAGGAGCCGCTCTGCATGTCATACGCCAAAAAATGTCCCCCCGGATAGGGTTGGTAGCCTTGCGGGGGGACGCCGATCTTCTCCATGCCGTCGATGATGCTGTAATATCCGACGTGAGTGGCGAAATAGAGTCTGCCCTTGTGCTCGACGAAATTGACATGGGACTTGCCCTGGACGATGGTCCGCAGGCCTTTTTCGCCGCACGCCTCGGTCAGATCTCCCACATGCCGGATGCCATCGGTGGCCGGGTCGTAGCGGTACATCTGGGCCCCTGTCTCGTGGGACTCGGAGGAGAGCACATAGTATATGCGGCCGTCGCTGGCGGCGCCCATTCCGTTGTATGTGTCGTGAGCCAGTTCAAATCCGCTGTTGAACGTGCGGGCGACCAGTTCATCGGACGCGCCGGGGCGGGCGGGCGATTCACCGCGTTCGGCGCATAACCGAGCGGCGCCGACGGACAGAACGCCCACGATCAACAGCAACGCCGACACCTTGCGCCCGGTCATGGTATGTGTCATCCTGCGAACTCCTTGACAGCATGTGTTTCCGGCGGCGTTACGGCGAGCCCGCCACGCGTCTTTCTTGGCCGACTCGAGGGCAAAATGACAGCGTGCCGTTTGTGCTCGGCCAACCCGCTTGTTCCGATATTTCCCAGCAATCCCGTATAGGCGGCGGATTCGGCGATTATACAGCAAGGTTCCGACGCCTACAATACACTCGGGATTTGCCATGCAATCTCATAATCGGCGCTCATGCACGCGATACCGTCAATAATACCAAAACAAGGCCCTCGATTTCAAGGCGTCTGGTCACCAATATGGCCGATACGTACGGTGCCCAGAAATGCCCCCAGGCCGGCCCGGTGAAGTGCCGGTGGAGGGGGCGAAAGAAATTCTTGACTTTTTTCGGGATTCGGTCGATAGTCAGCATAAGGCCTCCTTGCCAATAAATGCTTGTTTCCACTACGTTTATCGGCTTGAAAGGCCTTTTTTGTTCGATTCTATCGCCCATAAAATACACGGCTATCGGTCAGTTTGAGGTATTTATTGTGTTTTGTGTTTTTGCTCAGGCAGAAGTGCGGTACACCGTAACTGACATGGGGACGATGCCTGGTACAACGTTTGCACGCCGTATTCAAACCGGAATTGCTAACTCACGTAGCATCAGAGGGTTGTGGCGGCGCTTTTCACGGGATTAGAAACCCGAGATAAAGAGTCTATAAGTCCTTCCGATGTCGAAGGCTAAAATGCCACGAAACGAAAGCTTATTGTCGTGGACAGATCGCACGCGACAAACCGACAGTGCCCTCCTATCTACTCATAAGCCAGTTTTCCGCCAGGCGCGCAAAATCGGTCAGGTCCACATCGCCGTCCAGATCGACATCACCCGGCAGCGGCGCCATCTCGATCGCGGCAGTCAGTGTCGAATCAGAGATCGATTCCGCATAAAACGTGGGAACCTGCGACCGGGCATGATCGCTCAACAGGCCGCTGATGCTGTAGAGCACGCCATATTCCAAGTTGTAGTCCGCCACATCGATAATCTCTTCGTACTTGCCGAAGGAATCGTCATTCCACATGTCCCGTTGATGGAGCCAGAGCCCTTTCTGGGTGAGCGGATCGAGCTGGGTGATAACGATCTGACAATAACTCGTACCGTGGCTTTGTCCCTCCGTATCCACGCCAAAGGCATGAAAATCATGATTGAAGACGAACCGGAACGTATCGGGGGGGATCGCTCCGCTGGCTTCCGGGCCGTATAGAGTGAAGCGGATATCGAAAAAGGACGTCACATCCGCCTGGCCGAATGCCTTCGGATCAGCGTTTTCGATATCGAAGCGGGCGAAATTGCGAACTTGCATAAACCCGGCATGCCCCATCGCCTGGGCCAGAATCTGATGGCTTTCCGGTGGGTATTTGCCGTCGATGGAGAGGAAAATGGGATTTTCTCCGCTGGAATTGGAGTTGTAATTGTTCATCACCTCATCCGCCAGACCGGGATCTTCTGAACCGGGCTGACATTGGAAAGCAGAGTAGCTCGCCTCCGCCGAATACCCACGCGGTTCCGTCTCGTAGACAACCCTATAGGCGTGAACCTGGGCGTAGCCGGATTCGCCGGTCACGCCGTTGTACGAGACGACGGGACCATTCACCCAATAGGCCGCGTCGGACCGCCAATGAAAATCACTGGGGGACGCGATCTGGCTTTCATCGATGGTAATCTTGACCAGATTGTCCACAACCGCAACCGTTCCCAATCCGCCGCCGGGCAGGGCTCCGACCACATCCACAAACCCGCCCACCCAGGAGGGATTATTCGAAACCACTACCCGGACATTGAATTCACTGCCGACCCAGCCGGGCGACTGGCCGGTATTGGGATTGTTGTCCGCATCGACCAGCCAAATGTATGTCATCCCCGTATTGGGATCCGAAAAATCCTCCGGCTCTGGGACGTTCCCGCGCAATTCCATCACAAAGGTCAGAGCGTTGCCCTCCTTTTCCACCCAGGCCGAGGAAATGTCAACGAACTCGACAATCCCCATAGTAACCGGATCGCTGAGCTGACCGATGATCTGCCCGGCCGAGACGACAGACGAACCAAACGAAACAAGCACCACGCACAAAAACAAATACCATATACGTTTCATGATTCCCTTCCCTTCCTTTTTCGAGCATATTTTCAATACGGAAACTTGGTGTCCACAACGCCGCAATATAATCCTGGATTCCCGCTTTCGCGGGAATGACACAACGAAACATTAAGCGTTTCCGCTTAGATTGGCTAGGTCGAGCAGGTTAATGTCGTTGTCGGAATCGTGACGCTCCCGGTGTGCTATGGTAAAGACACAGTCTCCACTGGCCTGACCATCATTGTCCCCATCGATGGGGGCTCCGGTTGCCGCGCTAACGACTTTATCCTTGATCCGGGATTTTCCCTTTAACGTCAAAATCGGTCCTCCTGCACGCGATACGGTCAATTATACCACAATCGGGGCCTCGATTTCAATATTTCTTACCGTCAACACGGTTCGTACATCCGCCAGAAAGATCCCCAAACACGCTGATCCGCCGTAAATCCAGTATTTTGATAGGTTTTTGACGCACCGCGACCGGCGATTTCTCCTCCGTCCTGCGGATTTTCGCTGTGCCGCCGGTCATCCTGTCCCCGCAAGTTCTGGGCTGGCTCTCAATCGCCCGATTCGTTCAAGTTACTCACCGAGAAGTGCCCTTGGTACGGCCACTTCAGTCATCTAGAATATCACCTACCGTAACCATGCTCCGCACGAGTGAGGCCGCGAATGCACCTCTATTTTGACTTGCCATACTTTCTGACGAACAGTCGGGGGCAACTTTGCCATCGCCATGTCGGACGAAACGGCCTTCCACCGCACGGCGGGCATCCTGGCGATGGACGGGGCCGGCACGGTTGCCCATCCCCAATTCCTCGAGGTCGGAGGCGAGGATCTCGGCCTGCCCGCCGACCTGGCCGACCCCGCCGTCATCCCGGGCGACAACGGGAACTTCGCCCTCGGCCAGCTCCTCGTTGGCCAGGAGGGGCAAGCCACCGTCGTGAGCCTGTTGGACGCCATCGACAACGGCAATCGCAAAGGCCTCGAAGCGCTGTACCTGCCGGGCTTCGGCGGCGACGGCCTGCAGATCCTCGGCGGCTCCACCTTGGTCATCAACGCGATCAGGGTGTACGCCTTCCTGGACGACCAGTGGCTGTGCCTGAACGGTCGGTTCACCGGCGACGTTGCCCGGATCAGCATGAGCAGCCTGACCGACAACCCCGCGGCGAACGGCTTTATTGCCATCCCCGAGCCCGCCACCTGGAGCCTGCTCGCGCTGGCCGGCATGGCGTTCCTGCGTCGCCGCCGCTCATAGAGCAACTTGGCCGCCTTGGGGCGCCCGACAAAACCGCCGCAACAGATCAAACGTGGGCGGTTTTGCCTACACCGGCACCCACAGAGCAACCATACAGCCTGGGGGCGCCTCATGCTCCATCGAAAATGCCAGGCGTCTCAGCGGATTATGAAGGTTCACCCTTCATCCGGACGGCGCCCGCGTCGCATTGCGATCGGCATACAGCCGGCCCGCAGGCTCTTCGTCAGAGCAATACGTATATAGAACCTGGCAAAGGTTTTTGCTGCACCAGTTCTTGTGCAAAGAGTTTTTCTGCGTGCTCGGTGTCTTCGGCCGCACGGAGCTGCACCCGCCTGGCGATAACGACGGGGTTAGTGTTGCCTTGCGATATTTTCGACAACATCGGTGTCCGGGCTATGATGTACATACTTTCGCGGTTCAATACCCGGCCCGCAGTTACTCTCGTCAACGATTCAGGCAGGTCGCTATCGGCATACCCACATGACTCGTAGCCCACAGGTGGCATGCTCAAGTCTTCTTAAATATGAAATTGAATTTCCGTAATGTTTGGGGCCGACGGCTTACGATGGCGGTTCCGCGAAATTATGATTTCCGCCACTTCAACCAGGAAACGTGCCCGTCTTTTTCTCTCGGGCCGTCGATGACATGCAACATGAATTCTCCGCCGTTCGCATGAAAATGCCCTTCCATCCAGCCGACCGGCTGCGTCGGATGGAAGCTGTAACCCAGCGCCGGCAGATTGATCAAATGAATCCCCTCCCATTGAGAAATACCATAGGCGTGGGAGTGGCCGAATAGTATCGCTTTGACCTGGCGCTGGGGCCGAATCAATTCAAACAAGCGCGGCACGTCCAGCAAATCCCCATCACCGTCACCCAGCGTATGATGCACGCAGAGAATCGTCGGCCGAGGGTCGCACTGTTGGAGATACGCCGCCAACCAGTCCCGCTGCGCCTTTCCCAGCAAGCCCGGAACCTTGTTCACCATAAACAGCGTATCCAGTGCGATGACGCGCACGACCGGTGTCTCCCGTACCGTTACGTATTTTCCGGGCGACTTCTGCTGGTATGTCGATTCGCCGAAGACCTGGATGTAATTGTCCCGGTCATCGTGATTTCCCAGCGACGGCAGTACCGGCAGCGGCGCCAAGGGCGCCAGCAGCGGTTTCAAACGTTGATAATCTTCCCGCCGCCCCTCCAGCCGCGCCAGGTCCCCGCAAATCACTGCGCCGTCCGCGTCAAGCGGCTGGATCCGTTCCACCGCGCGCTGCAGATTTTCGTGGGGATCGTAGTAACAATGTCCTTTCGGCGGCGTCCGGCGGTCGTCGATCTCCGGTATATGCGTATCCGCCAGAAACGCCCAGCGGCCCACGTTGTTGTCGCTGGTGGGCTTTTGTGACGGCGTGTGGCAGCCGGATAGCTGCCAAATCGCCCCCAGCCCCGTCATGCCCAGGCTGCATTGCAAAAACCGACGCCGATCCGGCCTGAATTCTTCTATGGTCTCCATCAACTCATCCTGCAAACGGGTGGGTTCGTAAATCCAAACCAACGGGGTGGTTATACGCCAAAGCACCTCACCATGAAAACAATAAACCGGTATTTCCCCGATGAAACCGCTCCGCTACGCCTCCGCGTCGTTCGGCCCGCCGGCCATGACGCATGACGGCCTGGGTGCCGGGTTGCGTACCGCTTATTTCACTTGATCCTACCTCATGCCGCTGGTCATGCGCACCTTGTCGTCCTTAATCAGTTCGCCGGTCTGTTTGTCCCACGTCCGCGTCCGATGTTCCAGCCGATGCGTACCGTGGCACTGGACGCAATAGTCCTTGCCGGCCCCGAGCTTCGCGCTCGGATGGCAACTCCTGCAGAACGAGTTGATCGACGCCTTGGCGAACATCCGGTCCGGAGGCGTGATGTTGTCCTCGTCCGAGCAGTGCGCGTTCGAGGCCCCGTGGCAATCCTCGCAGCCCACATTCCCCCGGGCGTGGGTGGCCGTCAGCGCCTCCCCGTCGAAGTTGATGTGGCACACGTAGCAGCGGCTGTTGTCGGCGGCGGGCCCGTTCGCCTGGTCGAACAGCTCGCTGTCGCCCTCGTCGTCGAGCAGCAATAATGGCTCTTCCTCCGCCGCCTGCCTGGCCCCGTTCCTGCAGGCCGTCATGCCGATAACCACCGCCGCAACCGCCAACACCATCAGGCAGATTCTGGTAAGTCCCAAGCGTGTCTCCTTCCCATCAGCCCCAACCGGCGCCCTTGGCGCCACGCCGGACGCGCCCTGCTTTGCCGCACCCCGCCGCGGATTACACGTACTCCCAGTTCTTGAGCCACTGATAGTTCGCCGGCAGCCTCGCCCAGGTCCGGTCCATCAATCGGTTCAACTGCCTGGCCTCGGCACTGTCGAGCTCGCGACGCTCTTTGACCGCCCGGGCGACGTTGTCAACCTGATGAACGCTGATAAGCCCCGGGATCGGTATGATATGGGGATTGCACAAAATATAGCGAATCGCCAGCCTCGCCCGGCGGTCGTCCTCCTGGGCCTTCGGATCATCCGGCGCACTGGTGCCCTGGAAAAGGGAATTGCTCGCAAAGGGTTTGATGCCGAACGCGCCCACGTCGCACTTCTTCAGCGCATCAAAGATGCTCTCCTGCGGCATCTCCTTGCTCTTGGCCGTATAAGGGAACAGCACAACATCAATCGCGGGGTAATACTCGATCATGAACTTGATCCACCGCCGGTCGTGCGACGAAAAGCCCACGAATCGGGCCTTGCCCTGTTTCTTCGCCTTTTCCAGCGCCTCGACGATCTCGCACGACGTATTGAACGAGTGCATCCCCCCGGGTTCATGGCAGGTGATCCGCCATAAATCCGTGTAGTCCTGCCCGGAGTCCCTCAGCAGCTCGTCGAGGCTCTCCAACAACTTCTGCGCCGTGCGGAACTCCTCGTTGCGGGGCTCCTTGGCGCCGTGCGACAACGCCAGGTACATCTTGTCCCGCCGGCCCTTCAGCGCCTTGCTGTAGGCCATGACCTCGTTATCCCAGCAGGCGTCGATATAGTTGATCCCGACCTCCATGCAGCGGCTCACCACCTCGCGCCGGTTTTTCTCGAAATCCTGATTCATGACGTTGACGCGCTTCCAGTGCCCGCCGAGGCACACGGCCGATATCCAAAGCCCCGTCTTGCCCAGCCGCCGATACTCCATGTTCTCGTTGAAGCAAAGCGTCTTGGTCACCGGGCTCCGCTCGGACCCGCCCGCGGCGCCGCCCGCGGCGGCCAGGACACCGGCCGCCGTCCCGGCAGCCATTATCGAAGTTTTTTGAAGAAACCTTCTCCGTGAGATATTCCCGCCTTTCATGGTGGTCTTCCTTTCCATCGGTATTTTCCCTTCGAGTCCCTATACGGCATACAAGCACGTAACGGCACCAGATTAGTCTTTTCGTTACGGCGTGGACCACAACCACTCCCGGGCGAGCAACGCCAAATCGACAAGGTCCACGTCATTGTCGTTGTCGCCGTCCGCGCGTTTGCGATGTTCCATTACAAAGACGTAATCCCCGCCGGCGTTTCCGTCGTTATCCCCGTCGATGGGGGCGCCGTTCAGGATACTGGCCACCGAATCATGAACCGTGACCGTGTATCGGTCGGCGAACAAGACCTCGGCGAAGGTGACGATCATGAAAGGGCTGCCGCTGCCGGTGGCGTAGCAGACCACGCTTTGGCCGTCTTCATCGATCACCGTGACATCGCTGCTCTGGAAGACGAGGGGCTGATCAAACAGCAGGCGAACCGTGCCGACGCCGTCCTGGTTGGTGTGGACCCCGCCCGGAGCGGCCCGGGGGCTGCGCATGACAAACTGAGGCCCCGGCACCGCCTGGTCGGACGCGGTGATGATGCGGGCATAGTCCCCCGGCGAACTGGCCGACAGACTGAAGGAGACCGTGTTCGGATCGATGATGGTCGCCGTATCCCCCGCCTCAAAACCCCTCATCGTTGGATTCAGATAGTTGGTCACCGGCACGCCAAGGTAGTCGCTGTCGTTCAGGGTGTCGGTCATATAGATCAAGCCGACGACATGCTGATCCACCACCACCGTGCCCGTGATCGACGAGCTGCCGGCAGGATCATATATGACGTAGTGGCTGCTGACCACCGTTCCCGCCGGGATGACGCCGGCGGGTGCGTCGATAACCAGATCGCTGGTCAGCAGGACATGCTGCAACTCGTCGAAGCCGAGAAGGGCGTTGACCTGCTGATTGTCCTGGCCCGTATTGGCGGGCGGGTCGATCTTGGTGACAGTGCCGCCGACGATGGCCGCGTGCACCGAATTGGCAAGTAAGAAGAAACCACATACCAATGCTACGCCTAGTGCCACTTTCATTGCATTGCTCCTTCCCCTTATACGATTACCACTCCCGCAGCTTATGCTCTCAGAACGAGCAAAACGACTCACGAAAGGGGACCTCTAAAAACTGCTTTTAGAGCGAGAACGAGCGAGATGGTCGCTGGCAAGGCGCCAGGGGCTAACATCGCCGCAGGCGGTTCCGTGGCACCGTCGAGGACGAATGTTGGGCCGACAACGCCGCCAGGGGCC
>JAFGFX010000206.1 GCA_016930855.1 Sedimentisphaerales bacterium | reverse complement strand
CGGCGAAGTCCTGACGGTCGCGGTTTTCTCGGCGAAAAGGGGAATTTTTGCTTGCCATCGAGGGTGGATTTGGCGTTAAATCAGGATGTCACGCGGGTGTAGCTCAGTTGGTAGAGCGTCACGTTGCCAACGTGAATGTCGTGAGTTCGAGTCTCATCACCCGCTTTACCGGGCCGGTCCGCGGGCAGCGGTCAGGGTCGGCGAAATGTAAATGAAGCGGCAACGAGGTACCGATCTCGGGCGCAGCCGGGGTGTGCGTGGAGTCGGATCTGGCGTTGGTCGGAGCCGCGTCGAATGAGGCCAGGAGCGAAGGTCTTCGTCCGGCCGGCGTTTGACGACCGGCAAGACAGGACGTTGGTTCCTGGCCTTATGTTTTTACACACGTTGAGGAGTGGTTGATCATGGCGGAAACGGAAAAGTCCCAGCCCGAACAAGAACCCGGCGAGAGCGAGTCCCCCTTGCAAGAGCCCATCGAGAGCGAGTCCACCTTGCAGGATCCCGCCGAGGCGGCCTCGGTCGATACCGACCAGCAGAACGAGCAGCCGGAGGACGAGAAACTGCAGTGCACGGTGACGCTGGAGGACTGCGGGCCCTGGAAGAAAAGGATCTGCGTGGACATCCAGCGGGACCAGATCGATAAGGAGCTGGACAAGCAATACGCCGGCCTGCGCCTGACGGCCCTGGTGCCGGGATTCCGCAAGGGCCGCGCCCCGCGGCGGCTGATCGAAAAACGCTACGGCGACGACATCAGCAGCCAGGCCAAGCTGCGGCTGCTGGCCCAGGCCTTCGAGCAGATAGAGAAGGAGCAGGATTTCGAGATCCTCTCGGAGCCGGACCTGGACCCGGAGGCCATCGAGCTGCCGGACGAGGGCGACTTCCACTTCGAATACGAGGTGGAGGTCAAGCCGCAGTTCGAGCTGCCGGAACTGGAGGGGATTCGGATCGAAAAGCCGCTGTTCGAGGTCACCGAAGAGCGCATCGACGAGGCCTTGGAGAATCTGCTCCGCCGCCAGGGCCGCATCGAGGAGCTGCACGAGGGGGCGGCCCAGGAAGGCGACATGCTGATCGCCGACATGATGATGCGGGCCGACGGCGTCGAGGAGCCGGTCCAGGACGAGCTGCGGCTGTTCACCAACAGCAGCAAGATCAACGGCGTCCCCATCGAACCCAAAAAAGAAGACCACTGGCTGGCCGGCGTCGCCGTGGGCGACGAGGCGACCTGCAAGGGGATCGTTCCGGCCGAGTTCGCCAAGTCGGAGTACCGCGGCAAAGAGGCCGAATTTACCCTGCGGATCAAGCAGCTGCGGCGGCTGGTGCCGGCGGTGCTCAACCAGGAGTTCCTCCAGCGGGCCGGCCTCCAGGACGAATCGGAACTGCGGCGGCGGATCGAGGAGGACATGGAGACCCAGGCGGACCGGGAGATCCGCAACCAGATGGCCCAGCAGGTCTATCGCTACCTGGCCGAGAACGTCGACTTCGAGCTGCCCGAGGGGATCGCCTCGCAGCATGCCGACCGTGCCCTGCAGCGCCGCTACTTCGAGCTGCTCCAGCAGGGGGTGCCGCAGGAGCAGATCACCCAGAACCTGGAACAACTGCGGACCAGCTCCACCCTCGAGTCCCAGCAGCAGTTGAAAATGACCTTCATCCTGGAAAAGGTCTCCGAGCACCTGGGCATCGAGGTAGGCCCCAACGAGGTGAACGCCGTGGTGGCCCAGCTGGCCGCCCAGTACGGACGCCGGCCGGAGCGGATGCGGGACGAACTGCAGCGGGAAGGGCGGCTGGAACAGATTACCCAACACCTGCGGGACGACCGGGCGATCGACAAGATCCTGGAGATGGCCGAGGTCGTCGATGCCCCCCTGCCGGCGGACAAGGCCGGCGCCGAATCAGCGGCCAAGGCGGACAAGGTGGCCAAATCGGCCAAGACGGACAAGGCCGGCGCCGAAGCAGCGGTCAAGGCGGACAAGACGGAAAAACCGGCCAAGACGGCCGCGAAATCGCCCGCCGAGGCCGATGCACCGGCCGCCGCGGAATCCAAGGCCGGGAAAAAGAAATCCGAGGCCAAGGGGCCTGCCAAGAAAACCCCCCGGAAATCGGTCAAGCGCAAGCCCCCCGCATCCGAAGAATAATCAGATCGGGATGTAAATGTCCCGGCGGACCCAGGCCGGACACGGGCCGACGGGCCTGGCCACAACGAAACCGCGGCCGGCCCGCCGCCCGAAACGATTGTCACCCAGCGAGGAACATATTATGGAGCTATGGCGGCCAGAGATGCACAAGGAACCCACGCGGCTGCAAGGGCCGGCCCCCTACCAGCGGACCCGGGAGATGGGCCTCAACGAGATGCTGCTGGAGAACCGGATCGTGTTCTTGGACCTGCCGCTGGATCCGTCCTACGTCACCAACCAGGGGACCATCTGCTCGGTGGTGATCAAGGCCCTGCTGTACCTGGACAACATCAAGCGGGGCAGCGACATCCACATGTACATCAACTGCCCGGGCGGCAGCGTGGACGACACCATGGCGATCTACGACACGATGCGCTTCCTGCGCTCGGACGTGTGCACCTACTGCATCGGCCACGCCGCCAGCGGCGGCGCGGTGATCCTGGCGGCGGGCACCAAGGGCAAACGCTACGCCCTGCCCCACGCCAAGATCATGCTGCACCAGCCCTGGGGCGGCATCGGCGGCCAGACCACCGACGTGCAGATCCAGGCCGAGGAGATCATCAAGACCAAGAAGATGATCAACCAGATCCTGGCCGATCACTGCGGCCAGCCCGTCGAGAAGATCGAGCAGGAGACCGAGCGGGACCGGTTCATGTCCGCCGAGGAGGCCAAGAGCTACGGGCTCATCGACGAGGTGTTGTACGAGGAGAACGACGCCGGCAAGACCGGCACTAAAAAATAACGGGAGCGAAATGATGTCGAATCTGGTGCCCATGGTGATAGAGACGACCGGCCGCGGCGAGCGGGCCTACGATATATATTCCCGCCTGCTCAAGGATCGCGTGATCTTTCTGGGCGGCGCGGTGGACGACGAGACGGCCAATCTGGTGGTGGCCCAGATGCTCTTCTTGAGCAACGAGGACGCCAAGGCGGATGTCCATTTCTACATCAACTCGCCCGGCGGATCGGTGACCGCGGGCCTGGCGATCTACGACACCATGCGGTACCTGCGCTGCCCGGTGAGCACCTACTGCGTCGGGCTGGCGGCGAGCATGGGGGCGGTGCTGCTGCTGGGCGGCACCGAGGGCAAACGCCACCTGCTGCCCCATTCCAGCGTGCTGCTGCACCAGCCGCTGATCCGGGGGCGCATCACCGGACCGGCGACCGATCTGCAGATCGAGGCCGAAGAGATGATCCGGGTCCGCCGGGAGCTCTACAAGATCATCGCCCGGCACACCGGCAAGGACCTGGCCACCGTGGAAAAGGACTGCGACCGCAACTACTGGATGAACGCCGAACAGGCGGTCGAGTACGGCGTGGCCGACAAGGTGCTCGAGAAACTGCCGGAAAAGGACGAGGCCTGACAACACGCCGACATACTCCCGGCCGCGGGACAAAACCTCCCGGGTTTGGTCTAGCGCGGCGGTTCGGATAGACGCCTTAAGCGGCCGGGATATGGCAGGCAGGATGGCGCCGTGACGAAGGCAGGAATAATAATCCGGTTCGGACTGTTGCCGTTGTGCTATCTACTTGCGGCAGCCGGATGCCAGACCCGCCAACCGGCGATCCCGGATGCCAGCCAGGAACTGCGCCGGGAAAATCAGCGGCTCCGCGAGCAGCTCGCCCAAGCCGGCCAGCAGATCGCCCAACTCCAAGAGCAGGTGGCCACGCTGCAGGCGATCGAGCCGGAGCGGATGAAACATCTGGTCCGGGTGGAAGCGGTCGAGTTCGATAAATATACCCGGGCCCTGGACGACCGGCCCGCCGGTCAACCCGACGGCTACGACGACGGCGCCGTGGTCTACCTGGTGGCCCGGGACGCCGAGGGCAACAGCATCAAGACGGCCGGATCGGCCGAGATCGAGATCTGGGACCTGGCCGACGGCCGCCATATCCTCGGCGAGGCGATCCCCCTGTCGGACCTGAACGCCCACTGGCTGGCCGGCTGGATGACCAACCATTACAAATTCACCGTCCACTGGCCGCCGGACCCGCCGCCCGGCCACGGGCATCTCACGCTCAAGCTGCGCTTCACCGAGGCCCTGACCGGAAGGACCTGGGAGATCCAGCAGATGCTCAACGCCCGCCTGCGGCCGGCCGCCTCGAAATAGCCGCCCCCCTATCTCGTCCTGGCGGCATAGATCCAGATTATCAAGGGCGGCTCCCGAACATGCAGCGCGGCGTATCTGTCTTCGATGGGGCCGCCGGCATCGACCTGCCTGACCCCAGGCGCTCCCGGCCATGCTGAATAGCGTTTATGTCATCAAGGGTCTACCGCCGCCGATCTACCTAACAACAAGTAGCCCATCAAAAGGTGACGTAATCGAACTCGATCTCGGGTTCCGCCAGATCATGCACCGAGGCCGCCTGGTCAGAAATTGCATACAGGCGGTCCTCGATCCGCAGGCTGCGGCGGATATCCGTGTCGTGCTCGATCGCGCCCAGGAAATCGAAACCCTCCTGCGCATCCACGGCCAGGACCGTCAGCGCCGCCGGATTGAGCCAGCCGTAGGAAACCGGCAGGGCCAGCGTCTGGTCATCGGCAAAATAGGAAAACGCATGATGGTCCCAGAGGGCCTCGGTCTGGGCGGTCAGGTCGTAGTCGTCAAAGGTATAGGCGTCAAGCCGCCGGGGATTGCCCAGGTCGCTCACGTCGAACAGGGACACCTGCAGCGCGCGGTTCAAGCCGTTCTCGTCCGCATCGTAGCCCAGGCCGATCAGGAGGTTCGCATCGATCGGATGCAGATAGCGGGAAAAGCCCGGCAGCTTGAGCTGCCCGGCCACCAGCGGCCGCTGCGGGGTGGTCAGATCGACGGCGAAGAGCGGATCGACCGTGCGAAAGGTCACCAGGAAGGCGCGATCCTGGCCGAAGCGCACCGCTTCGAGGTGCTCGCCAAGCGCCAGGTCCGTCAGGGAGCCGACCACCTTGAGCTCGCCGGCCTGCGGGGCCAGGACGAACAGGTGATTGGCCTGCTGCGGGGTAAAGGTCGTGGTGGCGATCCGCAGGGTCCCCTGGTATTCGTCCAGGGAAAATTGATTCAGGATCTGGCCGGGCACCCAGCCGGTCGCCGCCAGCGGGATCGCGTCGGCCGCGGTCAGGTCGAACTGGTAGATCAGCGAGGCGTTCACGGGGCCCAACCAGGTCGCATCGTCGGCCGGATCGGACAACTGGATCGCCAGCGGGCCGTGGCTGACGACATACAGGTTTTCGCTGGAGGCATAGACCGTCCCGCCGGCGGCAAGAACCGAGGTGATCGCCGCCGGACCGGCGGCGTCGCCCTGCACCGTAAAGAGGCAGACCGTAAGCATATCGGCGCCGCCGGGATCCTCCGGCAGATAGATATGGGAGTCCTGGAGGAACAATCCGCTCTGGGTGATCACGCCGTCGGGTCCGGCCCGCTCGCTGGTATAGCCCGGCAGGAACTCGGCGGCCTGCTGGCCCAGCCGCTGGCGGTATTCCGATTCGGTCTCGTAGCGTAGGTCTCCTTCCGGCGTCTCGACGGCCTGGGGCTGCGGCAGGATCGGGTAATCCCGCGTGACCACGTAGACCCGATCCCCAATGGCGCGGGAACTGACCAGGTAGCCGTCCAGATAGGTCTGCTGGAGCGATTGTGGATCGGCGGGACTAGATACGTCCAGGATGGTCACCTTGACCTGCGAGGACCAGATCGGCATCGGCAGGATGGCGAAATCCAGGGCCAGGGAGATCTGGCCGGTGGCGTTCCATTCGGCCTGCGGATCCTCGTAGAGTACCGGCTCGCTCCAGAGCCGCGACAGGACCGTGACGCGATCCTGGTACCGATACATGCCCAGTTCCTGGCCCTCGATGGGCGTCTGGGAGACGACCGCGAGCGTGCCGGCCGGCTCCGCCGCCAGGATGGTCAACCGCCCGTCGGCCAGGAGGTAGATATGCTGGCCGTCGGTCTTGACGATGTCGGCCTCGTCCACGCCGACATACTGCACGTTGGTCTGGGAATAATCGCCGGCGGTTTCGAATGAGACATCCGCCGCCGCCTGGGCATCGCTATAGAGATCCAATCCGTAATATATCGGCATCAGCCCGGCATCGAAAATGTCTTCGTAGCCCTGCCAGGGCTCACCCAGCAGCGATTGCCAACTGGCCACCGCCGTGTCGATGTACCAGGCAAGGCATTCGTCGGCGGTGCCCACCGTGCTGGCCGCCGCGGCACTGACCTGCTCCGGGATGAGGGTGTCGGCGGCGGCCCGCCGGATGTGGTCTTCGCCGTCGCTGGCGTAGAGCAGATCGCCTCCGGCCCCGCCGCCCAGGCGATCGCACCCGGGACCGCCGCTGACCAGATCCACCCCCGCCCCGCCCCACAGGCGGTCGTCGCCCGCTCCGCCGTCGCACTGGTCGTTGCCGCGATTGGCCCGCAAGCGGTCGTCACCGCCGTTGCCGTTGAGGGTGTCGGACCCGGCCCCGCCGATCAGGCGATCGGGACCGGCCGCCCCCTCCAGAAGATCGTCGCCCTGCTGGCCCCACAACTGGACCGGGGTGGTCAGATCCGCCTGGACGGTGACGACGTCATCACCCGCGCCGGCGAAGACCTTGATCCGTCGGACCGTCGTGGAGACCTGGCGGTCCACCACCACGTCGTTGATCACGGCCTGCAAGAAATCGGCATCCAGCGGGTCCGGCTCGATCCGGATCGTATCGGCGACAGGATCACCGCCGGGATCGCCGAAGATCACCCAGGTTCCCCCGCTGAAGGCGGCGTCCAGCAACTGGCGGGCCTCAAGGGGTTCCAGCAGCAGCCGCGCCGGCTGTTTGTGCCTGCTCGATTCAGTGACGTTCTTCATGGCCAACCTCGATTCGGATCGCTCTCGTTCATATGGGGCTCCCTACCGAACTGCCGGCGGCATAAGGCAGCGCACGATCCTGTCATGCTGCCTGACCGGCAGGTTCGGTTGGCTCGACGTTGGGATGTAAGGCGAAGGCGTGCAATTCCAGTATCGCTTCATTGTACTCGCGGCCGGGACCATCCGTCAAGGGCAAATGAAGGGCAAGCGGGCATACAGCGCCCCGTCACCGTTGGGGTGTTTGTTTCGTCCCGACCGCCGGATCGCCCGCCGCCGCCGCCAAGCAACACCCACCCAGGCGGCGTGCTCATTAGCGTATCTCGGCGGTGATCTGCCGGCAGAAGGTTTCGTACTCGGCCTGGAGGCCGGTCAGATCGGCGCCGATGTAGGTCCGGAAAAGCGTCAGACCCACCTGGGCGTTCCAGAGCCGGCTGGGATTCCGCTGCCGCTGGCGGGCCTCCTGCCGCTGGGAGGGACTCAGCGGCCAACGACCGGTTTGGCCGTCCTGCAGCATGGTTTGCAGGGCCTGGCGGTAGCGGCCGTAATTCGCCTCCCGCAGGAAGCGAATCAACCCGTACAACTGGGCGTAATACACCGCGACGCCGGATCCGCCCGGATCGGCCGGATCGAAGCGGGTGTGGGACAGGACCCGCCCGGCGTCCAGGCGCAGCAGATCGGCCAGGGCGATCGGCCGTCCGGCGGCCATCACCCGCTTGAGGGTGACCAGCCGGCCGGCGTTCAGGCGGGGATCGAACCGGACCTGGCCCTTTTCCCAGCGGTAGGCCTCGAACTGGAGGGCGAGCCCCTCATCCAGCCAGGCCGGCAGGGCATAGGCCAGCCGGGCATCGGCAAACTGATGCCAGCCTTCATGGGCCAGGACCGCAAAGTCGGACTGCCGCTGCAGGTGGTAGGCCACGCAGGCGCCGCCCAGG
>JAFGFX010000205.1 GCA_016930855.1 Sedimentisphaerales bacterium | reverse complement strand
GCGCTGACCCGGCCGATGATCAGCATGACCAGGATCCCCACGACGCCCAGCAGGGCGGCCCCCAGGACCGGCTTGACGATCGGGTGCACCTTGAGCCAGTCGAACAGGTCCTCGCAGGCGTAAAGCAGCTTGACGAAGAACACCCCGGCGGCGGCGCACAGCAGGCCCAGGACCACGTAGTTGCCCAGCTCGTACCACTGGAAGGTGTAGTCGCGATAGCTCAGGATGGGGAAGATGGCCTCGTTGCCGCCCAGCAGGGCGCTGACCACCACGCTGCTGATCACCGAGGCCATCAGCACCGGGCTGAAGGTGCGGAAATTCAGCTCCCGCAGAAAGATCTCCAGGGCGAACAGCACCCCGGCGATGGGGGCGTGGAAGATGGCCGAGATCCCCGCCGCCGCCCCGCAGCCGACCAGGACCGGCATGTTGTGCTTGGCGATGGCGAAGAACTGCCCGAAGGCCGAGCCGATGGCGGCGCCGATCTGGATGATCGGGCCTTCGGTCCCGGCCGAGCCGCCCGAACCGATCGTCAGGGCGGAACTGACCGCCTTGGCCACCGCCACGCGGGGCCGGATCCGCCCGTCGCGCCGGGCGATGGCGTCCATCACCTCCGGTACGCCGTGGCCCTTGGCCTCCCGGGCGAAAAAATAGGTGATCAGGCCCACCAGCAGCGCCCCGGCGGCCGGCAGCAGGATCAGCAGGAGCTTGTGGCCGCCATAGACGCCGTGGCCGCCGCCGCTGCCGTAGCAGAACTCGTGCGCCAGGTCGATCAGCTTGGTGAAGGCCACCGAGCCCAGGCCGGTCAGCGCCCCGATCAGGCAGGCCAGGACGTTCAGGAAGGCCTCCTCGCGAAAGCCGAACCGCTTCAAGAAACGCACGAGTTTGGTATGCAGTTTTCCGCCTCCCGCCGGGGAGGGATTCGCATCATCGCTCATACCGGTGAAACTCCCTTCGAAGTCGCTTTCGGCGCGTCGGCCGCCAAAACAATGTATGCTAGCACCTCCAGGGGGATTGTACAAGAAGCATACCCGCCGAGAACGTTCCCGACGACGGGTGGGCGGCGACGGGATCGTCTCGCCCGGGATCGGCCGGGGCAGTCGGTCGTTGACGGCCGAGGGCGCGTCGGCCTACAATGACGCCTCTCGCCGCCGGTACGAATATCGCGCACCGAAAGGAGCAGGATATGCACAGGGCGTTGTCGATTCTGATTTGGGTTCTGTTTCTGTCTCTTCTGTCAGAGGTCATCGGTTCGGCGATGACGGGCGATTCATCGGCCGCTTGGGCCCAGACCGGCACATTCGAGGATCATGCCCTCGTTGACAAAGAGTCGGACGATACCGATGGGATGGCGGTGATCGAATTGATTATCCCGCCGGATGCCTCGGATACCGAGATCCTCGCGGCCCGGGAGATCCGCCGCTATGTCTATCTGCGTACGGGGCGCCTATTGGCGATCCGGCGGATGTCGGGCCCGCGGCTGGAGGCGTCGGAGGCGGCCTGCCGCATCCTGGTCGGCCGCCAGGACCGTGCCCTGATGCAAACGGCCGAGCCGTCGGAACCGCTGGGACCGCAGGACTATCGCCTGACCAGCCGGCCGGCCGCGCCCGACGGCCGGACGCCGCGGACAATTTGCGTGACCGGCGGGGACGATTTCGGCGTATTGTACGGGGCCTACCGCTGGATCGAGCGTCTGGGAGTGCGGTTCTACCTGCACGGCGATACCGTCCCGGACCGCCGCATCGCGCCGCAGGACTGCTGGGGGATGCTTGCGGCGACGGAGACTCACCGGCCCCTGTTCGCCCTGCGGGGGATCCAGCCGTTTCACGACTTTCCCGAGGGGCCCGACTGGTGGGACCGCGATCAGTACCTGGCCGTCGTGGCCCAACTGCCGAAATTGCGGATGAATTTCATCGGCTTTCACGTCTACCCCGAAGGCGGCGTCGGCCCCGAGCCGCTGGTCTGGATCGGCCCGGCCGCGGACATCGACGCGGACGGCCGGGTGAAAGCCAGCTACCCGGCCCGGCACTTCACCAGCCACAGCGGCACCTGGGGCTACCGCGCGGTCGATACGAACCGCTACCGCTTCGGCGCCGACCGGCTGTTCGACCGCGACGACTACGGGGCCGACTACATGCGGCGGATGACGCCCTGGCCGAAGACGGCCGATCAGGAAAACGAATTGTTTTACCGTACCGGTGTCTTGCTGCGGGAGGTCTTCACCTTCGCCCGGACGCTCGGCGTTAAAACCTGCGTCGGCACCGAGACGCCGCTGGTCGTCCCGGCCAAGGTCCGCCGGCGACTCGGCGCCGGCGGCGCGGAGGGCGACGACCGGCGGCGGACACAGGCCTTATACGAAGGCATCTTCCGGCGGATCGCCCAGACGCACCCGCTGGACTATTACTGGTTCTGGACGCCGGAGAACTGGACCTGGCAGGGCGCCACCGACGAGCAGGTCGCCGCCACCCTGGCGGACTTGCAGGCGGCCCGGGCCGCCGCCGAGGCCGTTTCGGCGCCCTTCACCCTGGCGACCTGCGGCTGGGTGCTGGGCCCGCCCCGGGATCGGACCCTGTTCGATCGGGTCCTGCCCAAGGATGCCCCGCTCAGCTGCATCAACCGCAACGTCGGGTTCGCCCCGGTGGAGCCGGGATTCGCCGCCGTCAAGGATCGACCCTGCTGGGCGATACCGTGGATGGAGGACGATCCGGCGATGATCATCCCGCAGCTCTGGGTCGGCCGCCTGCGGCGGGACGCCGCCGACGCCCTGGCCTACGGATGCACCGGTTTGATGGGCATCCACTGGCGGACGCGGATCCTGGGTCCGAACGTCTCGGCCCTGGCCCAGGCCGGCTGGGACCAGAGGCCCTGGAATCCGCAGCTCAATGGCCAGGACAACCCGCCGGAACCGGAACCGCCGGCGGACCTGCCCGAGGGCCGCCTGGGCGGCAAGTCGGCCGACTATGCGAGCAACCCCATCGACGGCACCGAGGACGACCGGATCTTCCAGTCCGTCTGCTATGACGTCAGGGCCTATCGCCTCCGCGTGCCCAACGGTTCCTACAAGGTGACGCTGCAATTCTGCGAGATCCATTACGACCAGAAGGACAAGCGCGTCTTCGGAGTCACGATTCAGGATAAGCCGGTTATCGAGCGGCTGGACCTATTCGACCGGGTCGGCAGGAACCGCGTGCTCGATTATTCCTTCGAAGACATTGCCGTGACGAACGGCGTACTGACGGTCGGATTTATACCGCTGATCGAGTTTCCCGCCATCGCCGGTATCGTCATCGAGTCCGAGGGCCTCAGCCGCCGGATCAACTGCGGCGGGGGGGCGTACGGGGACTACCAGGCGGACTTGCCGGACGTCGAGCCGCCGGAGCGCCGGCGGGACCTGCCGGTGGCGGATTTCTACGCCGACTGGGCGGCGGCCCAGTTCGGTCCGGAGGCGGCCCAACCCATCGCCGAGTTGTTCAGTCGGCTGGACGGCGTGCCGGCGGATATGGCGGCCGGCCAGCAGCAATCCCGCCTGCCGCGGCCGGCCACCTGGGTGAACGGGCCCGGCGGCATCCAGCCGGACAATCGCCCCTGGCGGCAGGTCAGTCAGGAGTATGCCTTCGTCGAGGAGCTGGCCCGCCTGCGGCCCCGAATCCGGGAGGCGGGCAACCTCGAGCGGTTCGATTACTGGCTGGAGACATTTCGCTACCTGCAGGCGGTCGGCAAGGTCAATTGCACCTGGGCGCGGTACAACGCGGCCATGGAGCAGGTCCGCCGCGAGCAGAATCCGGCCGAACGGGCGCGGCTGGCCAGGACGACGGTGCTGCCCATCCGCCGCCAGCTCGTCGCGGACGT
>JAFGFX010000204.1 GCA_016930855.1 Sedimentisphaerales bacterium | reverse complement strand
GTCTCCCTGCTCGAGGGCCCTCTCATCAGCCTCCAGGACGCCAGTTATGTCACGGTTCGCGGCCTAGTCTTGGAAGCCGCCCGGGGCAACGGCCTGACCATCGATGGCGGCGAGCACAACACCGTCGCCGGCTGCACCTTTGGCCTGCTGGGCGACTACGGCCTGCAGGTCCGCGGCGGCCGCGACCACCGGGTCATCAGTTGCGACATCTCCCACACCGGCGACGGCGGCGTCTCGCTTGCCGGCGGGGACCGTAAGACGCTCTCGCCGGCCGGCCACGCCGTTCTCAACTGCCATTTTCACCACCAGGGCCGCTGGTCCAAGTGCTACGTCCCGGCGGTCCTGGCCTCGGGCGTCGGCATCCGCATCGCCAACAACCTCATCCACGACCACCCGCACTGCGCGATCCTCTATAGCGGCAACGACCACTGCATCGAGTACAACGAGATCCACCACATCGCCCTCGAGACCGGCGACGTCGGCGCCATCTACAGCGGCCGCGACTGGACCTATCGGGGCAACGTCATCCGCGGCAACTTCATCCACGAGACGGGCGGCGTCGGCATGGGCTCCATGGGCGTCTACATGGACGACTGCGTCAGCGGCACCGAAATCGTCGGCAACGTCTTCTATCGCGTCACGCGGGCCGCGTTTCTCGGCGGCGGCCGCGATCACCGCGTCATCAACAACGTCTTCGTCGAGTGCTCCCCCGCCGTCCAGGTGGACGGCCGCGGCCTGGATACCTCGCCCGTCTGGCACACCATGGTCGCCGACTTCATGAAAAAGAGGCTTGCCGATGTCCCCGCCGAGCTCTACCGCGCCCGCTATCCGGCCCTTGGCGACCTCGACAAGTTCTACCGGTCCGATGCGCGTTTTCCGCCGGAAGGCAATGTCATCGCCCGCAACGTCTGCGTGGGCGGCAAGTGGCTCAGCGTCGGCTGGCACGCCACGGAGTCCATGCTTGAGATCAAGGACAACTACCTCGGGCAGCTGTCCGACCTGGTGAATCCCGGCGGGATGGACTTTCGCCCGAAGCCCGATTGTCCCGCCCTAGCATCCGGCTTTGAACCGATTGCCACCGACCGGATCGGCCTGCAGGCGGATCCCTATCGTCGCCGCCTGCCCGACGGAACCCTGGGCCTTGTCTCCTGACCAAACGGGTCGCCTCAGTGGGCCGAATGACCCGTTGATTGCAGGGAGCCAGGACCAGACACCGGGCCCAAGCGAGCCGGTGTAGGCCACGGTTGACATTGATCCGGACATCATCCGCCGCGGAGATGCCGTTAATGACCTACTTGTGTGTGTTGCCGGGCTGGAACGTCGCAGGATCGTAGAGCAGTTCCTCTTTTCCTTCGTAACCACGACGGTAGTATGGCTTACCGGCTTCATCGCCGGCATGAGCTTCGGGTAGAAACAGAAGTCGTTCTCCGCGACCACGGTTGCTTGCTGGCAGTCTTTAAACCACCGCCGCCGCGGGGGGGGCAAAGTAACCGGCTGCCGGGAGGCGGCCTAACTGGAGACAGATGAAATCACTTGCTATTGATCTTCTTCGGGTACCCCATCGCGGGCAGGTATTTGCGTACCCAGAGGAAGAATTCCTCCGGCTGTTCGATCCACGGAAAATGCCCCGCCTTTTCGATCACCAGTAACTTGGAATTGGGCAGTAACAGATGAAGTCGCTGGGCCTCTTTCAACGAACAGATAAAATCAGCAGCGCCCACGACCAGAAGAGTTGGGCATGGTATCTGACCGAGATGATCCACCAGACTAAAGTCCAGACCGGCGCTCGCACACGTGCCCTGGAACGCATCATACGAAAACGTGGTGGAATCCCAGGCCGTTTTGAATGCTGCATAGGTTTTCTCATAAGCATCCATGGTGGAGAAATACAGAGGCATTCCCTTGGGGTCCTTGAATTGGGCTTCGGTCTGATCACACCATGATCCGCCAAACCATAAATCCGTCAAAGCCTCTACAATGGGTCGAAAAGGCGGATGCTCCTTGAGCGCCTGCCAGCGAACCCTTAGCTCTTCGGTGCTGAACTCATCCCCGCCGTTTGCCAACGAATCCAGAATGAGTAATCCTTCTATCTGTTTTGGATAGGTTAATGCGTAATGCAAAGCCATGATGCCGCCGCTGGAGTGGCCCATGACCCAGATTCGCTTGGCGCCGATATGGCGGCGCAAGGCGTCGAGATCATCAGAAAAATGTTTCGAGGTATATTCTTGTGGCGTCTGGGGCCGCTCCGACCGGCCGGTTCCGCGCGTATCGAGATAGACAATCGTGAACTGCTCCTCCAGCGGCTTCATCGACGCGATATAGATATCGCTGCTCGGACCCCAGCCGGGCGTCGGAAAGATGCACACCGGCCCTGAGCCGGATATCTGGTACCAAAGCTCCAGCCCATTCAATCTCGCCCTGTGCTCCCCCTGAGCCCGAGGGCTTTGCGTATCCAGACTCACAGAGGCACAGCCGGGGCAGAGCAGGGACAGGACCAGCCACGACGACAACCGCGTTCTCACAGGCTCTCTCCTTCCGTTGAAGACCTGGGTGCACGGTGCTCGCCGTCGGTACCTGATCGCGGCGCGGCCGATGCTGTCGCTGCCGCGTTCGCCGAAACGGGCCTGACCTCGCTGCCGGTCGTGTGGTAAACAAGTACGCCCCGGGTCCGTCGCGATCGTAAAGCGTCTTCCCCTGCGAGATCGAGCCGGGCGAAACGCCCAGCATGCGAGCCACCAGAATGGGCCGATAGCCGGCCTCAAGCAACTCGATGGCTTGAAACCGTTGCCGTTCCAGTTCTTCGGGTGTTCCCTGTGTTCTCCGGTAAACGATTACCGGCAATTATAGGTTCATTTGTTTATCTGTTCAAGAATCAACAATTTAGGTTCTTATCGGAAAAAGTTGATGGTAAGATCGTGTCGATAAATCACATGTGCTTTGTTGGCAGAGTTTTATGTTATTTCAGACACCTGATGTATCCCGGGGGCATTGTTTTCGCCGTAGTCCGCTTTCGCCGCACTCACCATCTGTGCAGGCTCAGAATGAGCTGTTAACTTGCCCATCAAGCCCGCGGCGAATAAAGGTGGCTTTGCCACTTCGCCGGATTCGCGGAGCCGTTCCTTACCAACTTTTTCCGAGTTGATCCACAATTTACATTTGGTGAGTCTAACAAAAGTTACCGAGCCGACCCTGCCAGGGTATTATAACGCCTGGACGGCGAGTTGTGTTAGGATAGATTGGGTTCCTGGCGCGCGATGATGTCTTCCTTTGCAGATGGATCAACCCGAAAGACAGGAATAAAAATAAAGCGGGTTCCGGGACAATAGAAAAGGAGAAGCAATAGGAATCGTTGTAATTAGGCAATGACGGCACATAGGAGTTCACCGTGAGGTCATACCTTCCGGCAGTCAAGACGCCTATGGATTCCGAATGATCCCACGGCGTCATCACGTCCAAAAAACCGACGGTAAGGAAGAGATTGTATTCGAGGGAATCGCCCGCCTGATTGAATTCCGTTTGGTATATATCCACGGGACCCGAGCCTTCCAACAGGAGTCAATTATACCACAATCTGGACTCGAAAGCCAAGTGTATCTATAACATGTGGATTCAAGTAATAAATGCAACACCTTTTTCGGTCCTTTTGTTGGTTTGGGGGCAGAATCCAGAGAAAAATCGTTTGGGCAGACGGGCAAATTGGGGCAACCAGGGGGGCAATTTGGCCGGCTGG
>JAFGFX010000203.1 GCA_016930855.1 Sedimentisphaerales bacterium | reverse complement strand
TGCTTCTTCTCGGCCGTCAGCAAGAACCAGGTGATCGCCTTCATTCTGTCCGTGGTCGCCCTGGCGGTCCTGCTGGCGGCGGGCCTGCCCAGCACGCTGGATTTCTTCTCGTTTTTGGGCGCCGGCTTCGTCCGGTTCCTGGAACAGATCAGTTTCCAGGCCCACTTCGACTCGCTGCAGCGGGGGGTGATCGAGTTCAAGGACCTCAGTTATTTTCTCCTGTTGATCGTCGGCTGGATCGCCGCCTGCGGCGTGCTGCTCCAGGAGCGCAAGGCGGCCTGAGCTTCACCGCCGACGGCACCATTACTCCAGAAAGGACGTTGGTTGGATGAATCGGACGCAGAGAACCATCCTGGCCATCTTCTTTATCCTCGTGATCATGTTCAGCGCCCTGAGTATCTGTCAGAACCTGGGGCGCCCGCTGCGCTGGGACGTCACCGAGGACAACCGCAACACCCTGTCCGACGGGACGCGGGCGATCCTGGCCAAGCTGGACCAGACGATCAAGATCAAACTGTACTATTCCCGCACCGCCGCCCTGAAGGCCCCCGACTGGATCCAGGCGCTGAACAACCACTACCGGTTCGTCCGCTCCCTGCTGGAGGAATACCAGGTGCAGGCCAAGGGAATGATCGACCTGGAGATCATCGATCCGCGGCAGTATTCCCAGGACGAGGCGGACGCGGAAAACCGCTACCAGCTCTCGGCGATCCCCCTGCCCGGCCCCGAGAAAGGGGAGATCGAGAATTTCTTCTTCGGCCTGGTCGTCCAGACCCAGTTGGGCGCCGTGCAAAAAATACCCTTCTTCGATCCGCGGCATCAGAACCTGGTGGAATACGAGGTCAGCCGCGCCATCGACATGGCTGTCACGGCGACGCGGACCAAGGTGGGCATCCTCAGCTCCCTGCCGGTGGTCGGCCAGGATCCCTACATGGCCTACATGATGCGCCAGCAGGGCCGCGCCCCGCAGCAGCCCTGGTGGATCGTCCAGCTGCTCAAGCAGCAGTATGAGGTGGAAAGCGTGGACACGGACGCGGACGCCATCCCGGACGACATCAACATCCTGCTGGTCATTCACCCCAAGGATCTGCCCCTCAAGACGCAGCTGGCCATCGATCAGTTCGTCCTGGCGGGCAAGCGCGCTATGGTGTTCGTCGATCCCTTCGCCGAGGCGGACCGACCCCAGCAGAATCCGCAGATGATGATGCCCCAGCCGGAGCATTCCCAAAGCTCGAATCTGCCCGAGCTGCTGAAGGCCTGGGGCCTGAGGATGCCCGCCGACACCTACGCCGCCGACTTGGCCCTCAGCGGGCTGCGGCCCTGGTGGCGCGGCCGCTTCGCCATGCAGTACCAGCCGGTCACGCAGCTGAACCTGGAGGGTAAATGCCTCAACGATCAGAGCGTCATCACCGCCTATCTCGGCGCCATGCGGGTGTTTTTCTCCGGCGTCCTGGAGGAGGTTCCCGACCGCTCCGACCTGATCACCCTGACCAGCCTGCTGCGGACCACCCCGGCAGGCAGCACGGTGCAGGCGGCGCCCTTCGAGGTGCAGAATCCCTCGGGCTGGATGGACATGAACCGCGAGTTTTTGCCGGGCAGCAAGCCCGTGGTCATGGCCTACCTGGCGCGGGGCACCTTCACAACGGCGTTTCCCGAGGGGATCCCGGCGGAAAAATCCGACGCGGACGATGATGCCGCCGACGAGAACGAAGGCAAAAAGGACGAAGCCGCCGGCGGCCGGATCATGCCCAAGATCCGCCAGGGCCAGCACTGCGCCGTGATGGTGGTCGCGGACGTCGACTGCATCTACGACATCAATCTGGTCAAGGCGGACAACTTCGGCCGGCCCTACGAGTTGACCGAGAACGTCGCCTTCATGCAGAACGCCATCGAGGCCCTGGGCGGCTCCGACGAGTTGATCGCCATCCGCAGCCGGGGCAACATGGAACGGCGGTTCGCCCGGGTGGACCGCATCGAACAGCAGGCCACCGAACAGACCGCCAAGAAGGAGGCGGAAATCAAGCAGAAGCTGGAGGCGATCGACAAGAAGCAGTCGGAGAGCATGAAACTCAAGCTGGAGCAGGGCAACCTGATGCTGGACCTGGACGCCGAGAAGTACCAGCAGGCCGAGCGCGAGCGCGGCCGGACCTACCTGGAACTGGAGCGGCAGCTCCGCGAGACCCGCAACGCCCGCCGGGAGCGGATCGAGCAGATGGGCGATCGCATCAAGATGGCCAATTTGCTGACCGCCCCGGGCATCATCCTGCTGATCGCCATCGGCCTGGGAATCTACCGCAACGCCAAGCGGCGGCAGTATATCAGCCATGCCAGCGACTCATAATTTCAGATCGACGCGGGCGCTGGTTGGTAATTTGACGCTCCCGTTGGTCGCTACCACTTGGCAGGTGCGAATCGCACTCATAGTTCGCCGCGGGCGCTGGTTTGCGAGTTGACGTCTCATTCTGAGACTGCCCGGTTGGCTAGACGAGTAACATCCATTATGGAGCAAGTTGCGGACACAGCGAGGCGGCATATATTACGTGAATTCGAGAGTATATTTAATCCGTGTAATCCGTGAAATCCGTGGTTCTAATTTCTTATCGATGTCTCATACTGAGACTGCCCTATGGGCGAGACAAGTAGCATCCATTGCGGAGCAAGTTACGGACATAGCGAGGGAGTCTTTTTGATGAGCAACAGGAAGGTTACGATCCTGGGAGTCGTCGCGGCCGTCATGCTGGCCTGGGCGATTCTGCAATCCCATTTCGCCGGTCCCCGCCGGGGCGAATCGCCGGCGACGGCCTTTTTGATTCAGGGGATGCCGCCGATCGACCGGATCGGCTCCATCGAGCTGGGCCTGGGCGACAAAAAGGTCACCCTGCAGCGGCGGGGCGAGGCGTTCGTCGTGGCCGAGAAGGGCGACTACCCGGCCCTGGCCAAGCCGGTTAACGAGCTGGTGCTGGACTGCCTCAAGATCCAGACGAGCGAACGCGTCACGGAGGACTCCCGCAACTTCCGGGCCCTCGGCGTCAACACCGACGACCCCAACGGGCCCGAGGCGGTGGTCCGCTTTTACCGGAGCACCGATTCCGACGAGCAGCCGCCCGAGCTGATCACCGGCGTCGTGTTCGGCAAGCGCGCCGAGTCGGGCGGCGGCCAGTATGTCCGGCGCTTCGACGACAATGTAGTCTATCTGGTGGAGGATCCCCCCGCGATTCGCACCGGGGCCCTCGAGTACGTCCAGCAGGAGCTCTTCGACGCCGACGCGGTCGGCAAGAATCGGATCGCCCGCGTCCAGGTCATCCATCCGTCCGATCGCTACGCCCTGACGAGCGATCCCAACGACAACATCGTGCTGGAAAACCGCCCGCCCGATCGCTCGCTCAAGAAATACGAGGCCGAGCAGGTCTGGCAGGCCCTGTCCGCGCTGCGCTTCCAGGAGGTCAAGCCGCTGCCCCAGGCGGACCCGGCGCTGGACTTTTCCGTGACCTATCAGTGCTTTTTGAAAAACGCCGTGGTGTACCAGCTGGACGTGGCCAAGCAGGGCGAGAACTATTACGTCAAGTGCAAGGCGGGCTATACCGACAAGAGCATCCAGGCCCTCCTCGAGCAGCGCCAGCAGCAGAAGACCGACGAGCAGATCCAGGAAGGCGCCGACAAGATCAAGGCCTACGACCAGACCGTGCAGTTCACCCAGCGGCACGCCGACTGGGTCTACGAGCTGTCCAGCTGGAACGGCGGCAAGCTGACCAAGAAGCTGGAGGATCTTCTGGAAAAACCCGCACAGCCGGAGCCTGCGGCGGCCGAACCGGAAGCGACCGAACCGGCCGCCGGCGCCACGCCGCCCGAGGCCCCAGCCGAGGCGAATCCCCCCATCGGCCCCCAGGTGGCCCCTGTCGGCCAGACGCCCGGCGGCGAGACACCTGACGCAAAGACACCCGCCAAGGAAACTCCGGATACGCCCGCCCCTGCCGGCCAGACACCTGCTGCCGAGACGCCTGCCAAGGAAACTCCGGATACGCCCGCCCCTTGACGGCGCGATGCCTGAGACGTCGTCCGATCGGTGATCCGAACCCGGATGTTTCAGGCGGCTTTGGCGGGTGGGTATATAACCATAGTGTGCCAGGCACTTTTTGCTGGATTGGCGAGAGGGACCATCTGTTTTCTGCACGAAGGGTGGATCGCCTGCCAGGGGCGCAGGAGCTATCTTCCGCAGGCATATTGGTAAATATGTCGAGGAAAGATAGCGACGAGAACGCCGCAGGCGCGCCAAAGGCGTTTGATCGAGTTGACTTGACCAGCCTCGCGCGGCGGCATGGCAACGCCCAAACGGCGGTTGACGGTAAAGCGGAAAACCAGATCGCGTAAAACCAAAAGCAGATGAAATATCCGGGCTAGGAGTTCACGGTCGAAAGGAGGCCCCCGGATGAGATCCAGCGGAATTCTGATTCGCAGTGCGCTCATCGCCGCCTTGGGTGGTTTGCTGTTCGGATTCGATACGGCGGTCATCTCCGGGGCGGAAAAGGCCTTGGAGCAACTCTGGGGCGGCCAATATCAATCGGTGGCCCGGGTGTTTGGCCGTCCCGAGGCGGCCAGTCCCGACCTCGAGAAAACGATGCCGATCCTTCAGAGAACCGCCTTCTGGCATGGCATCGTGGTCGCCAGCGCCCTGATTGGAACGGTTATCGGTTCGCTGTTATTTGGAAAACCATCCGATCGGTTCGGCCGGCGCTTCATCCTGAAGATATTGGGAATTCTGTATTTCGTTTCCGCGCTCGGCAGCGCTCTTGCCTGGGGGGCGGTCTCGTTCAGTGTGTTTCGTTTTCTCGGCGGGTTGGCGGTTGGCGGCACCTCGGTGATCGCGCCGATGTATATCGCCGAAATTTCGCCGGCCCGCGTTCGCGGCAGGCTCGTTGCCTTCACTCAGTTCAATATCGTTCTGGGTATTCTGCTGGCGTACCTGTCCAACTGGATCGTCCACCTGATGAACCTGGGCCCGTTGGAATGGCGCTGGATGTTTGGGGTCGAGGCGGTTCCGGCGGCGGTCTTCTTTGTGTCGCTTTTCCATACGCCCCGCAGCCCGCGGTGGCTCGTCGCGCAGGGGGGAGTGGATGAAGCCCGGGCCGTTCTGGAAAAGGTCGGCACGGATACCGGCAACGTGGATGAGCAACTGGTCGCGATTCGCCGGTCTCTTGTTGAACATGCCGCCAGCTTAAAGGAGCCGTTCTTCCAACGCCGATATCTCAAGCCGATTCTGCTGGCGGTGATGATCGCCATGTTCAACCAGTTGTCCGGCATCAACGCCCTGATCTATTATACCAAGCGCATCTTTGAGATGGCCGGCGCCGAGGGCACCTCCGCATTGGCCCGGTCGGTGATTATCGGCTTCACGAACCTGATATTCACCATGGCGGCCTTGGCAATTATCGACCATTTCGGTCGCAAAAAACTGATGCTGATCGGGTCTGTCGGCTATATTGTCAGTCTCAGCGTCGTGGCGTGGGGCTTCTTCTCCGGCACCGGCGGATCGATCGTATTGGTCGGTTTCATCGTCTTTATCGCCGCCCACGCCTTCGGGCAAGGCGCGGTCATCTGGGTCTTTATCAGTGAAATCTTTCCCAACGCGTTGCGGGCCCGCGGTCAGGCCTTAGGCAGTTTTACCCATTGGTTTATGGCCGTCCTGGTCTCGCAAACCTTCCCGATGTTTGCCGAGCAGCTGGGGTGGAGAATTTTTGCGATCTACGGTGTCTGTATGGTCGGCCAGCTTCTCTGGGTTCTCCTGGCGATGCCGGAAACCCGGGGCGTGTCCCTGGAGAACATCCAGCGGGAATTGGGCGTCGAATAGATCGGGAACCGTACCGGCAAGCCTCGATTTTTGGCGATCCAAGAACTGCTCGGGGAGATCATCCGCCTGGACGAGCACATCGGCGGCCGAACCGGCAGCCGTCGAAACTATCGCCGGCGCCGAGACGCCTGCCAGGGAAAATCCGGATACGCCCGTACCTGCCGGCCAGACGCCCACTGCCGAGACACCTGAAACGCCGTCCGATAAGTGAGCCTCGTCGCTCAACGGCCTGGAGCACCGTCCGATAAGCAATCCCGGCCGCACAATCGCCGGGGGCACTGTCCGATAAGTTGGCTCGGCCGCGCGAAACTGACCGTGCGTTGTCCGATAAGTAATCCCGTCTGAAAAGCCGCCCCTAGCCGTCTGTTGAGGACCCGACCGCCCAACGGATTGTCATACTGAGCGGGATGTGCTTTACTTGCCGATTCCCGTCGAAATCCATCCCGCCTGGTCAGACGGTTGCCGAGGTACCGGCGGCATCCGCCGTCGCCGGTCGGCCGCAAGGCGGCGGTCTGCTTGGTTCAAGCGGGGAATGAATCAGAATTGGATCGTCAAGCCGCCGTAGAGCAGGATGCCGGGACTGTAGGGGTAATACCCCCAGAGATCGGCGCTGTCGGCGTCGGCGTCATTCAGGGCATTTTCAATTTTGAAGGTGAAGGTCGCCTGTCCCGGCTTGAGCTGTAGCCACGGGGATACGTCCAGTCGCAGATTCAGGCTGACCAGGTCCACCGCTTCGGGTTCCGTGGGCACCAGCGTGGGATAGAGGTAGGGCGTGGCGCTGTAGTGCTGATAGAACAGGCCCACCGAGCCGCCGTCCCAGTCGTAGCCGGTCCCCAGCTTGGTCATGTCTTCCGGCACCAGACTGGGAGCGATGCCGGCGTCGGGATCGTTCTTCTGGTGCATGTAGGAGCCGAGAACGTGCCAGTGGGGCGTCAGGAACCGCTTGGCCTCCAACTCGATGCCCTCGAAGGAGTGCTTGCCCCCGTTCATGTAGGACATGGGCGTGGCGGCAAAATCATACACGATGATCTCGTCGATGTTGTTGTGGAAATAGGTGAAGGCCGCATAGGTGTTCGTGTCGTTGTAGAACAATTGGGCGTCGTAGGTGGTGATGATCTCCGGCTTGAGGTCCGGATTGCCGACGGCCATCGGATCGTCCAGGTCCGTCTCCATGGCCACCGGCGCCCGGAAGGCCTCGCCGCGCAGCAGCTTGATGCCCCAGTGCTCGATCGGCGTGAAGACGACGCCGTACCGGGAGGTGATGTCCTGGATGCCCTGGCCGGAGCGGTGCCATTGGCCGCCGGCAATCAGCTTGAGATATTTGCCGAAGGCATAATCGCACTGGGCGTAGGCGCTCTGGGGCTTGTAATGGTAGGAGGGAATGGACTGGTAGAAGTCGCTGTCCGGGGTGTAGTTGGTCTGGTACTCGATCAGGTAGCCGAGGATCAGGTTTAGATTGTCCAGGGGATCGGCGAACAGGGTCACCTCGCCGAGCAGGTCCGAGGTGTTGTTTCCCACCAGCCGCGGGTCCGAGGTGGTCAGCGTGTTTTCCACGAGGTTGTAGGTGGTGTTCAGCTCCAGGGTGAGCCTCTCGTGCAGGGCCACGCGGTAGCCGGCGTTGACGAACATCTTCTTGTTGCGGAATTCATGGTTTCTACCGGACCACAGCGGCCAGACCCCCATGGCGAAATCATCCACCTCGGAGGCGAAGAAGTCCACGGTGAATCCGCGGTAGTCCAGGTGCGCCGTTCCCGAGACGTTTTTCTGGTTTGTTCGGCTCGAGCCGTCGATGCCGTTGAAATCGGTCAGGCGGTAGCGGTAGCCGTGCTGGCCGGTGGTGCGGGCTGCGCCGAAGAATCCCAGCTCGCCGAACCGGCCGCCGCCCGAGACGGTCGTCTGGTAGTAGCCGTAGCTGCCGGCCAGGCCGGAGACGGCCAGGGTGGGCTGCTCGGGGACCGCCCGCGTCTTCAGGTTGACCACCCCGGAGAAGGCATTGGTCCCGTAGAGGACCGAACCGGGTCCGCGGATCAGCTCGACGCTTTCCAGGGCTTCCAGGGGAAACGACATGTAGGTGTTGGCGTTGATGCACTGGGCGCTGTCCCGGATCGGCCGGCCGTTGAACAGTATCAGGCTGTGGTAGCCGGCGTGGGTCGGCATATTGCCCCGAAAGGACGCGTCGTTGTCGGAATACACCTGGGAGCTGCGGGCGTAGATGCTGGGCTGGCGCTGCATGAGTTGGAACAGGTTCCGGTCTCCGTAGATCTCGAACTCGCTGCGGGGGACGACCACCACCACGCCCGGCGCCTCGTAAAGGGGCTCGGACTTCTTCGAAGCCACGGAGATCTCGATGGTGAGCAGTTCCTCAAGGTCCTTATAAATCAGGGAATTGGGGTCGTCCTCGGCGTAAACGGTCTGGGCTGGAGCCGTCGAGGGAATCGTCATCAGGAGGATCCCCCAAGCAACCGCCTGAACGGTAAAACGAACGCTTGCCAGTTTCATCAAGGGCCTCGCTACCTACGTATGGTTTCGTATATACATACTGTTATTAGGTTCCGATAACGGCGACCGGGCATTAAGCATAACAGGGCGAATGTTGCCGCAAGCAAGGCGATTCACGCGAACGAATTCGTGCAGATCAAATCTTCCCGACGAAAACCGACCATGTTGCGACAACACGATTATCGGTCCGGATATACAAGGACTTTAGTGAAAACAATATCTTCTTGCATGTTTCTAAAAAATATAGCTGCCTGAGCTGACGGATCGTCAGGATCGGTCTAGACTGGCCCAGTGGCAGCAACCAGCGGGAGCGTCGAAGGGCCAACCGAGATTGCGGCGAATTGCTCGTCGCTGCTAGAAATGCTGAATCAGACCGTACAGGCAAATGAATCTTTAGCCAGTGTGAGTTAAAGTGTCTATCGGATTACGTGGCGGCAAGTGCGCGTAAACAATCAGCAGCGATCTTTACCCCCGTGCGCCGCGCAGGATGACGCGGTTGCCGTCCGTCCAGCGGTCGTGATAAAAAGTCGACGCTTCAAAGGTGTCGCTCAGCGACGCCATCTTGTTCACCAGTTTGGTGCGCAGCTGCTGCAGGATCGTCTGATGCGGCGGATCAAAGACCAGGTTGACAAGCTGGTATGGATCGGTCGCGTTGTCGAACAGCAGTTCCCGGTCGGCGCCGGGTCGGTCGATGCGAAACCGTGCATAGGTGTACCGTTTGGTCCTGACGGCGCGCCATTCGTGGCCGGTGTTCCAGTTCGCCGTGGCGCCGGTTCCCTGCATGAAAACGGCGTCCGGCTCGGGGCCGGATTGGTGCAGCGCCAGCGACGACAGGTTCATGCCCTCCATCCGCGCTGGAACGGACAGCCCCAGCAATCCCAGAAACGTGGGGGTAAAGTCCACCGCGGAGATGCAGGCGTCGGAGGTCGCCCCCGCCGGAATATGCCCCGGCCAGCGAATCAGAAACGGGATCCGCGCCGCTTCCTCGTAGAAAATATTTTTCGCCCGCCGGCCCTGGGCCCCGAACATCTCGCCGTGGTCGGAGGCGAACACCACGATGGTGTTGTCCGCCAACCCGCTGTCGTGGAGGTGCTGCATCAGCCGGCCGAAGTTCCAGTCCAGATTGGCGGTCATGGCGTAGTAATTCCGCCTCCAGTGTTCCAGGCTGGCCCGTTCGGCATCGGACAGGCTCGCCCAGGCGTCCGCGTAGGGGTCGTTAGCCGGCCGGTAATTCGGGGGATTGCCCAGCGGGGCGCCCGCGAACATGGCGCCGTATTCGGCGGGCACGTTGCCGTCGTTCCACGGATCGTGGGGCGTTCCCCAGGACAGGATCATGGCGAACGGATGGGGGGACTTTTGGGCGCGGCATTTTAGCCATTGAATGGCCAGGTCCGTTTGTCCGTCGGGTTCGTAGACGCCCGGCCCGTAATAGCGCTTCTCTTTGGATTCGGTGTGATAGTACGTGGTGTAATAGTCGTGGTGGAAATTGTAGGCGGCCCAGAACCCGTTGAACCCCAGGCGGTGGACGCCGCGCGGCACGAAGGAGTTGTCCGGATTGGTGTGATCGCCCAGGACGTTGGCGTACATGTGCCATTTGCCGATGTAGGCGGTGTTGTAGCCGGCGCGGGTCAGGCAGTGACCCAGGCAGTCCTGATACGGATTGAGCCGCAGCTCGTTGATCACCATCGCGTGGCTGGTCGTGTATTTTCCCGTCATCAGCGTCGAACGGAAGGCCGAGCACACCGGCGTGTTGGCGACGGCGTTGGTGAAATTGACTGCCTCCGACGAGAATTGATCCACATGCGGCGTGATGGCCTGGCCGGTATAGTGCGATCCGTTCCAGTAATCGGCGTAGCCGCAGTGGTTCAGCCCCAGTTGGTCGGCAAGCACGATCAGCAGATTCGGCCGCTGACCGGACGAACCGGCGGCCCGCGACGGGGCCAGCCGGCCCAGCATCAATCCGGCGGCGCCGGCGCAACTATGTTTCATGAATGAACGACGATCCATTTTCATCTGCTGTTTCCAAACGCAAGATTCATGCCATTTCACTTCAACAAAATTCCTCGCTGCTGGGTAAATCGCCCTGGCTTGGTCTGTCGCATCGTTCTGTTGGACGCCCTAGGGACGAAAGTCCTGGCATTCCGGATCGGGCCGGCTGCATTCGATCCATTCCCGGGCAAACAACGCATAATCCGCCAGGTTCACCTGGCAATCCAGGTTCAAGTCCGCCGGATTGAATCCCCAGGCGCCGCAGTCATTCTCCTCGATCCCCACGGCGACGTCCGCCATCGTATAATCGTAATACGGCGAGTCGGGACCGGTCGCCACCGCCAATCCCAGCGTCGTGTCATGGACGGCCCGCTCCATATCGTCGTCGTCAACGGCGGCGACGGTCACCGTTTGCGCATTCATCCAGTTGTCGGAATCGAAGACCACCCGGGGGGGCGTTACCGTCACCTGGTTGGGGTCCAGGTTGTCGGCGATGTCGATGGTCACCGGATCGGCCAGCGGGTTGGAGGTGATCGACAGGATGAGTTCATCCGTCCGACCTCCTTCTCGGACAACGGTCGTCCCGTCCGTTTCGGTCAGGAAGATATGGGCCGCCTCCTGGGTGACGGTGCCGATCTGGAGGTTGTCCAGGAACACGCCGGCCCCGGCGGTCCGGCCGCTGATGCCGAGATAGTTGGCGCCGGTATGGTCCCAGGTGAAGCTGCGGGTGTCCCGCTGAACGCCGTTGAAGTAGACGAGGGCGATCACCAAACTTCCCGCGTTGAAATCGGACAGGAAAAACTCCACCTTGATCGTGCCGGACGCCGCGCCGACGTTGATCGTGTTGACGACGTGGCCGTTGTTCCAGATCCGCAGGTTCTGATCCAGCGCCAGATCCACAAACAGGTCGGAAATGCCCTTGTCCGCCTGGCCCACCACGCCGCGGAAGGGGGCATCGTCGTCGTAACTGTCCTGGGCGGCCTGGGCCTCGGCCAGGGTGTTGCCGACGCCGAAGCCGCCGAAGCGGTTCGCCTGGTCGTCCGCG
>JAFGFX010000202.1 GCA_016930855.1 Sedimentisphaerales bacterium | reverse complement strand
GGGGGATCGAGTACAAGATCAACCTGATCGACACGCCCGGTCACGCCGATTTCGGCGGGGAGGTCGAGCGGGTCCTGAAGATGGCCGACGGCGTGCTGCTGCTGGTCGACGCCTTCGAGGGGCCCATGCCCCAGACCCGATTCGTGCTGGGCAAGGCCCTGGCCCATAAGCTGCGGCTGGTGGTCGTAATCAACAAGGTTGATCGGGCGGACGCCCGGCCGGACGACGTGGTGGACGAGGTCTTTGACCTGCTGGTCCAGCTGCACGCCGACGACGCGGCGCTGGATTTTCCCGTGATCTACGCCTCCGCCAAGGAAGGGTGGGCGGCCGAGAGCCTGGAAGACGGCCGGAATGACATGCGGCCGGTGTTCGAGGCCATCGTCAACCATATCCCGCCGCCGCAGGCGCCCGCCGAGGAGCCGGCCCAGATGCTGGTGACCTCGCTGGAGTATTCCGAGTACGTCGGGCGGATCGCGATCGGCCGGCTCTTCGCGGGCCGGCTGGTGCCGGGCCAGGCGGTCACCCTGATCGATCGGCAGGGTCGAAACACCCAGCAAAAGATCGTGCAACTGTACCGCTTCCAGGGCCTGGGCAAGGTCCCCGCCGACCGGATCGACGCGGGGGATATCTGCGCCGTCGCCGGGCTGGAGACCGTTGATATCGGCGATACCGTGGCCTGTCCCGAGAGGCCCAGCCGGCTGCCGGTGGTGGCCGTGGACGAGCCGACCATGCACACCACCTTTCGGGTCAACGACGGGCCCTTCGCCGGGCGCGACGGCCGCTCGGTGACCAGCCGCAAGATCAGCCAGCGGCTCGACAAGGAGCTCCAGCAGAACGTGGCCCTGCGGGTCGAGCCCGGCAGCAGCCCCGAGGAGTTCATCGTCTCGGGACGGGGCCTGATGCACCTGGGGATCCTGCTGGAGAACATGCGGCGCGAGGGATTCGAGCTGTGCGTGGGCAAGCCGAGCGTCATCCTGCGGCAGGTCGACGGCCGGCTGCACGAGCCCATCGAGCGGCTCGTGGTGGACTGCCCCCTCGAGTGCCAGAGCGCCGTGATCGGCCTGCTGGGCGACCGGCGCAGCGAGATGGTCCGCATGGACGCCAAGAGCGGCGCCGGCGGGTACATCCACCTGGAATTCATGATCCCGTCGCGGGGGATCTTCGGCCTGCACAGCCGCATGCTCAACGCCACGCAGGGCCGGGCCATAATGCACCACACCTTTGACCGCTACGAGCCCATGCGGGGGGCCATCAGCCAGCGCTCGAACGGGGTGATCGTCGCCATCCAGACGGGGCAGGTCACCGCCTATGCCCTGGACGGCCTGTATGACCGGGGTATCTTTTTTGTCAAGCCGGGCGATACGGTGTACGCCGGCCAGGTCGTGGGCGAACACTGCAAGGACAAGGACCTGCCCGCCAACGTCGTCAAGGCCAAGCCGCTGACCAACATCCGCGCCGCCGGCAAGGACGATTCGGCCAAGGTGCGGCCCATGCGCAACCTGAGCCTGGAGGCCGCCCTGGAATATATCCAGGAGGACGAACTCGTGGAGATCTGTCCGCATTCCATCCGGCTGCGCAAGCGCATCCTGAATGAGATGGAACGCCGCCGGGCGGCGCGCAAGATTCACGCCTAGCATTTCCTTCCTGCCGATCCTTGTCTGCCGGGAGCGAACCGGCAATCCCCATCGCCGCAAAATCGCCGTGGTCCTGTCGGACTCAACCGGATACAATGGGCCGGGAGGTGCGTATGAATACCTATCGGTTTCTTTGTTGCTGTCTGGCGGGTTTAGGATTTGTCCTGGTTGCCGCCGGCGCCGATGTGCCGGAAATATGCACCGTCCGGCCGGCGGACAACGGCCAGGCGCTGGTCAACCCGCAGATGGGCTGGACACTGCATTACTACAGCAACATCCTCAGTAATTACGGCAGCAAGCTGGAACCGGCCGACACGCTGGACGATTTCCCCGGCCTGTCGGTCATCTACCTCCGCCTGCCGTGGGGGTACCTGGAGCCGCGGGAGGGGAAATTCACCTGGTCGGTTCTGGATACCCCCAGCCAGCGGTGGATCGACAAGGGCCTGCAGATCGCCCTGCGGATCAGTTGCAGCGAATCCTGGATGCGCTGGGCGACGCCCGCCTGGGTCAGGGATGCCGGCAGCCGGGGCTACGACTTTCGACCCGGTCAGGGCGTCGTCGAGGACGGACCCTACTGGGAGCCCGATTACGGCGATCCGATTTTTTTGGCCAAGCTGGACCGTTTCGTCGCGGCCCTGGCGGCCCGCTACGACGGCAATCCCCGCGTGGCGTTTGTCGATGTCGGCTCCTACGGCGTCTGGGGCGAGGGCCATACCTGGGCCAGCACCAGGCGGGAGTATGATTTCGAGACCATCAAGAAGCATCTCGATATCTACCGAAAGCACTTCCAGAAAACCCTGCTGTGCCTGAGCGACGATTTCGCCGGGCCCGAGTCGCCCGGCCGCGGCCAGCCGATCATCGCCTATGCCCTCAGTCAGGGAATCACCCTGCGCGATGACAGCATCTGCGTGCAGCCGCCGCCGCGGTCCTGGTTCCACGCCGAGATGGCGGGGGACTTTTGGCCGACGCTGCCGGTTATCCTGGAGCATGAGCATTACGGCCCGTCGCGCAAGCGGGGGGCCTGGGGCGATGGCTCGCTGCTGCGGCGGGCCGTCGAGGAGTATCACGCCAGCTATCTGTCCATCCACTGGTGGCCGCGCGAGTTCCTCGGCGAGAACCGTCCAATCATCGACCAGATCAACCGCCGCCTGGGCTATCGCTTGCAGTTGCGCGAGGCCTCCTGGCCGACTAGCGTGGAGCGGGCCAAGGGGCTGGACTTTCGTTTCGTCTGGGCCAACGGCGGCGTGGCGCCCTGCTATCCCGGCGGGTACGCGGCCGTCACCCTGAAGGACGATTCAGGCGGCATCGTCGCCGTCTTCGTCGCCGGGGATTTCAACCTGGCCGAGCTGGCCGTGGCCGCGCCGGGTGAGGCGCCGACGCGGGCCGTTTCCTGCCATTTTTCCTTCGCCCCCAATTGCCGGCCGGGCGATTATGCGGTGTTCGTATCGGTCGGTTCCCGGGACGGTACGCCCCAAATCGCCCTGCCGCTCGAGGGCCATGACGGCCACCGCCGTTATCGCCTCGGTACGATTTGCTGCCGGTGAAATGGGCCGGGGCGGGTGCAAGGTTGGTCGAGGCGGAAGACCAACAATATATGACGGGATCAAGATATAAACCGTCAGGCATGGCCGATCGTGTAGGATTCCGAGACGATATGGCGGGATCTGTATATAAACCGTCAGGCATGGTTGGTCGGGGAGGGAGCCTGACGGTTATAAAGAATCAAAATGCCGCGCTGGTCGGTCGGGGAAGTGATGTCAGCTACCACGCGACACATGGCTGACATAGTTATTATACCAGCCCTTTGGTCAAGAATCCAGAAAAAGCCAGAAAAAAATCCCGTAGTTTTACGGGGTCGTTTTGCCTCGAAACCACCAGGGCATCCCGGGCGGGCAATGATTGTAACATATTGAAATTAAAGAGATTATGCTCTGCCTTGGCCCGTTCTTGTCGGCATTGTGCCCTGGCGACATATTTTTTTACGTTTTGGGACGCATCCGAATTCGGGCGGCATGCCGGTGGGCGGGAGATGATTGTATTTGAGGGGATTGTTGTTCCCTTACAGGACGGGGCCGGTCGGTGCCGGAGATAATCAACGTTGTCGCACCGCGCGGCGAAGATACAATGGCAACCACGGTGGAGCCGTCGAGTTCCGGGATTGCGCCGGAGGAATCCGGCAAGAGAGTGGGATTCGCCTGCAGGGGGACAATAAAAGAGTCATCATAATCAGAATGTGGTTGGGTGTATTCCTGATTCCTCTAGTCGTCGCTTCGATGCCGGAGTGGCCGGGCGCGAATGCGGTCGCTGGTGGTTTATGAGATGAAATCCATCTGGCCGCCGGCGGGCACTATATGACGTCAAACGGGATATGTCGATTTTTTGGGCGGGATCCGAGTTTATTCCGGCGTTGTCTTTTGATCCTGGTCCTTGTGGGCTCGTGGACGGGGGTGGGCTTTGCCTTTGAGCAGGCCGATCCGGGGGCCATGGGCCTGGACGTTGGCCAACTGAACGCCGCCCGCGATTACGCCCTGACCGGCGGGGGGGCGGGAAAGGTCATCTACCGGGGCAAGGACGTGTTTCGCTGGGGCGATCAACGCAAGTGCTACGATCTCAAGTCCACCAGCAAATCGATCGGCCTAACGGCGCTCGGCGTGGCGATGCGGGAGGGCCGGATGAGCCTTTCCGACCAGGCGATCCAGTACCAACCGGATTTGGGCGTCCCGCCGGATGACAATCGGGACAATCCCTGGCGAAACGAGATCACCCTCTTTCACCTTGCCACCCAGACGGCCGGATTCGAGAAGCCGGGGGGATATACCAAGCTGGTGTTTGCGCCGGGGACGAAGTGGAACTATAGCGACGGCGGGCCCAACTGGCTGGCCGAATGCATTACCCTGGAATATCGCCGCGACATTCAGGAGCTGCTCTTCAATAGGGTATTTACCCCCATCGGGATAAAGCGGTCCGATTTGCGCTGGCGGGACAACGCCTATCGATCCCGCGACATCGAGGGGATCCGGCGGTGTGAATTCGGTTCCGGCGTTCTCGCCAACGTGGAGGCGATGGCCCGCATCGGCTGGCTGTACCGTCAGCGGGGCCAATGGCAGGGCCGCCAGCTCATTTCCGCCTCGTTCGTGTCCCAGGCGGCGCGGACGCCGGAGGCGAGCCGGGGACTGCCGGTGTTGTTTCCCGAGCAATACAATGACGCCTCGAATCACTATGGCCTGCTCTGGTGGAATAACCATGACGGCACGCTACCGGCTGTGCCGCGGGAGGCCTTCTGGTCCTGGGGATTGTACGACAGCATTATCCTGGTCGCACCCGGCCTGGACCTGGTCGCGGTCCGGACCGGCGATGCCGGGGTAAGCTGGAAGCGCCGCCCCCAGGCGCATCATTACGAGGTGCTAAAGCCCTTCTTCGAGCCGCTGGTGCGGGCCGTACCGAGGGACGCCGCCAGGGAAGGCCAAAACCGGGCGCCCTATCCGGCCAGTCCGGTGATCAGCCAGATTGTCTGGGACCCGCCCGAGACGATTGTCCGCCGGGCCGAGGGCAGCGACAACTGGCCGCTGACCTGGGGCGACGACGACGCGCTGTATACGGCCTACGGCGACGGCTGGGGATTCGAGCCGAAGGTGGAAAAAAAATTAAGCCTGGGCCTGGCCAAGGTGCTCGGCGGGCCCGATGACGTTCGCGGGATCAATATCCGTTCCGCCACGGCCGAGCAGACCGGCCCGGGCCCGGCGGGCAAAAAGGCCTCCGGCCTGCTCATGGTTGACGGCGTCCTTTACCTGCTGGTGCGTAATGCGGGCAATTCCCAGCTGATGTGGTCGACTAACCGGGGCGAGACCTGGACGCCGTGCGACTGGCGCTTTACCGAGAGCATGGGGTGTCCGACGTTTTTGAATTTCGGCAGGAACTACGCCGGCAGCCGGGACGGCTATGTCTACCTGTATTCGCCCGACAGCGATAGTGCCTACACGGCCGCCGACGGGATGATTTTGGCTCGCGTGTCGACCGATCAGATCCGGCGGAGGCAGGCATACGAGTTTTATGCCGGCATTCGAGGCGACCGGCCGGTATGGAGCAGGGATATCGCCCGGCGGCTACCCGTGTTCGTCCATGCCGGCCGCTGTCGTCGTTCGTCGGTATGTTACCATCCGCAGCTGAAGCGCTACTTGTGGTGGCAGGGATTCCCCACCGGCGGGGACGGTCCCGACGAACAGGATGCCCGGTTCGCCGGCGGATTCGGCATCTACGACGCGCCCGAGCCCTGGGGGCCGTGGACGACGGCGTTCTTCACGGAACGATGGGATGTCGCTCCCGGCGAATCGGCCTCCATCCCGACCCGCTGGCTCAGCGCCGACGGCCGGACATTGGTTCTGGTCTTTTCCGGCCGGGACAGCTTTTGCGTGCGCCAGGCAACGATTCATCGGCGGGATTCATCGTATTAGAAGCCAGTTTGCGACCTGCCCCCAACGGCGGTATTACCGTTGATTTTGCCCGTTGACGAGGCTCCAAGACGGTATCTCAACCGGTTATCGTTTGGCCGGAGGGGGCTCAATCGTAGTCTTTCGTTTGCGTGAAGGTGTAGCGGCGTTCGGCGTTGATGTAGTGGAAGATTTGTTTTTTCCTGACCGTGCTGCTTTGGATGTCGAAGGCGGTTCGGGCAAGGGTTTTTTCCCGCGCCTCCTGAAAGACGATCATGCGCCTCGGATCTTTCGTGTCCGAAGGGCTCGTCAATACGATCCCCAGGTGGACCAGGGAGGCTCCCTCCTTGCGGGAACTCGTATAAAGGCGCATCTCCCGCAGGGATCCATCCTCCAGGGGAAAGGCGAACAGGCGCACCAGGTCGTACAGGAAATTGTCGAACCGCAGTTCGACGCCCGAGCCCTCCAGGGATTCGAAGTACACGATGGTCTGCTCGGTGCCGGGCTGCTCGGCCAGGACCGTGATCCGGCTCGTGCCCGTGAAGACCAGGGAGGGCTGGAACATGATGACGCTGGCCAGGCGAATCTCCTTTTGGGGCCGCACCGACAGGGTGACGGCCAAGACGGGCCGATTGTGCCAGCGGCGAAATTCGAATTCCACCTTCTCCATGCAGTCCCACTGGTTCAGGAACGATTCCAGCACCAGCAGTGCCCGCGGGACGGCGTCGGACAGGATCCGGATGGTTTTTTGCAGCTTGCCTTCGGACGGGCTCGGCGGCGATTTCTCGAGTTGTCCCAGCAGGAAATCCTCCAGGGCGTTTTCGAGGGCGTCCAGCCGTTCCGCGACGCGCATGGCCTCGGTCACCGAGTCCAGCATCTCCGGCGAAAACTGCCGGCCGGCCAGGGCATAGCCCCAGTGCAGCGCGATCTGGGTGAGCACCTGGCGGAGTTGCTGGATATCCCGTGCCTGCAGGTCGCCCAGCAGGGAGCCATCGACCTGCTCGTTGAGATAGACCGCCAACATGTGCAGCAGCGGTTCGGCCGCGTAGCCCATCGGTTCGGGGGCGTCGGCCCGGCCGGGCCGCGGGTCGTCCTGCCGGATTGAGGTTGCCCGAATGATATATTCGATCTGCGTAAGGATGCCGGCCATCTTTCGGGACCAGACCTGTTGGTTTTGCTCCGCGCCGGATTCGGCCAGTTCCGAGAGGTCCGCCAGCGTCAGGCGGACCTGCCGTAGGATATCGTTCACGGCGTCCACGTTCGCCGGGCTGACCGAGAACTCCACCTCGGCCGTGCCTTCCCGGATTCGGTCATACGCGCGGACGAAACTCACCGTGGAGCGGATGACGCTGGGATCTTGATGAATGGTCCAGTGGGCGGGCAATTCAATCTCGCCCACCGTCAGGCGATGAAAGGTGCTCTGCGGGCGGGGATTGTGGCTCAACGTCCAAATTTGATTCAACTGGCCCGGTTCCAGCGGCTCGTTCGGCATGCAGCCGCCGCAGAGCAGCAGGCAAGATACGACAGGTAGGAAAACGAGATATTTCATTTTAGGATCAACTCGGAAAAAGTTGGTAAGGAACGGCTCCGCGAATCCGGCGAAATGTTTTCGCCTTCGCCTTTCTTTCGCCGCCGG
>JAFGFX010000201.1 GCA_016930855.1 Sedimentisphaerales bacterium | reverse complement strand
GGTCCAGATTGATCGCGTCCTCGCCCGGCAGGCCGATGTGCTTAAGCTCGATGAATTCGAAATCCTCGTCCGTATAGCCGCTGCCCGTCGGCGGCTCGGCCGGGTGATACATCATCTCCGTAATCCGCAGCTTCTGCGCCACGTCGGCAATGGCGTAGACGGCCTCGTGCAATGCGCTCCAGGTGCCGTTATCTAAAACGCGGGCCTTGACGAGGGTGCTCTTGGCCAGAACGATCGGGACACCGTACGCGATCGCCGCCGGCGAGATGCCGTCGCCGTTGCCATTGTCACCGGCGACCAGCTCGGCGCAGATCACAAAATCGGAACTGGTCGGGGTGTAGTTCATTGCCTGGATCGCCAGCAGGTTGTCCCCCGCCTGCAGATCGCCCAAATGGTCGGAGATGTCGATCATTTCGTCCCAGCCGCCCGTGGAGGCCTCGTGCTGATCGTTGTCGGAATGGGAGTTCCACTGGGGCGTGCCGGTGAAGTTGCGGACGGCGACCGGATTACCGTTCAGGTAGGCGACGAAGGCATCGTCGTAGCGGACCTTCAACCTCAAGAACTGCAATGCGGCCAGGTCCCCGGCGGACACGCCAAAGGGAATCCGGACGTAACAGGTGGTGTTTTTACCCGCGCCGTACATGTCCTCGGTCATGTCCAGACCGATGAGCCCCTGGTAGCCGCTGCCGGCCTCGTAGCCGACGCCGCCGGGACTGCCCGTGCAGAGATCCCAGCCGGAATCGTCATAGGACGTATCGCTTCTCCAGGCGGTGCCGATGTCGCCGGCGGGGACCCAAACGCGCTTGTCGGCATATTCGCCGGCCAGCGTGATCTGGCTGGCCGCGCTGGCCGGCAGGCGCGGATCCGTAGCGTCCAGGGTGTAATGGATCGTGCCGGAGCCGTTGGGATTGGTCATGCTCAGGCTGGCGCCGAGAGCCGCATACCCGCCGTGCTGTTCGGACCCGTTGAGGCAAAAGACCGGCGGGTCCAGGTCGGGATACAGCCCGGCCGAACGCAGTTGCGCGAGCACCACACCGTCACGGGCCGGGAAATAGCTGTTGACCAGGCGGTTTCGTTCGGCGACCCATTCGACGTTGCGGGTATAGGGCGTGGCCCTGCGAAAGTCGCCCCACCGCGCGGATTCGCCCACGATGGCCCGGTCGAGATCCATGACGCGGTTCCAGTAGCGACCGACGGTGTTTTCCTCGGTCAAGGCGCCGTTGTTGAAATAGTGCTTGTACGCCTGGTCCGCCACCCGCATGCGAAATTCCGCGTTCGTCTTGAGCTTGGCGGTAAGATAGGCGGGATTGTCGTAGCCGTTGATGTAATTGGCGACATTGACCCGGTCCAGCGTTTCGCCCTCCAGGGACCACTCCACGTCCCACGGCAAAAACACGAATCCCGCGCCCGGCTCGCGCTTGCGTACCGCATAGAAGTTTCGGGGTGCCGTGTCATTGCCGATCAGCACCGGCGCGTCGCGGCTGCCGGTGTGGAAGATCATGAGCATGTAATCGATCATGGCCGGGATATCGACATACCGCTGAATCGCCGCGTAGGCCTCGGGCGTGGACAGGTCCGCCTGGGCCAGGATGAACAGTTGATCCCACGCCTGGCGGTCGCCGGCCAGGACCTCGATGACGTTCGGACCGGTCCAATACTCGGCGTTGGTCTTGACCACGTCGTAATCGGATTTCCGGCCGCCCAGATGCTCGCTGGCAAAACCGTCGTCCGGCCGTTCGGTCAGGATATACACCCCCCAATACAGGCCGTTGAGATACACGTGAACATGCCGGCCGTAGCCCTGCAGCCGGTCCATGTCCCGTATCGTATCATGGGCGTACAGTTCGCGCATGTACTGGGCCCGCTCGGTGGCCCCGCCGCTGTCACCCGTCCAGCTGTAATTCCAGGTCGCCCGCAAAACCAATTGGTCGAAGGTGGTGACGGGGCTGTCGGGAAACAGCGGAAATTCCAGCTTGGATGGCCCATAGAGGCTCCGAAAGATCATCCGGAGGGACTGCTTGGCGGTATTCGTCGTCCGGGCGTAGCCGCCGTGCATCCGCAGACCGGCGTTCGCCTGGCAATACTCTCCGGTCGCGGGATTGATAATCTCGATGGAGGCCTCCCGCTCCCAGGCGGGACCCCGCTGGGTGGGATGGGAATAGATGCCGCTGACGCTGCCGAACAAATCATCGTTGGGTATCACGATGCACACGGAGGGAACGGTCCTGAGGTCATCCTTGAAGGTGCCGGAGTAGGCGGGATTGCCGACGACGTCGGGATCAACCTGATAATCCACGATCAGCGACCCCCAGGACGTCGGAAATCCAGGCGGATACGCGGACTGCTGCATCACGTCATCGAGAAAGATATAGGACCGGCTGGCGGCGCCCCGCGTGAGCCATCCCGGCTTGTAGGCTACCGCCCGCAGGCAGGTGGTCGAATCGACCCCGACCGGATCGGTATATTCCGCACTATCCTCGGTGGGCTTGGTAAAATTAGTCGTGTAGTGGATCGTCGCCCCCGGCGTCTCGCAATAGATCGTCACGTCGAAGCTGTCCGGATCGGCATAGAATCCCCCGTCAACGCTGAACTGGCAATCGGCAACGATCCCCAGATACCCCTGATAATTGCAGCCGGCAAACGAGGGCGCATCGAAGAAGCGCCACTCCGGAGCCCCGTCCGGGTAGCGGCCGTAGGAGATGTCCGCATACTGCCGGTCGAAGACCACGCAATCCAGCCGGGTGCGCCCGTCCCGGTCATACAGGCCGATCTCGTCGCCCGCCGCGTCCAGTTGGAAGTTCGTGTGGGTCTCGCCCTGCTGCTGGTGCCCGTCCGCCCAGAATATCAGGTGTTCGCCCGGCGCTATCGTGATCCCCGGCGGGATCGGCCATTTGTCGGGATTGTCCAGATTGTCGGTTAGATACATCCCGCCCAAATCGATCGCGACATCGCCGCTGTTGTACAGCTCGATCCAGTCGTCGTACTCGCCGTTGGGGTCCGCCCGATTCTGGTTGTTGTCGGCCAGGAACTCATTGATGACCAACGGGCTGGCGCTCGCCAGCCAGTGCCCGGCGAGCCGGGCGTAATCGGCGTTGTCCACCAGCGGCCCGTCGCCGCCGTCAGAGCCCACCAGGTTGGCCGGGCTGTTGGCGTCGGAGAGCCAATCGTCGGCCATCCACAGCAAATCCAGCAGATCGACCGTAAAATCATGGTTGATATCCCCGACGGGGGATCGGTCCCAGGCCGGGGTACTGGTGGTAAACGTCCAGACCACGCCCGTAAAGGTGGTCCCGCCGTAGTGGCAGTCCACGCGCCAATAATAGGAGGTGTCGTAGTCCAGTTGGGGCGCACAATCGGTCCCCTGCGGCACGTTGATGACCTGGGCGCCGGCCAGATCGGCCTCGTCGCTCACATACACGGTATAGCTATCCGGCGTTCCGCTGGAGGGCGCCTCCCAGCTCAGCCGGATCGACGGGACAACGCCGACCGCGCCATTCGCCGGGGTCGGATTGACGGCCACGTTCGAGGCATAGGGCGCATCCGGCCCGAGGGTATAATTGGTCAGGATCTCCTGGCCATCCAGCACGCCGTCGTAGACGCGAAACTCGTCCAGCGCGCCCTTCAGACAGGGATCCGCGGTATACAGGGACCGGCCCAAATAGCTGTTCAGGTTGTTCACCGCAGACAGCGGAATCGTCACGGGAATCGAATCGATCCACTCGCCGTTGACGTAGAGGGTCATGACGTCATTGACGCCGTCGAACACGCAGGCGATGTGAGTGGGCACGCCGTGGACCAGCAGGGAATAATTGACGACTTCCTCGTGGTTATATCCCGGGTCGGCGTCGGAGATCACCAGCCGCGACGTGCCGGTGCCGCCCTGGGGGGTGAAGAACAGATAATTCCGTCCGGCCCCGCTGTCGGGATTCGTATCGCCGAAATCGAAGACGCGCACCCACGCGCCGTTGTCGGAAAACTGGAACCAGGCCTCCAGGGTCACGCTGTCACGTCCGGTAATCAGGCCGGCCGGCAGGGCGACATAATCGTTCTGGCCGTCGAGCTGGGCCGCGTCGCCGCTGATGACGGCGCCGTTGACCAGCGTGCCGTGGGCGCCGCCGACGGAATCCACGGCCGCAGTATCGCCATCGGTGAAACTATAGCGATGGATCAGGGCGGCCGACGCATACGAATTTATGAAGAACAGTAACCATGCCGTCGAATATATAACGAATCGTTTCATAACTATTTCTATCGGTCTATCGGCAAGGATGCTGGAATGCCGAATCTCGGCCCCCGGGCTTTGGGCAGGAACAAGGATGAAAATATGTCCCCCTTGAAGGCATGCGCCTCAAGGGGGACATAGGTTATCGTACAACACGTTGCATCATAATCAGACCTTTCGGTCCTGGCCACGGCGTCTTACGCCTGGCGACGACGCCGCAAGGTGACCAGAGCGCCCAGTCCCAGAATCATCATCGTGGCGGGTTCCGGGACAAACAGGAACTCCGACGGGGCCAGGGCGGAGTCGGAAATACGCACTTCGTCAATGCGTCCGTACCACCGATCCCCATGGCCGCCGGCGTACATTCCCCGGCCCACCGTCCAGGTTCCGGACTCCCAGTCGCCGCCGGACGAGTTGCCCAGGATCATGGACGTGTCGCCGCTGCCGCTGAGGGTCATGTCGGTCTGTTTCACCACTTCGTTGTTGAGGTACAGCGTCAGGGTCGAACCATCGCTGACGGCCACCATGTTGTACCACTGGCCCGTCATGACCGCATCGGCATCCGAGACCGCCTCATGCCAGTATCCCTGCACATCGGCGAACTTGACGGCCACCGCCTTGTTGGGGATGACCTGGAAGTAAAAGGCGGCCAGATTTTGGTCGATAGTGGCCACATAACGATCATCGCGTCCGACGATCGTATGATAGGCCGTCAGGCTGTCCGCCTTGAACGAGGCCTCGACGGTGAACTGCGCCGGGGTGGCGGCTTCGATGTCCACGCCCGACGGCAGGCTCTGCTCCGACCAGGTGAACATCGACGGATAGTTGCCGGTGTTCTTCATGCACAGGTCGTTGGCAGCGCCGGTCAGGGGAACGATGTTGGAGGGAACATCGGCGGACCAGACAAAACCGGCCCAGGAATAGTCCCAGCTGGTCATGTGGTTGCCGTTGCCGGAATGATCGTTCACCGCCTTGCGCCAGACGGATTGGCCGTCGCTGTCCGGCATGGCGTTGCCCGCGGCGACGGTCGCGCCGATATCCGGGTCGCCCACGTCGTCAAACCGCCAATACGCCAGGGTATCGGCGGAGGCCGTCGTGGCAAAGCCCACTACGGCCATAAGTAACACAAGCAAGATTTCTTTTCTCATTTTGCCATCTCCTTCAAAAACACCCGTTAACACAACCAACACAAACACAAACACACACACATACACGCACGGTCTCATGTTGCCGCCCCCCTCGCAACAAAATATTTCTTTGTCTCCTGCTGCCGAAAGCCCTTTAGGGTGCCCGCGTTATCGTGACCACGCCGGCCGACAGGGCCGGCAGGGTGAAGCGCACCACCTGGCCGGCCACGCCCACGTAGGCAGGTTCCGCCCGCACGACATCGGGACTGGCCAGCGAATTCCGGGCCCCCAGCCAGCCGGGCGCCACCCGCTTTAGCGACGCGCCGCCGGGCGTAAAGGAATCGGCCAGCACCAGCTTGACCGGGACGTCCTGATCGCCGGCGTTGACGGCCTTGAAGTACACGGTATCGCCGTCGGCGCTGGCGGAGGCCACCGCGTTGAGCTCGCCCGTCTGGCCGCTGGCCAAAATCCGGTGGGGCCCATGGTGGTCCCGCCAGAGCTTCATGACCACGTAGTTGGGGGCCGCGAACCAGCCGGTATGATCGAAATTGATGAAGGCATTGTCCCAGTCCGAGGCGGACAGGTGACGCAGAAACAGCGCCGGACCGCCGATCTCCAGGACGTCCCCCTGGCGCTCGAAGCCGTTGAGCAGTCCGCCGGCATACAGGCCCGTGCGCCAATCGGTGCTCTGGGCGTTCCATTCGGACATGTAGATCCGGACGCCGGGATTGTCCGAGGCCAGGATGATGTCACCCAACTGGTTGATATAGGTCTCAAAAGCGACCGGCCCGGACTGGTAGGCGTCCGGGTCCTCGTAGTGATGGATGCTGATGTAGTCGATGCTTTCGGCGCAGTAGTCGATCACCGTCTGATTCCAGGACTGGTTGTAGCCGCCGCTGCCGCAGGCCAGGATCTTGATGGTCGGATCCTTGGCCTTCAGGGCCGCGATGAACTCCAGCGCCGCCAGGCTGTAGGTCACGGCGTCCATCTGGAACCAGGTCTCGTTGTCGATCTCCCAGTACTTGACGTTGTACGGCTCCGGATGACCGTTCGCCGCCCGCACGCCGCCCCAGGGGGTCGTGGCCGCCCCGTTGCAGTACTCGAGCCAGTCCTGGGCCTCCTGGAGGTACACCGGACGCAGGGCCTCCGATTCGTGGGTGCCGATATTGATGACGATCAGGGGCTCAGCGCCGATCCGCCGGCACATGGCGATAAACTCGTCCGTGCCGTACGCGTTGACGTCCTGGTCGTCCCAGGCGACGATGGGGTATTTCACCCGCTGATGCTGGGGGCCGATTGCGTCCTTCCAGCGGTACAATTCGGCGAAATACCCGCCCGGCCAGCGAAGGATCGGCGGACGCAGCGCGCTGACGGCCTCCAGCAGGTCCGGACGAAAGCCGCCGGTATCCAGGGCGTCCCGGCCCATCAGGCTGACCTGATCGAGGTACACGGTTCCCGGCCCGGCGACCTGGATCTGAAGCGTGGCATTCGGCGCGGCGGCCGCGGCCGTGATGGTGAAGGGATACTCGGTCCACACCGCGTTGGGCTCGGGTAGCTGCGCCTGGCCCAGGACGGTCTGGCCGTCGAGAAGCCGAACCGCCATGCCGCCCGGCGCCGCACCGCGGGCCCACAACGAGCCGCTGTATTGCTGGGCGGCAATATGAAACGGCGACTGCTCGATGCCGGTCTCGCTGTCGTCAATCAACTCCATCCGCAGGCAAAAATCGCTGTTTAACGCGGAGCCGTCCAGGCTGAAGGTCGCCGCTCCGTACCCCTGCCAAAACGCCGGCACGCCCTGGCTGTTGATCGCCGGCAGGCCGCTGAACAGGAGCGTCTCCGTGCCCAATTCCCGCACGGTGAGGTTTCGAAAGCGGGCGGTGGTCGCCCAGGTGCCCAGTCCGACCTGGCCGGTCAGGTGGGGATTGTTGGTGTCGGTGTAATCGATGATCTCGTCCTCGTCGAGCCATACCCGAAAGCGGTTCGATTCGCAGCGGATGCGAATATCGTACCACTGGCCGGCAGTGATGCTGCCGGGGACCTGCGGGCCGACCACGCCCCAACTGCCGCCGGAGACCCCCTTCTCCAGGGCATGGAGGGTATTGCCCCAGCCGCCCAGGTTGCACCAATAGAACTCGTTGCCGTCGGCGCGGAACAGGATCAGAAAGCCCTCGGCGCCACCGGTTTTCCTGGCTTGCAGGGTATATTCGACCTCGCCCCAGGCCGTATCGCCGAACAGCAGGCGGATATTGGTTTCCAGCGAGGATTGGACAACCTCGTCGCCGTCGATGCTCCAGGAGCCCGTCCCGTCGGGCCACTGCTCGAAACTGCGATTCCAGACCAGCTCGCCCCACAGGCCGCCGTTGACCGAATGGTAGATGTGCTCCAGGAAGTGGCCGTAGATTTTCTCGTCGATGGCTCCGACGATATCGCCCGGATCCACGTACAGCGGATGGATCGAGTCCTGCACCGGACCGACCACGGCGCCGGGAACGTAGGGCTGCGTCGTGGAGAGCCACTCGGCGACCAGCACGTCCAGCGAAACGCCGGCCAGCGGCGTCAACCACAACGAGGCGTAGAGGGCGTAATCGGCCAGGTTCACCCGGCAGTCGAAATTCAGGTCGCTGATCTGGAAGTTCCACGCCCCGCATTCGTTCTCCCGAATCGAGACGACGACGGGCGGCAACGGCTTTGCGTTGAAATCCGGATCGCCGCTGGTGATCGCATGGGTGATCCAGCCGTTATGGGGATCGGTCTCCAAAACGTCGTCGTCATAGGCCCGCACTTCAATCGTCTGCGGCTGGGCCCAGTTCTGGTCGTCGAAATGCAGATCGATGGGTCGATCCGGCCCCCGGCCCAGATCCAACTGGCCGTCGGGATCGGCCGTCAGGGTCACCAGCTGCAGCGGCTCCGACGCCAGGCGGACCGTGTAGGTCTCGGGGGTGCCATCGCCCTCGATCAGTTCGGAGGTGCCGCCGGATTCCTCGATGATCACGGGCGAGGCGCCGATGACATCGGGCCCGGCGTTGTAGTGCTGGGCAATGACCTCTTCCGCCAGCGGTTCGTCGTACACGCGGAACTCATCGATCGAACCGGCCAGGTAGGGATCGGGATTGTACAGGGACCGGCCCAGGTAGCTGTAGACGTTGTTCACCGCCAAAAGCGGGATCGTCACGGGGATCGAATCGACCGGGGCCCCGTTGACGTACAGGCTCAGGGTGTCGTTGTCGCCGTCATAAACACAGACCACGTGGACCTGGGGGCCGTAGGCGATAGTCCCGGTGTGGGCGATTTGTTCGTGATTATATCCCGGATCGGCATCCGAGATCGCCAGGCGGGCCTGGCTGCTGCCGCCGGCGGGGGTAAAGAAGATGTAATGGCGGCCGTCGCCGCTGGGACTGGTGTCTCCAAAGTCGAACAGCCGCGTCCAGGTGCCGTTGGCGGCATGGGTAAACCAGCCTTCGAAGGTCACGCTGGTCCAGCCGGTGATCAGGCCGGCCGGCAGCTTGACGGAGTCGTTATTGCCGTCCAGCTGCACGGCGTTGCCGCTGATAACGGCCCCGTTTTCCAGGGTGCCGTGGGCGCCGCCGACGGAATCGACCGCGATGGTGTCCCCGCTGTTGAAGCTGTACCGGTGCACCAGATCGGCGCGCACTGCCGGCACCAGAAACAACCCCAGCAGCAAGATCACACCACAAGAGAATCGCACCATCTTCTTCCTCATTCATCAGTTGCGCGGCGATGTTGGCATGCATCCCTGCATCGTGAGGCCGGGCGCACAGCATATAATTCCCTGCCGCCCGGCCGGGGCGTCCCATAAATGCCCCTGGCATTATTTAGGGTAAAAGCTGGCCCCTGGCTCCGATTCCGAAGCCAGGGGGGCCAGCCTATGATAAACAAACTACCACTTGACTGCAATCGCGTTTACTGACAGCTCAGCAGACCACAATCCAGCCACTGCGCGACAAACGCGGCAAAATCCTTCAGGTCGACAACGCAGTCCTTGACAAAGTCGGCGGCCGGCCGCGCCACGCAGGGATCCAGGTTGGCATCGTCCGGCCCGCGATTGTAGGCCTCGATGATCCAGTTTTCATCCATGGCGAAATCGTAGACCCGGAACTCGTCGATCGTGCCGATAAGCAGGGGATCCGGATCGAAGACGCTCTTGCCCACGTAGCTGTAGTCGGGTGAGACCACCGAGAGCTGATGGGTCAAGGCCGCCACATCGCCCGCCGGTTGTCCGTCCACGTAGATCCGGATTTCGCCGTTGGTATGATCGAAGACCATGGCGCACTGCGTCATGACGTTCGCCGGGATGCCGCCGGCCAGCATGGCGATCTCTTCGCCGCCCCACTGGGCGTCGGTGATGACCGCCCGGGAATCCTGGCCGCCGGAACTGGTCATCAAGGCCATGTACGCATAGCCCATGCCGTCGTCCAGGGTCGTGCCGAACGAGGCCATGTAGCGCCAATCGTAGGTGTGCGTGGGGATCTGCAGCCAGAACATCAGCGTGCAATCCCACAGGCCGGAGATCAGGCCGCCCGGCAGATTCACGAAGGCGTTGGGATCAGCCGCGGACAACACCAGCGCATCGCCCGTCACGGAGATGCCCGGCACCGCGAGGCCCTGGGTGCCCATGGTGCCGTGGGCGCTGCCCACGGAATCATGGATGTGGCCGGGGGTGTTCTCGGCGTCGGTGAAGCTGTAGCGGTTGATCAGGGATTCCGTGATCGCGTACACATGGGCACTGGTCGAGTTGGCGAAAGCCGTTGGATTTTCCGTCACCACGACATGGCAGTAATAATCGCCCGCGTCGCCCACCTGCAGATTGGCCAGGGTCAAGGTGGCGTCATTGGTGCCCACCGGCGTGGAGGTGTCGCCGGGCAGGCCCTTGTACCACTGGTAATCCAGGCCCGTGCTGTCGGCGGTATACGGGTTGAGGGCCACCACCGTCAGGGTGGCCTGCTGGCCGACCACGATGCCGGTATCCGACGGCGGCTGCGAGAACACCGGCATCAGCGGCGTGGTGGTGAAGTCCCACGTCGGCCCCGTGTACACGTTGGGATCGGTCCCGATGTGCGAATCCACCCGCCAGTAATAGACCTCCTCGTTGGCCAGGCCGGACAGGTTGTAGAACGTATCGGTAATCCCGGCATCCATGAGCATCATGTTCGGATCGGTGGGCGACTTGCTGCGATAGACATCATAGGTATTGCCTTTGCCACCGACAGAGATGCCGGTCCACTGGAGCTTTGGATTGATGCTGACGTACACCGCGTGCTGCTTGGGGATGGGATTGCTGGCGGTGATGACCGACGCGTCCGGTCCGGCGGCGTAACTGGCCGCAATCTCCGTGCTGCTCAACGCCTTATCGTGGATCCGAAACTCGCTGATGCTGCCGCTGAATTCCGGGTCCGGCGTATACACGGCGTTGCCGATATAGGCGTACACCCGCGCCACGCCCGACAGGGACATGGTGATGTTGGGGTTCGAATTCATGTAGTTGCCGTTCTGATAGATGCTCATGGTGTGGGTGGCGGCGTTGAACACGCAGGCGACATGGACCGGCGACCCGGTGGCGATCTCGGTGCTCGTGACCATCTCCTCGCCCGTCGAGTAACTGGGAATGCCGTTGGTGGCGACCACGAATCGCTGATCGTTGCTTCCACTGGTCGGCGTGTAGAACAGGCAGTTGCCGCCGCCGCCGTCGGCGGCGGTGTCGCCGAAATCAAACAGCCGCTGCCAGGCCTGGTCCGCGTTCACGGTGAACCAGGCCTCGATCGTCAGGCTGACGTACCCGTCCGGGCCGTAATCCAGCGTCCGCGGCGACAGATTCACGTAGGCGTCCGGATTCGTCCCGCCCAGCTGCAGGGCGTTGCCGGTGATCATCGCGCCGGCCATCAGGGTGCCGTTCATGGCGCTGATGGAGTCCACCGCCGACGTGTCGCCGGTGTTGAAGCTGTACCGATTGACCATCACTCCCGGCGCCGCCGCGCAGAGGACCAGGAGCAACACCATACCGTATTGTAATGATCGTTTTTTCATAATTTCCAACTCCTATTCAAGAAACCTATTTGCCCAGTGCTATGTTACCTCTCGCGGCCAAATCTCGTCATGCATCCAACCTCCGTTTTTTCCGTTGTTTCATCCGCCTCGTATGGTTTTATACTTGATGGCATCTGCACTTGGCTCGTCGATCTCCGATTCCTTCGGTTCAGATAACACCCTGGAGGCAACCGCCGCCACCTTCCGGAAGCGCCGGCGAAAATCAACCGATAGAACCGCTCTCCGTAAGAACTATCCTTCTTTGCCAGAGAAACCAAGAAGCGAAATACTCTCCTCGCTTTGCCATCTGTATTGTATCCGATAGGGGGTATCTACCGAACACCATTTTGCGCATATCTTTAACCATAATACGAAATCAGGCACATTCCGGGCCGCCGCCGCCCGGAGCCGGATTTTCCTGGAGCGGATCCCGGTGGGGGCCCCGGGGGGATTATGGCTATAAGATTCTTTGGCGCAATGGTTTATACAAGCTTCTCCACGATTCCCTTCCCCGGTAAAATCCTGATCGATTATTCACTTTAGCGGATCTGTGCGGATTGGGGGGAGGGGAACCTGCCTCAGATCTCCTCCGCTTGATCAGCACCTGATTCGCGGCTCCGAACAGCCCTCCTTTCCGCCGCCTGGATCATGGCCTTGTCAAGGGCCCAAAATGGCCCGCGTTTGCCGCCCTGCCGAGGAATCCCTTCGATCAGGATCCCAACATAGTTCTCCTCTCTATCGGACGGGACGATACTGGCCGGATGGTTGGTATCGTCCGATACTCACCCTGCCGCCTGCCGTACGACCGGCCCGAAACGATATCACGGCTTGATCCATCGCAACGATTTGTCAGGCGGCCCCGCCACCGATCGAACCAGCGCCGGATGGAGAAATAATGACGAACCGGACGTTGTTCGGCTACCACCAATGATTGATCGGTGGCCGCTGGAACCGAATTTGCATCTTATCAAAGTCTCGCCAGCCGACATGGCCGTCCACAAAGGCGATGTTCCCCCCGCTGGGCGTCTCGCCGTGCAGGTGGCTCGACTGGTGGGTCAGTCCCCACTGGGTCCAGGCGCCGCCGTGGACGTCGGTAAACGACTTGGTGTTGTTGTCCTGCAGGGTGGAGTCCGTAACGATCTCGATGTCTTCGGGAAAGGGGATCGCCATGTCCCGCAGCCAATGCCGCTTCGGCTCGCCCAAAATGACCTCGGTGTCCGGCCGGGGGGTATTCATGTCCATCAGCCAGAAATACCCCGTGACCCGGAAGTTGTTGATCCGATCGGACGACTCCTGCACCTCGCTGTAGGGCGTGCCGGGATCCACGCTCTGGGAATAAAACCAGTAATGCGTGTCCTCGGCATCCATGGTGGGATTGGAGGGACAGTAAAAGGTGTCGCGGTCCCCGCCGGCCTTGATGATCAGGTCCGTGGTGAAATAGGAGACGTCCCACAGCCACCAGCCGGAGGTGTTCAGGGGGAGCTTGTCGTTGTTGCCGTCCAGGGAATAGATGCGCAGGCCCGTGATGATGTGATGCAGATTCGTGGTGCAGAGGGCCTTGCGGGCCTGCTCCTTGGCCTGCTGCAGGGCGGGCACGAGGATGGTCAACAAGACGGAGATGATGGCGATCACGATCAGCAATTCGATCAGCGTAAACGCCCTGCCGCGCGTATGATTATAACGTTTCATATCCACATACTCCTCTAGAAACGATGCAGCAGAATCATCTCGATCTGGACGGATGGCGTCCCGCAGATGACACGCCGAGCACTACCTCTGCCTCCATATTGATTCTAGAGATGCCCGGGGCACAGGACAACACCACTTTACGAAATTCTTTAACCAATTCACGAACAGAACCAGGCGGCCGGCGACAAAAAAACTTGGCGAGACGCAACGTAAGTGACAGCGAGATAAATACTTGCATTTATACCCGGCCCGGCCGCCCCAAACCGCCTCCTGGTCTTTCCTTATAAATCCATTTTTCACCCAAGCCGTTGTCATCCGCCTGGTTTGCCCTTGCCGTGCGGCGGTCGGGGCCGCGCTCGGTCGACGCCGCGTCCCGGCGCCGGGCGCCGAAGGCGGCGCGCGACGAACGCCGGGCCGCGGACAAAATGGCTTTGAAAATATCCGTAAAAGGCTTGAAACGGCAGGTCGGAATGATAAAATGAATGGCGCAGTTACACTACCTCCGCACTCCGACATATAAAGTTG
>JAFGFX010000200.1 GCA_016930855.1 Sedimentisphaerales bacterium | reverse complement strand
TTAAACATATACACTCTTCCCCGATATTTTCCTCCTCGTGTGAAAATATCCATATCTGCCCTCGACGGTTTTATTCCCGGTGCGCTGGTTCGGTTTACCGCCTCTTCCGGCGTCGTAGGAGAGCAAACACTCCCATGCCCAGCAGGCCCATGGTGGTCGGCTCGGGGACGCAGCGGGTGTCGATGTCGATCTGATCAAGCAATACCTGTTGCCCGTCTGCCACGCTTCCGGTTAGCATGATCTGCTCCCAGGGGGGTTGCGGATCATAGCGAAACGTGCCCTCGAAGCGCAGCCAGATGTGACCGTTGATATCAATGCCAAACGCTCCCCCCAGATCACCCAGGTAATCGAATTTATGGTCACCGTCGATGATCCCCTCCGCATACACCTGAAGATCGACATCGTTGGTGATCGATCCCGCGTGGGTCATGTCGGTAACCCGGAAGGTCAGCTCGAACCACAATTCCTTGTACATGTGCGGATTCGGTTCATTGGGAATATCGACGGTGAACCATACTTCATCGGTGCTGGGCCCCTCGATTTTCCAGCCGCCCTGACGAGTCCCCAGGGGATTGCCACCGAAATCATATACCAAGCCAATATCATCGACCCAGGTACGATTCGCGGCGGTCAGGTTGAAACTGGGAGAACCGGGGCTGATGAAGCCAGGATCCGGGGCCGAGGGATTGGAAGCGTCGGTAAAGCTCCAACTCTGATGCGTGAAATAGGGATTGTTTTCCCAGCCGGGCGGATTGTTGTAGTCGGCCGAAACCAACTGGACGCCGAGAAACACCACCAACAAAGAAATGCAAATGTGCTTCATCACATCCTCCTTCCTTTTGGATTGGAAATGAAACATCATTGCTACTTGATATGAGCGTAGAAAAAAATGTTCCTTCTCCGCTCGGCAATGTAAGTTAGATATCCAAGTATATGATAACTGAATTCCGTCCTGCAGTCAAGAAAGAACTACTCTAGCCTGGGGGCCGGAATCCCCCCTCGTCTTCTTTATACTATAACGTTATAAAAGCTCAAAACATGAAGGGGATTAGACGATAACTCTTTTTTTGACAAGAGGTTAGGAAAAGAGATGCGGCATGGCCGGCAGGAGGGACGCCGCCGCGGCTGCGACTTCGCTTGATTCTGTTCGTCTTCATTCCCCTAGACAAATGGTTGGGATGAAGGGCGGCGGTTTTCTCAGCCTTCATTCGTCTGGGCCGTCAGGTTCTTGGCGAAACTTGCCGCCATGGCCTCCCAGCGCTGGGCCATGGATTGGACCCGTTCCGGATAGCGGGTGGCCAGATCGTTCATCTCGCACCGGTCGACCTTGAGGTCGTAAAGCTCCCATGTGCCCTGTTTGCCGTCCTTGGCGGACAGCTTCCAGTCGCCCATGCGAATGGCCCGGTTGCCCGCATGGCACCACCACAGCACCTCATGTTCAAGAGAGCCGTCCCGGGCGAATGACTTGACCAGACTTAGGCCCGGCCGCGGGGGAGCGTCGGGGGCGTTGGCCGTCGCGGGCGCATCCGCCCCGGCAACCTCCAGCAGCGTCGGGACGATGTCGATAAAATGACTCGGATCATGCCGCAGCTCGTTCCGCGCCGAAATCCCCGCCGGCCAGTGCACGATCAGCGGCGAGGAGATCCCGCCTTCGTGGTTCCAGTGCTTGTGCAGTTTGAACGGCGTGTTGGCCGCCGTCGAAAAGCCCGGCCCCAGGCACAGAAAGCTCCCGGCCGAGCCCATCGACGCCGCCGGATCGTGGCCGTCGCCCCGGATGATCTGCTCGGCGCTGGCCCCGTTGTCGCTGGCGAACAGTATTAAAGTGTTTTCGTAGGCGCCCATGTCCTTGAGCTGGCGGACGATCCTGCCGATCGCGTGGTCCATGCGCGTGATCATGGCCGCGTGGATGGCCATTTTGGCCGCCTGGAACGTCTTCTGCCCTTCGGTGAGGCTGTCCCAGGCAACGGCGTATGCCGCCTCGCCGGGCCCGATCCTCTGCTGGAGCTGATCCGGCTTGAGATTCCAGCTGGGCACTACGTCCTCCTGGCGGCCGGATAAGGCGCAATGAATCAGTCCCATCCGGGTCATCCGCTCCCAGCGGCGCTGCCGGATGACATCCCAGCCCTCGATATACGCCTGGCGGTACGCATCGATATCCTCCGGCAGGGCGTGAAGCGGGAAATGCGGTGAGTAAAAGGCCACGTAGCTGAAGAAGGGCTTGTCCCGGTCGTTTTTTTGGTGCAGTTGCAGGCAGGTGATCGCGTGATCGGCAATCGCCGTCGTCGAATAATACGGCGCGCCCGGCTGGACCGGGGCCCTAAGCTCATCCTCCTGCCAGCGGCCCGATTTAAAATAGCGGTTCCAGTCGCACCCGCTTCGTTCCGCCCCCCAGGACCGATCGAAACCGCCGTCCGCCGGGCTGCCGTCGATATGCCACTTGCCGCTGTGGTACGTTCGATAGTCCCGCCCCTTGAGTATCGCCGGCAGCAGCGGCGCCCACGCCGGTCTGTCGCCCAGCTTGAAGCCGGGCAGGGTGTCCCGGCGTATCTGTTGGGCGTAATATCCCGTCAGGATGCAGGCCCGGGAAGGCCAGCACCTTCCCGTCGAGTAATGCTGCGTGAAACGAAGCCCGCCGCGCGCCAGGGCCGACAGGGTGGGCGTGCGGATCTCGCCGCCGTAGCATTCGGCGTCGGAATACCCCATGTCGTCGGCCAGGATCAAGAGGATGTTCGGCCTTTTGGCCGGCGGGATCGAGGCCCTGCAGGTTGTCAGGTCGGACAGGGACGCCAGGCCGATGGCGCCGACCGTCTTGAGGAAATCCCGTCTGGTACTATTCATGCTTCCTCCCGCGGCTGCTTAATGATGATCGGGAATGTATAACGTCGGCATTGCCCTGTTAAACACCAACCAAGTATAATGTTATCCGTATGACAATACAACGTTCGATTTTAACGCCAATCCTTCCCGCCCGATTTGCCAAGAGATCTTATAACGGAAACCTCTGGAACCGTATATATAGTCGGCTGATACTGATACCTGTTCTCCTCGACGCAGGTGCTCGTCAGCGGCTGGTTCCGGATCGTCGTGCATGCCATAGCCGTGGCATCCCCATGCAACGTTTCGGACCTGGCTCGAATGGAAATGAAGATGGAAATGATGTTGCTGAACCCCTTATCACTGCAAAAAAATAAGAACCTCGCGTAAAGAATGGACCAGGAATTGGGTGCAGGTCAGTACCAAGGCGGTACATAATTCGGGGGCCGGTCAGGGGCCGAAGGAAATTCTTGATTTTTTCGGGATTCGGTCGATAG
>JAFGFX010000021.1 GCA_016930855.1 Sedimentisphaerales bacterium | reverse complement strand
GGTCCGGACGCTGCTGGGAGGGATCTGCGGGACGGACCTGGCGATCCTGCGGCAGAAACAGCCGATCGATTCCATCCTGCCGTCCTACAGCTCCATGCCCATGCTGTTCGGCCATGAGAATGTGGCCGTCGTCGAGCGGACGGGTTCACGCGTGGATGGGGGCTGGATCGGCAAGCGCGTCTGCGTGGAACCGACGCTGCATTGCGGAGTGCGGGGGATCGAGCCGCCCTGCCCGCGCTGCCGGGCGGGGCAATTCGGCGCCTGCGAGAACTTCGGCGCCGAGGGGGCCGGCACCAGCCGCCTGCCGGCGGGGACCAGCATCGGCTACAACCGCCGCACGGGCGGTTCCTACGGCGAGTTCTTCGTGGCCCATCAAAGCCAGCTCGTCGAGGCCCCGGCCGAACTGGCCGACGAGGAGCTGGTCCTGACCGACCCGGCGGCGTGCAGTCTGCACGCGGTCCTGCGGGCCAACCTGGACCAGGCCGAGCAGATCCTGGTGTACGGCGGCGGCGTGATCGGCCTGACGACGGTGGCCGGCCTGCGGGCACTGGGATACGGCGGCCGCATTGACGTCGTCGAGCGCAGCGACTTTGCCGGCACCTGGGCCGAGCCGATGGGGGCCAACCGCCTGCTTCGCCTGCCGCCGGGCGAGCGGCAGCGCTTCGAGGCGGTGGCGGCGGCTAGCGGCGGGACGGTTCGCCGCTCGCGCTTCAGTCGCTGCATGTTGAACGGCGGCTACGACATCGTCTTCGAATGCGTCGGCTCGAGCCGCTCGATCGACGAAAGCCTCAAGTGGACGCGGGCCCGGGGCCAGGTCATCCTGGTGGGCACGGACGCCGGCCGGCGGGTGGACCTGACGCCCATCTGGTTTCGGGAACTGACGATCCGGGGCGTCTACGGCCGCCAGCAGGAAGAGTACCAGGACCGGCGGATCGGCACGTATCAGCTCACCCATGAGCTGATGGTCCAAAAAAAGCTGCGGCTGGGCGGCCTGCTGACTCACCGCTATCCCGTCCGGCAGTACAAGGAGGCCTTCACGACGGCTCTAAATAAGGACGCCCATCGGGCGATGAAGGTGGCCTTCGATTTCCGCGAACACAAGGGCTAATCGCCGAAGCGCCTGCCGCGCCGGCAGCCTTCCGTTGGGCGCCCCATCTCCAGCCGATGCCGATACCCGGCACCATGGCCATTGGACGGTTGCCGCTGATCATTTAGGTTGTCATTCGGCCTGGGAGCGGATCTGCATGTTCTTGTCGTATTCCATGGTGAACTGATAGGTCACCTCGTAGGCCTTTTCGCCGACGGCGCTGGCGGGCAGCTCCAGGTCCCAGCGCAGCAGGTTCTTTTTCCGCTGGGTGCGCAGATACTCGGCGTTGTCGCTCAGGGCCGGGACGGTCTCGCCCAGCTCGATGCGGATACCGCTGTTCTTGGTGTAGGCCAACCGGTCCAGCAGACGCAGGCGGACGGCGGTTTCCTTGTAATTGGCCAGCGTCAGGCGATAGCGGTAGGTGTCGATGCGGTTGCCGCCCTGGATACGGGTCTGTTTCTCCTCGAGCTGGCGGGCTACCTGGATCTGGGAATCGATGCCGAAGCCGGCGGTGAAGGTCTCGCCGATGGTCACCAGCGGGACCTCGCCCTGCCCGCAGAACTCGCCGTTGCGGAACATGCTGGCCGGACCGGCAAGGAAAACGGTCCGGCTCTGGTTGCGCAGGTCGGCTTGCAGATACACGTAGTCGGTCAGCAAGGGCGTGGCGATCAGGTCGAACTCGGCGCGGGCGGCGACGGTGGCGATGGTGACCAGTTGCTGGTCGGAGCGGCTGGGCAGGGTAAGTTGGCCGTCCAGGGCATAGGTGACGCTGACGCCCTCGGTGCGGGCGACCTGGGCGGCCTGGGCCAGGATCTGGTCGAGCTCGGGGCCCTGGGCATTGAAGATAATGGCCTGGTTTCCGGCGGCCAGGAAATTCAGCTCGCTCTGGGCGGCCTTGCCCTTCTGCACATTGTCCCGGCGGGATTGCAGCAGTTGCTGGAACTGTTGGGTGGCGTCGAGCGGCCCGCCTTGGGCATTGGCGGCCTGTTGGACCTGCTGTTCCAGTTGCCCGCGCGAGGCCAGGGACACCGGCATCGGCTCGAGCACCGGCGCGGCGGCCGCCAAGGTGGGCTGGGCCGTGGACAGCGACAGGGCCACATTGGTCCAGTCCTCGCCGCTGGCCTGGTGAACCACGGCGTTGTACTCAATCTGCACGGTCTGCTGCTCGGGTCGGGCGCGGAGATTGTACTGGCAGGACCAGTCGGCCTGGCCAACCAGGTAACTCAGCTCCAGACGGATGGGACGCTGCTCGATAACGCGCAGATACACCACCGCCTCCCGGACGGTCTGGGAGCGCCCGGCGGCCAACTCCTTCCGCCGGCGCTGCAGCAGATCGAGCTCCTTTTGGAAATCCTCGATCGTATCATGCAACTCCAGGGATTGATCGCGATAGGACTGGCCCTTTTGCTCGATGTGGCTGGTCAGCTTCTCCAGGGGTTCGAACGCCAGCAGGCCGCGGTTGAGGTCGCTCTCGGCGGCCTTGATGGTAAACTCCTGGAGCTTGACAAACATCGACCAGAGTTCGTCGCAGCGGGCGAGTTGGGCCTGGGCGTGGGAAAGCTGCCGCTGGACCTGTTCGATCTGGGCATCGAGCTGGCGGACCTCGTCGCGGGTGTCGTCGCGGACGGCCCGTTCCCGATAGCGGACCGAGAGGATGGTTACCCCGTCGGGCGCCTGGGCGTAGAGGCTTTCCGGGACGATCTGGGCCGGCAGATCGGTGATTACCTGCTCGGCCGGTCCGACGGGCAGATCGAACGCCAACAGGCGCGTCACCAGGGCCTGGCCGCGATAGACCGTCACCCGGGTGATGGCCCCGCCGGCAGCGGACTCGACCGCCGCGGCGCCGCAGGCCATCGGAAAGCAAACGGCAATTAACAATACCACCCACATCCTGATTTGGTTTTTCTGTACGATACGCATGATTTTCTCCTTGGTTGCCCGATACAACGGTTTCATTTTGAGCACAATGGTCACCATGAACTATGTTCGCCGGTTTCGTTCCACCGGGTTTTGCTATCTTCAGTCTGTCCGCGCCCCGGCGGCAAGGCAAGTAAATTGGATGTAAAATCGGCCCGGCTCAATTTACAAAACTTTTACAGCCGTCCGGATCGTTATGCCGTATAATGAAATAGGACT
>JAFGFX010000199.1 GCA_016930855.1 Sedimentisphaerales bacterium | reverse complement strand
GCCCGGGAGATCAAGGCGATCGATCACATTATCGACCTGGGGCTGCCCACCATCATCGCCACCCACGTCGAAAAGGCCGCGAGCCGGCGGACCCGGCGGTTTCCCTGGATCTCGGTGGACAACGCCCAGGTGGGCGCGATGGCGGCCGGGTACCTGCTGGAACGGGGATTCAAGAACTTCGCCTTCTGCGGCTACGACGAACTGGGCTGGTCCCGCCAGCGGGCCGAGCACTTCGCCGGGCGGCTGCGCCGCCAGGGATACGAACCGCAGATCTATTCCCAGCCCGCCGCCCGGAGCCAGCGCTTCTGGGACTACGAGCAGCCCCGGCTGGTCGAATGGCTGGGCGGCCTGACCGTTCCGACGGGCCTGATGGCCTGCACGGACGACCGCGCCCAGCAGGTGATCGAGGCCTGCAAGATCGCCGGCCTGCACGTGCCGGACGACATCGCGGTGATGGGCGTGGACGATGACAAGCTGTTGTGCAATCTGTGCAACCCCCCGATCACCAGCGTGGCCCTGGCGATCGAACGGGCCGGATACGAGGCGGCCGAGCTGCTGGATCGGCTCATGGCCGGCGAGGCGATGGCCGGCCAGAAGATCGTGGTCCCGCCCACCCACGTCGTCCAGCGGCATTCCACCGATCTGCTGCTCGTGGACGACCGGGACGTGGCCCGGGCGCTGCGGTTCATCCAGCAGCACTGCCGCCAGGCCATCCGCGTGGACGACGTGGCCGACGACGTCGCCCTGTCCCGCCGCGTCCTGGAAAAACGGTTCCGCCGGGTCCTGAATCACTCGATCCTGGAGATGATCCGCCAGGCCCGCACGGAGCGGGTCGCGCAGATGCTGCTGGAGACCAACCTGTCCGTTTCCGATATCGCCCGGGCGACGGGCTACCCGAGCGTCAAGCACGTCTCGCGCAGCTTCCGCAAGGAAAAGGGAATGACCCCGCTGGCCTACCGGAAAAAGTACGGCCACAAATGAAACTACTTGAGGGGTACGATTGGATTATTAGGTCAATCCCAGCAAATCGTGCGGGCGTCGAAGACGGGTCCCTGACTGCAGACGAGTTTGTAGTGCGGCGCATCGGCGGCGCCGGCGTCCGCCGACCGCACCGGCACCACGCAGGACTGGCACAGGCCGATCCCGCAGGCCATGTAGGCCTCCATGCAGACCTGGCAGGCCAGATCCCGGCGCTCGGCCAGCCGGGCGACGGCCCGCAGCATCCCCTTCGGGCCGCAGGCGTACAGATCCGTCCGCGCCGGCTTGGGCTGCCCGGCCAGAAACTCTTCCACGGCCTCCACCACCGAGCCGGCAAAGCCGCGGCTGCCGTCGTCGGTGGCCAGGACGCAGCCGACGCCGCAGCGATTGAACTGCTCCAGGAGCCCCAGGGGCATCAGCGTGCTGGCCGGTTCGCAGCGATCCAGGCAAAGGGTTCCGACAAATTGACTGACGGTGCGGGCCCCGGCGAAGGCGACGATATCCGTCTGGCCGGCGCGGCTCAGGACATCGGCCAGGAAAAACATCGGCGGCAGCCCCACGCCTCCCCCGATCAGGATCGCGCGTCGATCCCGGCCGGTCGGCAGGCGGAATCCGTTGCCCAGCGGTCCCAGCAGATCGAGCGGCTCATCCAGCGCCCGGCGGGAGAGCCACCCGGTGCCCGGCCCCTGCACGCGAAAGAGGAATTCCACCCAGACTGACTCATCGCCGGGGGCTCGTTGGGTAGGTTTGGTCCCCGTCGGCGCTGATGGATCCGATGCCGCCGGATTCGGCCCTTCCTGGTGGATCCCGGCGATGCTCAGCGGCCGCCTCAGCAGGGGAGAGGCGCAGCGGCCATCATGCAGGTCCCGGCAGGACAACTGCACGAACTGACCCGGTCGGGCCTGCCGAAAGGCAGCGGCCCCCGCGCCGGTCAACGCCACCGTCAGTGAGCGGAGCTTGTCGCCGAAGCGGTCCGCTCCGGCGATTCGGCCCTGGAACTGTCCGCGGCGGGGCGTTTCCTGGGATTGTCCCGGGCTAATCGTCATGGCGTTATTTCCCTAACATGCCAAAAACACATACGCTTACGGCAGACTACCACAAGCGGGCGATCCTGTAAACACCCGCCGGCCGGCTAGTGATTCCCGGGCGCTTCCGGCGCGAATGGCGGGCGGCCCTTTGGAGCGGGTCTATTGCGTATCCATTTGTTTACAGGCACTTACAATCGTTTGGTGCCGCTATCCTTCAGCGATCAAGAAATTATCCAACGTTCGGCCCGTAAAAATTGTCTGAAATAATATGCCCCTATACTCGTCAATTATATAGAGCAATTTCGAGGACTCGGTACCCAGGAGGGCACGATCATGAGCCCCCAATGCATCTTAAATATGCGGCAACAGATGATTCAGGAAACAGAAGACTTCCTCAACCGGCAGTTGCGGGACGCCCAGTCGGTCCCGGTGATCTATCCGCGGCTGCCGGCCAGAGTGAATCCTTTATCCGGCCTGATGGGTCGATCACCGCGGTGCCCCCAAATGCCGGGCCAGACGGAATACCCTCGGAACTGATTACGCCCGTTCCATAACCTCGTCAACCAACGATATCAGCAGCCCTTTGCCGGTCCGCTCGGATCGGGAAAGGGCCTCTACGGCCGGTTTCAACCGCTTCCGCGGGAGGCTTATCCTCGCCGACAAATCAACGGGATGCGGATTTCGATACATCGAAATTGTCCCCCAGGGCGGATCTGAGACGAGCTCGGTCTGCGAGAGACAGTAAGTAACTGGCATCTACGGTTTTGGCACATTGCCTGCCGAGGTCGATTCCCGGTCGATAGCTCACGATTGTCGTTTCCGCCAGTGTGATCCGGCGCCTCGGGCCGGACGCCGT
>JAFGFX010000198.1 GCA_016930855.1 Sedimentisphaerales bacterium | reverse complement strand
TTAGGCTTTGTTAGAATGCTTAATTTTTTTGAAATGGTAATAGCCATCCATTGGCATGACAAGGTAATAGCAGGAATAAAACAAGCAATGAAGGTTCGATATGTATTTCTGGGCTTTCTATTGATCGGAACTGTCGCAGGCAGACCTCAGATAGACGCTGCCAAACAAAGTAACCGAGTTAGGCTTGTGGGGCATTCTCTGGTTGATCATGAAGGGCCTTTCCTGGGATTGGGAACGTCCTATTTTACGGCGTTGTGGAGATATCGGAATGATCGACCGCGATGGGAGAGCGATATGAGATTTCTTTCCCGGCAAGGATTTAATTACATACGCATGTTATCTATGGTGGGATGGTACAAGGCTTGGGAGGGGCTTGAAATTGCACCAGTCGGATTTACCAGCCGTTCAGGCAAACAGGTGGAGGCGTGGCCAGATTACTGGAAGACGATGGCAGGTATGATCGATGCGACGTATGATAAATACGGTATGCGGACACAGATCACGATGTTCGCTGATGCACAGCTTATGCCCAATAAGGCCGATCGTATAAAGCACATGCAACAGATGCTCTTCGAGGTCGTTAAAGGTAGGGAACACAAAATTATTTTGATCGAAGTCGCCAATGAAGCGTGGCAGAATGGCTTCCCAGGAGACACAGGCACGGCCGATCTGCGTGAATTCACTCGATACCTCGCAAAAAGAACGGATGTCCTGGTTGCCACGACCTCTAATCACGAGGGATCTTTTGAGACCGTCTATCGCCATAGTGCCGCCGACATTGCAACATGGCATTTTAGTCGCGTTATTTCCAAGGACGATGGATGGCGGCCAGTCATTGATTGCCGTCGTCTATCTAAAGTTCCAGGTTGCCCTCCGGTCAGCAGCAACGAACCGATTGGTCCAGGTGCTTCGGTCGCCTCGGAATCTGATCCGGTTAAGCTGGTTCTGGCAGCCTCCTACGCATACGCATCCCGACTTCCCATGTATATCTTTCACAGCGAGGCCGGAGTCTTTGGGAAAACTCGTTTTGAGGACACACCGGCCATAAGGGACTTCCGTCATATTGCACAGGTCTTGCCAAATGATTTGGCGAACTGGACGGCTGACGATGAAAATGATCCAAATTCACCGATCATCGCGGAAGGATGCCTCAGTATGGCGTGCAGCCAAAACGGCCAAAGCATTGCCTGTGTGCCGGTCGGTATTCGGAGGGAAGGAATGACGCTGGTGGCACGGAAAGCAATGCAATTGCGTATAATCAACCTGCTGACAGGTGAGGAGGTTAGACATATCCAAATGGAAGCCAACCAGCGAATACGTCTTTCAGGCGATCGAGGGGCAGTGGTCCTTCTGGGAGATATGTCGGAACCAGGCGGAGATGGAAAGCGTGATTCGCACCTGAACTAATCACCATGGAAAAAATGGGGCGGCTAAAAGTCGAGTGCGATGGAAAATTGCTGGTCCGGCGCCAGCAGGTACTTGTCGTAGAGGGGGGAGTAGGTTTTCACCTGGACGGTCCGGCCGTCGGGCAGGAACTCCAGCAGGCGCAGGTATCCTTCCCCGCCGAGTTCCCTCATTTGGTAGTTCGCCAGCATCTGATGCACGTTTTTTCCGCGGGCGTTTCGATCGGCCCGGTACCCGGTGCCGTCGCCCAGGACGTGGCCGTTGAAGACGAAGGTGAAATCGCATCGGTTGACCAGCTTGTCCCAGAGTTCCTGGCCGTCGTTGACGCCGCCGGGCGTGGAATACAGATGGGGATTATATAACTGGGGATTGACGCTGTCTTGATGGTCGTAGCGCCGGTCGTTGTTGTTCAGATAGGCGTGGGTGATCAGGATGCCCTTGCGGCCGGGATGATCGGCCATCACCTGACGGGCCCAGGCGATGGTCGAATCGCGGGGGCCCCACTCCAGGGCCAGCACGATCCATGCCTGCCCGCCGGCCTCGAAGCAGTGGTAGGTGTTGTCCATTTTGCCCGGCTCCCGGGCCGCTCCGAAGGTGGGCCAGGCGGCGTAGGTTTCATAGGGGAGATACTCGTTCATGAGCGTCTCGCGGGTGGAGGCGTTGCCGTTGGGGCCGTAATCGTGGTTGCCGGGGCAAAAGGCGTACGGCACGCGTTGATCCATCAGGCTCAGGGCCAGGCGGGCGTTTTCCCAGTGCTTGATGGTGTTGTTGTTGGTGATGTCGCCCAGTTGCAGAACGAACCGGATGTTGCGCTTGTCCCGGTTCTGGACGATCCAGGCCGTCTGGGCCAGGAAGATCCCCGGATAATGCTGGCTGTAGTTCTGCGTATCGGGCAGGAGAACCAGCGTCCAGGAGCCGTCAACGAAGTCGATGACCTTTGGCGGTGAGGGACTCTCAACCAGCGGTTCGGCGGCGCGGTTGCGGACGGCGACCGCGTGGGCGGCGAGGTTGCGGAAGAACACCTCCCGCACGCCGCCGATTTCATCGGTTGGTTCGCCGAAGGAACCGAAGCGTTTCTTGTCCAGGGCCAGGGCACAGAGGATCATGCGGCCCTGCCCGCAGGCGCATTCCATCAGGGCGGGCAGTTGGGCGTCGGCGTCGGCGGCCAGGGCGACCTCGAATCCTTCCTGGTCGACGAACGACTCCCAGATGGTCACGCGGGGGTGGAACGAGAATGATTTCTTCGCCAGGCCGCTAAGCAGCGGACACTCCGGGCGCAGGACGAAGGCCTTATCGGAGTCCTGATCGGCTCGTTTGGCTTTCCGGTCGGCCGGCAGAAACGGCGGGACCTCTTCGGTCTGATCGGCCTGGACCATCTGGACGAGCAGGTGGCCCTGTTCCACGTAGCGGGCTAGGTCGGCCGCGTAGGTCTTCATGTACGCCTGGTAGGCCGGGCTCTGGGAGGCAAACGAACCAAAGAAGATCATATCCGCCCGGCAGTCCCGCGGCGATTGATCCAGGGGCAGCGCCGAGACCGAAAAGCCCGCCTGCTCCAGATACTCAGCCGCCCCGAGCGATTGGGTCCACTGGTCCGCATACTCGTAGACCAAAGCCGCCGGCTTGGTCTGGGCCCCGAGTGTGCCGGCAACGAGGATTACCGGTATGATTGATAATAGCCTTCTCATGTCTTTGCCTTCCTGCCGCTGGTTTTGGGTACCCAGGCTGACACGGCGTATGACAAATGGCGCCGGTTCCGGGATGGACTATCCGTGCACGTCTCGTTCATTGCTCATGTTCCGTCAGCGTTTAGGTCGTCTGCGGCGGCCGCGATGTGATTTTTTCACTCCGGAGGCGCGTTGGCTTCGCGGCGGTTCCTGGCGTTGCGGGGGTTCGGGAAGCTTGGCGGTCTTCGCCTCGGGCGGCGGGGACTTGGCGTAGGAGAAGCCCTTGCATTTCTGCGCCGTGAGTTTGCGTCCGATGAACTTGCCGACCTCGCGCAGGTACGGTTCCTCTTCGCCGGAGACGAAGGTGATCGCGTCGCCGGTGGCCTCCGCCCGCCCGGTCCGGCCTATCCGATGGACGTAATCCTCGGCGTGCGTGGGCACGTCGTAGTTGATGACGTGGGATATCCCCACGACGTCGATGCCGCGGGCGGCGATATCGGTGGCGACCATGACCTGATACTTGCCGCTGCGAAAGCCGTCGAGGGCCTGCTGCCGCTGGTTCTGGGTGCGGCCCGAATGGATCGAGACCGCCACGACGCCGGCGCGTTTGAGCCGTCGGCTGATCTTGTCGGCCCCGTATTTGGTCCGCGAGAACACCAGCACGCTGAACATCCGCCAGTCCTCGATCATATGCAGCAGCAGGTCCATTTTTAGAGCCTTCTCGACCGAGTAGATATGCTGGGTGATCGTGTCGATCGGGTTGCGGGGCCGGCCGATCTGTATCACCGTCGGGGATTTCAGCATGTCGGCCGCCAGGGTCTGAACCTCCGGCGATATCGTCGCCGAGAAGAGCAGCGTCTGGCGTTTCTTGCCAAGTTGGCCCACGATCCGCCGCACGTCGTTGATGAAGCCCATATCGAGCATCCGGTCGGCCTCGTCCAGGACGAGCACCTCGACGTTTCTCAAATCGATCGTGCGGCGTTCGAGATGGTCGATCAGCCGTCCGGGCGTGGCGACCGCGATATCGACGCCGCGGGCCAGCGATTGTATCTGGTTGTTGATGCTGACGCCTCCGTACACCGCCAGGGCCTTCAGGTCCGTGAACCGCCCGTAGCCGAGTATCGCCCGTTCGATCTGCACGGCCAGTTCGCGGGTGGGGGTCAGGATCAACGACCGGACGGTCCGCTTGCCCCGGGAGCGCTCGTGGCTGAGCCGGTCCAGTATCGGCAGCACGAACGCCGCCGTCTTGCCCGTGCCCGTCTGGGCGCAGCCGATGATATCGCCGCCGGCAATCACCGCCGGTATCGCCTGCGACTGTATTTCCGTGGGCGCCGTGTACCCTGTCGCCAGTATCCCCTGAACCAGCGGGTCGGAAAGACCGAATATATTAAATGGCATTACATCATCCTATAAAAGGGTTCTTATCGGAAAAAGTTGATGGTAAGATCGTATCGATAAATCATATGTGCTTTGTTGGCAGAGTTTTATGTTATTTCAAACACCTGATGTATCCCGTTGGTATTGTTTTCGCCGTAGTCCGCTTTCGCCGCCCTCGCCAGATAGCCCGCACGGGCGGTGGGGCGGCGAAAGAAAGGCGAAGGCG
>JAFGFX010000197.1 GCA_016930855.1 Sedimentisphaerales bacterium | reverse complement strand
GGTGTCTGAAATAACATAAAACTCTGCCAACAGAGCACATATGATTTATCGACATGATCTTACCATCAACTTTTTCCGATGAGAACCAAAAAAACAGAGACGACGCCGTGTATCGCAGCGCGGCCGGACACCGGGGACCGTCCTCATCCTGGGGGACCGGCCGTTATCCGGCCGGTTCCGCTGTTTGTCGGATAAGTCCCCGTCGCTCTGGCCGATCACGGCGTTCGTCTCTGGGCAAAATATGTCTGCGTCACGGCGTCACGACCCCTGTCGGCGCGGCCGCCGGCGGTCGCTCGCCGGACGTCTCTACACGCTCACCATGCGTTCCTGGGCGACGGCCCGCAGTTTCGCCAGGGCCTTGTTCTGGATCTGGCGAATCCGTTCCTTGGTCAGGCCCAGCTTATCGCCTACCTGCTTGAGGGTCAAGGGCGCGGTCTGCTGGGCGTCCAGGGAAAACCGCAGGGACACCACCGATTGCTCGATGCCGGTCAGGTCGGCCAGGTTGCGATCCACGATGGCCCGGACCTCGTCGACCCAGTCGTTGTGCTGCTCCTCGCGGATCCGCTCGGTCTGGTCGCTTTTCTCCAGGGCCGCGTCCCACTGGGCCGGAAACTGGCTGCGGTGGCGGTAGCTCTGCTTGGCCGTGCGGCTGAATCCCTTGAAGATGGCCCGGCAGGCGTAGGTGCTGAACTTGAAGCCCCGGGAGCAGTCGAACTTGTCCGTCGCCCGCAGCAGGGCCATGCTGCCTTCGCTGACCAGGTCGGTGAATTCCACCCCGGCGAAGTCCGACCGCTTGGCCATCGCCAGGACCAGCCCCATATTGGCGGTGACGATCTGGCTGCGGCATTCCAGTCGTTTTTGATTCCAGCGGAGCAGTTCCCGGGCGATTTTGCCCCAATCGGACGTGTAGCGGAGCAATTTGCGCCGGATCTGGCCCATCTTGTACTGGGCGTAGTTGTATTGCATGAAGAGGACCTTCTCGTCCTCGGCCGACAGCGCTTGTCCCGGCTGGGCCCGATCGATGATGTCTTGGCTCATGATCCCCTTCATGAATTTGGGCCGTCGAAAGGCGTCATGAGGGATATAGCGAATCGGCTCGGCCAGCAGTTCCTTCAAGGTCTGTTTGTCGGACGCCGGTATCTTCAGCCGCTCCAATCGATCGTGCAAGCGGTTCTTTCTGCCTTGAACCCCGTTATTCATTGTTTGTCCTCCTGGGGACGCTTTTTTTGTTTTTCTGGATCATGCTGCCTATAATGCAGTACACGCAATTGCCGTGCCGAGTTCATGATTCGAGGCGAAAATTCATGGGTGTTTTTGGCGGGCCGGCCATATGGGCCTGTCAGAAAAGAGGTTATGCATTATATCGGTTGAATCGATTATCCGTTCTGGATCGAAATTACCTCTGATTCGGGCGGAATTTCCCCTCGCGAACGGGTGGTTTGCCCTTTGCCAACAGGGGATATGTCTCATAATTTCTGAAAAAGAGACACATTTGAGACAGGTGGAAAGCAAAGCGGGCCGGAAGGGCTTGTTATTATAAATACATATTATAATTGGTTTTACGAATGTAGGCCGCGTTGGGCCCTTTGTCCGCATTCTCTTTTATGATATGTGTGTCACGGAAACGATACACATTCTCAACGGTTGTGTCCGGTGCGACTTCGCAGGTGCAATTACGTAAGTATCTTCTGTAAAAGAGTTTATATGTAAATCCACCCAAAGGCCTCCGGTGGTATGAATTTTGTGGCTTATTCTGGCAAACGTTATTTCAAATGTCCTCTGGCAAGATGAGATATTCAGTCGACTCAGTCGACGTGCTCACGCCCGAATGGAGGCGAAGGAACCGATCTTGTCAGTCGCCCTTTTTCTCGGCAGGAACCGACATGGGAGCAGAATGCAATAAATGTATCCAATCCGCCCTGCAACTGGCCGACCAGATGCTGGCCCTGGCCAACGAAGGCGATGCGATCCGTACCGACGTGGGCTGCGGGGTGTTTTTCGGCGTGTTGCGGGATTGCGCCTACAAGATACGCATGTTGGCCGAATCGGAGATGAAGGTCCACAGTCACGGCAGATAGGTGGCAGGCGCCGCCCGAGCGGGTATAATAATCCCCCGAGTGGATGGGGGCGGCGCCGAAAGGCCAGGCAACAAGGATAGAGAGATATGTGGGATTACACCGAGAAGGTCAAGGACCATTTCTTCAACCCCCGCAACGTGGGCATTATAGAGGATCCGGACGGCGTCGGCCAGGTCGGATCGCTCGCCTGCGGCGACGCCCTGAAGCTGATGTTCAAGGTGGACGCGGCCGGCCGCATCGTCCAGGTGAAGTTTCAGACCTTTGGCTGCGGCAGCGCCATCGCCGCGGCCTCGGCCCTGACCGAGCTGATCCAGGGCAAGACCATCGCCGAGGCCGAGGCGATCACCAACCGGGATATCGCCGACTACCTGGGGGGACTGCCGGAGCAGAAGATGCACTGCTCGGTGATGGGCCGCGAGGCCCTGACCGCGGCGATCGAGAACTATCGGACCGGCGGCCGGGCGGAGCATATCCTCGAGGGCAAGGTCATCTGCACCTGCTTCGGGGTGACCGAGCAGGAGATCCGCCGCGTCATTCGCGAGAACCGTCTGACGACGGTCGAGCAGGTGACCAATTACTGCAAGGCGGGCGGTGGCTGCGGCGGCTGCCACGCCGACATCGAGCAGCTCTGCCGCCAGGAGAACGCCGAGCCGGCCCCGGCCGCGCAGACGCCCCCCGCGCCGGAGCCGGCCAAGCCCAGAAAGAAACTGACCAATATCCAGAAGATAGAGCTCGTCCGCAAGACCCTCGACGAGCAGGTCCGTCCCGCCCTGCAGGCCGACGGCGGCGACCTGGAGCTGATCGATGTGGAGGGCGACCGGGTGCTGATCGCCCTGCGCGGCATGTGCGCCCAGTGCAACGTCTCGGAATTCACGCTGGCCGAGGTGGTGCAGGCCAAGCTCCGCGAGTTCGTGGCCGACACCCTCGTGGTGGAAGAATACAAGGGATCCTGAATGAGCGAACCGGTGATCTATCTGGACAACAACGCCACCAGCCGGGTGGCCGACGAGGTGGTCGAGGCCATGCGGCCCTATCTGACCGACCGGTACGGCAACGCCTCGAGCATGCACCGCTTCGGCGGGGCCATGCGCCGCGTCATCGACCAGGCCCGCCAGTCGGCGGCCCGGCTGCTGGGCTGCGAACCGGACGAGATCGTCTTCACCAGCGGGGGCACGGAAAGCGACAACGCGGCGATCCGCGGCATCGTGAAGCTGGCCCCGGAAAAGAGACACATCATCACCACCCGCGTGGAGCATCCGGCGGTCCGCACGACCTGCCGGCAACTCCAGCGCGAGGGCTATCGCCTGACGGAACTGGCCGTCGATCGCCAGGGGCGTCTGGACCTCGAGGAACTGCGCCAGGTGCTCGGCGACGACACCGTGCTCGTCAGCGTCATGACCGCCAACAACGAGACCGGGGTGATCTTCCCTATCGCCCAGATCGCCGAGCTCGTCAGGAGCCGGGGCGCCATCCTTCATACCGACGCGGTCCAGGCCGCCGGCAAGGTGCCGCTGAACCTGTCCCAAATGCCCGTGGATCTGGCCAGCGTGTCCGGACACAAGTTTCACGCCCCCAAGGGGGTGGGCATCTTGTACGTCCGGAGGGGCACGGCCCTGGCCCCGCTGCTGGTCGGCGGCCACCAGGAGCTCGGCAAGCGCGCGGGCACGGAGAACGTCGCCGGGATCGCGGCGCTGGGGGCGGCCTGCAAACTGGCCCTCGACCACCTGCCGGACCAGCAGCGACGGGTCAAGCCGCTGCGGGACCGGCTGGAGGCGGGCCTGCTGCGGGATTGCCTGGACGCCCGGGTGAATGGGGATCGAGAACACCGCGTGCCGAATACCACCAATATCAGCTTCGAATACGTCGAGGGCGAGGCGATTCTGCTGCTGCTGGATCGGCTGGGCATCTGCGCCTCGAGCGGTTCGGCCTGCACCAGCGGCTCGCTGGAGCCCTCCCACGTGCTGCGGGCGATGGGGGTGCCCTTCACGGCGGTGCACGGCTCCATCCGTTTTAGCCTGAGCCGCTATACCACCGACCGGGAGGTCGATACGGTCATCCGCGAGATGCCGGCGGTGATCCGCCGGCTGCGGGAGATCTCCATGTTCCATCCGGAGAGAGACGCGACGGCGGCAGCCCCGACCGAGCGGACCATCCGGCTGGGGCCCCGCTCCTCTTGAATCGAAAGGGGACAACGGCGACCGTTTTTGTACACGATCCAATCGAAGTCAACATCCGGGGGAAAACCCGTACGCTCGCTTGACAGGAAAGGAAAGACCATGTCTCAGGCCGGACAGATCGGGAACGTCCGGCCAAAGCATGGGGTATAAGGCAATACAGGCGTCTTCTGCGAAGGGAGAGATGTGATGCGTGCCATGGTGGATGAAGAGACGTGTACGGGGTGCGGTCTCTGCGCGGATATCTGCCCGGAGGTCTTTGTCCTGCAGGACGACAAGGCCCAGGTGGCCCAGGATCCGGTGCCGGCCGACAGCGAAGAGGACTGCCGCGAGGCGGCGGAGAGCTGCCCCGTCGAGGCGATCCAGATCTCCTGAGGAGCCTTCTGCCCTGGCCTCGGGCGGCCGGCGGCTGGCTGGAGGTCAGGGGGACGGGGCGGATTCATTTTGCAGTTGGTCGAGCAGCCGCCGGGCCGCCTGCTGCAGGATCGGGTCCAGGCGGTCGGGAATATGTTGCTCGTCGGGGTACATCTCTTGCTGCTGGCGGCGGTAGTCCCGCTCGTAGCGCAACAGCCTTTGCAGGTCCTCCAGGGCCTCCGCGCGCCACGCCGGCCGGTTCAGCAGGGGCCCGAAAAGCTCCAGGATCTGGGCCCTGAACAACAGCAGGGAGCCGTTGGTCGGATAGCGCTGCAGGGCCTGATCGGCGAAATCCAGGGCCCGGGCGGCATAGGATTGCTGCTCGGATTGAGTCAGGACGGCGGCCTGCAGGCAGATCTCACCGAGCTGGCGATAATAGTGGTAGTCGGCCGGGTCGCGTCGTTGGGATTCCTCCAGCGCAGCCAGGATGGCCTGCCAGTTGTGGGTTTCGATTCGGCCGGTGTTCTTGGCCTGCCAGATCAGCGTCTGGGCTCTCAGGTACGCCGGATCCGGATCCAGGGGATTCAGCCGGCCGGCGGCGGCCAGCTGCCCGGTCGCCTGGTCGCGGGCCTGGTTCAGGATCGAGAGGATCTCCCGGGCCGGCAGGCGGTTTTGCCGGAGGTACCAATGGGCCCGGCTGACGATTCTGGGTGCGCTTTCCAGGAGCTTCTGGGATCGATACAGCCTCGGCATCAGGATCAGCCAGCCGGCCAGGACGGCCAGGCCGGCGACGATGATCGCCATCCAGGCCGCCGGTCCGACGCGGAGATCGGTGACCCGCGGATTCGATCCGTGTCGGCGGGCCAGCAACAGGGCCAGCACGGCGCAGAAAAAGGTGCCCACGCCCGGCTGGAAGAAGCCGAAGTCGATGCTGTTGTGCAAGAGGAAGGCCAGCAGGCCGAATCCCAGCAGCCAGAGTCCCACCCGCCGCTCGGCGGGTGTGTCCGCCGGCCAGGGCGATCCCAGGCGGGCCAGGGCCGCCAGGATAAGAAACGCGACCAGCCAGATCGCCGAGGGGATCATAAACGATACGACGTAGATGCTGATTCTATTGGCCGGCTCCGATACGCCGCTCAAATCGCTCGCTCCGATCCGCAGGATGCACAAACCCGCCGCCAGGGCCAGGCCCCAGGGCCAGATCCGGCCGACCGGATTTAGGTCCACTGCGGATGGGCCTTTGCCTGCCGCCGGTTTGCTGGTGGTGTCCGGTTCCGGGCCCACCGGGGTCTCGGGCGGCGCCTTGGTCACCTGCCTAACGACCGCCGCCAGGGCCCAGAAAAACGCCAGGATGCCGAACAGGCCCCATTCGCACCAGACGGTCAGCACCAGGCAGTGGGGATCCTTGACCACCTCCGGGGCGGCGGGATCCAGGTAGCGGGGGTAGTATTGGCCGAAATTGCCCGGTCCGACGCCGGTGACGCCGTGATCGGCGATCATCTTGGCGCTGGTCTGCCAGTATTGCCAGCGCATCCAGAGCGAATTGGTCGGCAGGCGGTGATGGTGCAGGCCGTGGCCGATGACGGCCAGGACCGCTGCGGCCAGCAGGATTATCGCGATGGTCAGGACCCGCCGGCGCTGCCGGCAGACGGCGTCGCGCCGCATCCAGAGGCCGCCGAAGACCGCCAGGGCGAGTACGCCGGCGGCGATGCCCCCCTTGCTTTGCGTGAGGGCCAGTCCGATCCCCTGGAGCAGCAACAACAGCAGACCCGCCATCAGGAAATAGCGGTCCGGATTCGGCCGGTTCCCGCCCGGCCGCTCCAGCAGCAGGACGAGCGTCGCGGCGATCGAGAGCAGGAAAAACGAGGCGGCGGTGTTGCTGGTGCCGAAGTAGCCGCGGACGTCCCGGCTGGTGACTCGGGCGATATATTGCCGGGCGGCGTAGGTGCCGGGATCGATCCCCTGGGAGGCCAGGGCGGCGTTGGGGTCCTGGAGGAAGTTGGCCTCGGTGGCCGGCAGTTCGTAGCTGTAGAGCTCCCAGCAGCGGTAGCCCATCACCACGCCGGCGGCGCCCAGAATGCACAGCAGCAGGCGCTGTTTCCAGGCGGTGTCGAGCCATTGGACCAGCAGCAGCACCAGGACGATCTGGCCAAGCAGCGTCGCCGCCGTGATCAGGGCGACATGCCGGTTGGAGGCGTACGCCGCGGAGATAACCGATCCGACCAGCAGCAGCAGCAGCGGGCCCAGCAGGCCGGTGTTCCGCCAGCGCCAGGGGGAACGCCTGGCCCGAATGACCAGCCAGAAGATCAGCCCGGACAGGATCAGCAGCGACATCAGGGCCATACAGACGACCTCGGCGTTGCCGATATCGATCTGCTGGGAGGGATTCTGGATCAGCACCCGGCGGGGGAAGGATTCGAACAGGGTGCTGCGGGCCGTGATCAGCAGGCCGGCCAGCAGCAGCAGGACCGTTTCCAGGCGGCCGGTGCGACCGCTGCAATCGGAGCGGGCCGGCGGTTGCGGATCGGATTTCTGGGATGGCCGGTTCATATATTTTTGTACTCCCCTGGCAGGGTTGATGCCGCCGCCGGCCCGATCAGTCCGGCGGGCCGGTGTCTTTGGTGGCGGTCGCGGTGGTCTGTTTGATCGGCTGCTCGAGAACGGCGATGATCAGGACGATCGAGAGCGTCTGGGCGAAGATCAGGATGGCGCCGAGGGTGGAAACCTGATGCAGGACGGTCGCGCCGATGCCGGTGCAGGCGGTGGCCAGGTAGATGGTGCAGACGGCCTGGCGGCAGGTCATGCCCCGCTTGACCAGCCGGTGGGAGAAATGCTGCTGGTCGCCGACGAAGGGGCTCTTGCCCTGGCCTAGCCGCAGCAGGGTGACGCTGACGAAGTCGTAGAGCGGCACGGCCAGCACCACCAGGGGGACCAGGGCGGCGTACCAGGCGCCGCTGGGGGCGTCCTGGTGGTAATAGGTGGTCCGGATGGTGGCGACCGCCAGCAGCAGGCCCACCACCAGGCTGCCGGAGTCGCCCAGGAAGATGGAGGCCGGGGCGAAATTGAACAGCAAAAAGCCCAACAGGGCCCCGATCAGCAGGGCCAGCAGGCTGCTGACGAAGACCTGGCCGGCCGAAAGGGCCGCCGCCAGGATGATCACCGCGGCGATGACGGCGATGCCGCTGGTCAGGCCGTCCATGTTGTCGAGGAAATTGAAGGCGTTCATGATCACGACGATCCAGAGGACCGACAGCAGCGTGGTCCCAAAGACGCTGGGGATGAACAGGCTAAAGCGGATCTGGCCGGCGGTGGCCAGCAGGACGGCGACCAGGACCTGGACGATCAGCTTGAAGCCGGGGCCCAGGTGCTTGCGGTCGTCCAGCAGCCCCAGGGCGTGGATCAGGCCGACGGCGACCAGCAGGACGCCGGCGGTCAGGCGCTGGCCGGCCAGGCCGGGGACGTGCCGGGCCAGTGCGTCGGGCAGCCACCCGGGAACGCCCCACCGGCGCAGGGCCAGGGCGGCGATGACCGTCGCCGCCACCGGCAGCAGGGTGATCCAGAAGATGACGATCCCGCCGCCCAGGGCGATGGGCTCATGGTGGATCTTGCGCTGGCCCGGCCGGTCGACGAAGTCATGCCGGCGGGCCCAGCGGCGGACCCGGGCAGTCAGCAGGACGGAGCCGACAAAGGCCGCCGCGGCCAGGATGGCGATGTATTTGGTTTCCGCGATGTCAGGTCTCCGAATCTCTCGGCGCCGGCGCCCCGCCAGTGCGCGGTGCTGCATTAAAAAATCCGGCTCAACTCGGTAAAAGTTGGCAAGGAACGGCTCCGCGAATCCGGCGAAATGTTTTCGCCTTCGCCTTTCTTTCGCCGCCCCGCCGCCCTGACGGGCTCTCCGGGTGAGGGCGGCGAAAGCGGACTACGGCGAAAACAATACCGCTGGGATACATCAGGTGTTTAAAATAACATAAGCCTTTACCAACAGAACACATATGAGTTAACGTCACAATTCTGCCATCAACTTTTTTC
>JAFGFX010000196.1 GCA_016930855.1 Sedimentisphaerales bacterium | reverse complement strand
CCTGGGCAGCCTTCCCTGCCCGGCCCAGCTGATCATCGATCACACCTGCACCGATATCACCCGGATCCCCGAATTTGCCATCCACCGGGCCAAGGCCGACCTGCACATCGCCTACGGCCACACCTCCCACGGCAGCCAGATCACCGACGGCATGACCGGCCTGGTGGGCTTCGCCAACGGCGGCGGCAAGGGGCTGGATCTGCCGGCCGACATCTTTGCCTGGAACAACGGCGGGGCCGGCGGGGCCCTGGACCTCCACGACTACTTCGCCCCCGGAGACCTGGGCAACCCGGATAGGACCACCTGGGCCCAACGGACCCGGGATTACCTGGACAATCCCAACCACGCCGACGTCAATGTCGTCATCTGGTCGTGGTGCGGACAGGCGGCCACCTCCATTGCGAACATCGATATCTATCTGAATCTCATGGAGGGCCTGATCCAGGACTACCCCGAGGTGCAATTCGTTTTCATGACCGGACATCTGGACGGCACCGGCCAAACGGGCTTGCTGCATCTGGCCAACGAACACATACGCCAACACTGCCGGACGCACCAACGCATCCTGTACGATTTTGCCGATATCGAAAGCTACGATCCGGATGCCCGGGTCAATTACCTGCCGCTGCTGGCCAAGGATACCTGCGAATACGACGGCGACGACGACGGCTACCGCGAGAGCAATTGGGCCATAAACTGGCAGAACCTCCATACCGAGGGCGTAGACTGGTATAACTGCTCCTGTGCCCACAGCCAGCCGTTGAACGGCAATCAAAAGGCGTACGCCGCCTGGTGGCTGTGGGCCCGTCTGGCCGGCTGGAATCTCTGTTCCTGCGATCTTGCCGGCGATCTGGACGACAACTGCCGGGTGGATCTCCAGGATTTCGCTGCCATGTCACGGTGCTGGGGCACAAATGAATCCTCGGCGGACATCGCCCCGCCGTCCCACGGCGATGGGAGGGTGGATCTGCTGGATTTGTGTGCCATGCTCGAAACCTGGCTGGTGCAATGTGATTGATTAAGCCCCATCCTACCTGACTGCCCGCCGTTACCGGACTTGCACGCCACAATGATATGCCCTACGGCATGACACAGCATATCGTCCCCGTGCCCCGCGCGCGGCAGGTTCCCATCCAACGGCGCGGCGACTTCGGCGGCGAAAAAAATCAAGTGATTATATCGAAATAACTTACGTTTGCGGTCGGTATCGATCCAACGGTGCCAAAATCATGCAGTGAGCCTGTATGGTTATGGGACGTATTCGACTATCGGATGGCCCGACCCGGCCCGGCACCGCGGCCGCCGGCGACTATAGGCTTGAGAAAGTCCGGCTGGTCTGGTATAATGGGTTTGCTTGCAGGTGGGGTATATGGAGGAGATACTATTGCTATGGATTCATGCCCTCGAATAATGACATTTCAGTCGCCGTCCCCCCCTGCCAAAGGAACACCATGAGATCGATCAAGCAGGCAAGAAACAAGGCACAGGGCTCCGTTGAGAATCCTGCGCGGGATTGCCGTCTTTCGCTGGAGACGCTGGAGCCCCGCGTGCTGCTGTCCGTGCAATATTCCCTCACGGACCTGGGCACGCTGGGCGGTGACTTTTCCGTGGCGCTGGGCATCAACGCCGGCGGCCAGGTGGTCGGCTACTCGGGGGACGACGCCGGCGTCACGCGGGCGTTTCTCTGGGAAAACGGGGCCATGTCGACGCTGCCCACCGCCACCGTCGGCGCCGAGACGAGCTACGCCTACGGCATCAGCGACAGCGGAAGCATCGCGGGCACCATGAAACTCACCACGGGTGAAATCCGTGGTTTTTACTTCAACGGCAGCACGGTAACGAATATCCACACGGTAGCGAATGGATATGCCAGCTACGTATGGGCGCTCAACGATGCCGGCCAGGTCGTCGGCAACTACAATGATGGAAGCCATGACCATGCCTTTCTGTGGGACAGTACCGACGGCATGCAGGCGCTGGGGACGACCTACGGCAAGGCATACGACATCAATGGCGCCGGCCGGGTCGCCGGCCAAACGCTGGCGGGCACGGGATACAACCACGCCTGCGTCTTTCAGAGCGGCACCGTCACGGATATTCACGCCCTGAGCACCACCGACAGCAGCGCCCTGGGCCTTAACGACGTCGGGCAGGTCGTGGGGTGGTACCGCTACCAGTTCAACGACACGCATGCCTTCGTCTGGGACAGTATCTCCGGCATGCAGGATTTGGGCACGCTGGGCGATGACAACGGCATGGCGTGGAGCATCAACAACAGCGGTCAGATCGTCGGCTCGGACTATGTCTCCATGAGCACGCAGCACGCGTTCATCTACGAAAACGGCGCCATGACCGATCTGAACAGCCTGATTCCCGCCGGCACCGGCTGGACGCTGGTGACGGCCAACGACATCAACGACGCCGGCCAGATCATCGGCAAGGGACTGGTGGGCGGATCCAGCACGTGGAGGGCGTTCCTGCTGACCCCCGTCGAGACGGAACTGCCGGCCGCCGGCCTGACCGTCTCGGACATCACGACCGCCGACGGAACCAGCCACGGCTTTTCGGTTACCTACACCGACAACGTGGCGGTGGACGTATCGACGCTGGACGATGATGACATTCGCGTCACCGGACCGAACGGATTCGACGAACCGGCCGTGTTCGAGGGCGTCGACAACGGCGCCGACGGCGCGGTTCGGGTGGCGACCTACCGGATCGGCGCCCCCGGCGGAAGCTGGGACGACGGCGATAACGGCGCGTACAGCATCGTGATCGCTTCCGGCGCGGTAGGCGACACCAGCGGCAATTACGTCGCCGCCGGCACGCTGGGGCAATTCAGCGTCGTCATCAGCGGCGACGGACCGGCGGCCAGCGGGCCCAAGGTGATGATGCATCAGCCGTCGGTCACGACCGCCGGACCGCTGGATGCGGTGGAAATCACCTTTGATACAACCGTCAACGCCGGCACCTTTGCGGCGGCGGATGTGTCGCTGACGGACCCGGACGGCGACCCCGTCACGGCCACGGTCGTAACCCCAGTCGGCGCCTTTACCTGGCGGATCGATTTTCCCGCGCAATCGGCGGCCGGGGTGTACTGCCTGAAGATCGGGCCGAACATTCAAGACGCCCTCGGCAACCCGATGAATCAGGATGGAGACACCGTCAACGGCGAACCGGTCGACGATGTCTATACCGCCAACCTCAGCATCGCCGTTTCCGACCTGAAAATCGACTCGCACACCCCCACCGCCGGCCAGGATTCCGGGATCGATCATCTGGAGGTGACCTTCTCCCGGGCCATCGCCGCCGATACGTTCACGCCCGCGGACGTGCAGATCACCGGTCCGGCGGGCGCGATTAATGTCAGCTCCGTTTCCCCGGTCAGCGGTACGGTCTACCGGATCGCGTTTGCCCCGCAGACGGCCGCCGGCAGTTACACCGTGCGGATCGGGCCCGACATCGAGACCGCCGACGGCGTTCTCATGAACCAGGACGGCGACGGCACCCCGGCCGAGCCGGGCGACGACGCCTACCAGGCCGTCTTGACGATCGGCGCCTCGGTCCCGCTGGAAGGCATTGTCATCCGCTCGATCGGCTGTGAGATCGCCAACAACGTCATTACCGTGCGGGCCGGCCAAAAATTGGGAGGCGAACCGTTTCGGGTGCTGATCCAGAACATGAGCGCCGACTGGGACAACGTCTCGCTTGGGTACTATCTGTCGACCGACGCGAATGTGACGGCCGACGATTTGGGATATCCGCTCACTACGGGTTCGGTGCGGCTGGAGTCCGGGGCCTATTATGAGGCGGCGCCCACGGCGGATTCGCAGTCCAGCCAGTTTTTCGCTCCGGATGCGCCCGGCACCTACTATTTGAAGGTCAAGGCCAATGACGCCTGGAGCGACTTGATCACGCTTCAGGTCGCAGCGCCCGCCAACGACTCCGACACGACCGCCACCGATTCGGTGAATCCGGAAATACGGGTCAGCGGCCTGAATCCCAACAAGACCTCTTTTCAAAAAAATGAACCTTTCCGCGTCGAGATGCTGCTGACCAACAGCGGCGAGATCGACTATGTACCCGACATGATCAACTACGAATACAACATCGGGGTGCCCTACTACAACGTGCACGACCGGGCCGTCATTTACCAGTTCCGCTATAACTTCGGCTGGTCACTGGGCCAGGACTTCGACGCGCCGTATATCCCGGCCGGCTCCGCCGCGACGGCGGCACAGGTGGGCACGGTATTCTGGAGCGCCACGGAGGTCGATCTCAAGTACCTCAGCAACGTGTATAGCAACGTGGCCAATCCCTACAGCGACACCTACAGCCAGGTCATCACCTTCACCCACGCGGGAAGCTGGCCCGACGGCGCCAAGGCGGACCTGAACATCGCCATGAGCCTGGCGACCGCGGCCGAGGCCCTTCCCGGCGACGTGATCCCGTTTACCCTCAGCATCCAAAACAGCGGGAACCAATACTCCAGCGGGGGCAATGTCGCGCTGTACCGCAGCGCCGATGCGGACTTCGACACCGGCTACGGCTCCGACGACGACGCCCTGATCGACAACTACAACGATCTGTTCGAGCTGCCCTATCTGATGCCCGGCGAGACGAAGACGTATTCGGGCGTGCTGGTCATGCCCAGCGAGGCGGGGACGTACTACTTTTCGGCCTTTGCCGACGTGGGGGGCAACGTGTCCGAGTCCAACGAGAACAACAACCAGAGCCAGGTGTTCGCCATCACGGTCGGCAACGCCCAGGCGACCGCGGATGTGACCTATCCGCCGATCGGGAAGAATACGGACCTGTCCGACCTGAACGACGCGACCAACCGCTACATCGAGGTCACCTATTCGTACGCTGATCCGGCGTCGATCGATGGGGATGAGATCGCGCTGGGGGGAATCGGAGCGGGTTCGGTCACCATCGGAAAGATGGACAAGATCGACGATGACACCTATCGCTATGAGGTGAAGGGCGATTTCCAGGCCGGTCTGGTGGACGTGCAGATCGTGGCCGATTCGTTCACCAACGATTCCGACCAGTTCAACGCGGCCGAGACCGAGAGCTTCGGCGCCCTGCCGGACCTGGCGCCGCTGCAGATCAGCGCCGACGCCAACGCCTTCGCCTGGGACCCGGTCAAGAAACAATTTTACTACTCTGGCGAGTTCGGCATGGGCTTGAAGCCCCCGGCGGGCCAGCCGTTCACTCCGATCATCGACGCGGACGGCATGATCGGCTTCGACGGCAACATCGTCAGTTTCAGCGG
>JAFGFX010000020.1 GCA_016930855.1 Sedimentisphaerales bacterium | reverse complement strand
GAGAGGGCGGGATTCGAACCCGCGGTAGAGACAAGCCCTACACAGCCTTTCCAAGGCTGCTCCTTAAGCCACTCGGACACCTCTCCTACGACTTGGCGACCCGCCACGGACCACCAAGCGCCCCATCTCGAGGGCGGGATCATCCTAATCGAAGAGCCCGCCAGGTGCAACTCTTTTTACCAGAGTCCCTTGAGGCACAGATGGATCGCCGCGGCGGCGGCCAAAAGGTTCACGACCAGGTTGAATCCCCGCCGGCTGATCCGATGGACCAGCACGATGCCCAGCAGGCCGCCGACCAGAATCGCCGGTAGCAGCAGCAGATCGGTCGCCAGGGACGCCTTGGTAATCATTCCCAGGTGGATCTGGGGCACAATCTTGAGCAGGTTCACCATCCAGAAGAACCAGGCCTGGGTGCCAATGAACTGGTTTTTATCCAGCCGCATCGCCAGCAGGTAAATGACCATCACCGGTCCGGCGGCGTTGGCCACCATGGTCGTCACGCCCGCCAGCAGTCCCATCAAAGCGGCAAACCACCAGTAGGTCGGCACCGGCCGATCGCGGGCGAAGCGGCTGTTCCGCCAGGCGGTCACGGCGATCATGGCCAGGATGACCCCCCCGATAATCGGCCAGAGGGTTTTGTCCGCCACGCGGTCCAGGACGCCGTAGCCCAGGGCCAATCCTGCCAGGCACCAGGGAATCAGTCGGGCCAACAGGCTCCAGTTCGCATGCCGCCGCCAATACCCGATCGCCAGGACGTCCGCCAGGCACAGCATGGGCAGGATGAATCCCACCGACTGCTTGGCGGGCATGATCCCGGCGACCAACGGGACAAACAAGATCGTCACGCCCAGGCTGCTGGTCTTGTTGAATCCGATGGACACCGCCGCGGCGACGACCACGATCCATTCTGCTGCGCCAAATTCCAACATAGGTCCCAGACTGTATAGGATGCCGAGCCCGCTGACAAGACAAACCCGCGGTGCATCCGTCCGGGGCAACCAGCCGGGTGGCCGCCCGGCCGCTCGGTTGAAAATCCCGTCTGGGCCCTTGATTTTCCCGGCCGTGCATGGTATGTGCTGATGACGTACCCCAACCAAACGCGAACCGTTAAAAGAAGGAAGGCAAAACGATGTCGAATATTCAACTCTACTACAAAAATACCACCCAGGACGCCGTGGGCAGCGAGCACGGCATCCGCCCGGAGGACCTGGATTCTCTGGCAGACCGCCTGGCGGAGATTACCGACCGGTTGGCCGTGCAGAGACTTCCCTACCGGCAACTGCCCTACCAGCAGGCCATGGTCGAGGAGGTCAAGCGGCTCACCGAGCAGATCCGGGGCCGCTTCGACAACCTGGTGGTCCTGGGCATCGGCGGCTCGGCGCTGGGCAACATCGCCCTGCAGACCGCCCTGAACGACCCGTTCTACAACCTCCGCCAGCGGCGAAACGGCCCGCGGCTCTTCGTGATGGACAACGTGGACCCGGTGCAGTTCGCCAGCCTGCTGGACATCCTCGACGGGCAACTGGACCGCACCTGCTTCAACGTGATCAGCAAATCCGGGCAGACCGCCGAGACCGCGGCCCAACTGCTGATCGTCTGGGACCTGCTGCGCCGGCGGCTGCCGCTGGCCCATCTGGCCGACCAGGTCATCGCCACCACCTCGCCCGACAGCGGCGTCCTGCGTCAGGTGGCCACCGAGCAGAACCTGCGGACCCTGGAGGTCCCGCCCGGCGTGGGGGGGCGCTTCAGCGTGCTCAGCCAGGTGGGCCTGTTCAGCGCCGCTATGTGCAACATCGATATCGACCAGCTCCTGCTGGGCGCCCGGGCGATGGATGAGCGGGTCAAAGAAAAAAACCTGCGGCAAAACCCGGCCGCCCTCTATGCCGCCATTCAGTATCTCTTCTACCAGAAGAAAAAAAACCTTTCGGTGATGATGCCCTACAGCTATCAGCTCAAGGACCTGTGCGACTGGTACCGCCAGCTCTGGGCCGAAAGCCTGGGCAAGGAAAAGACCCGGGACGGCCAGGTGGTCCACGCCGGTCCCACCCCCATCAAGGCGCTGGGCGCCACGGACCAGCACAGCCAGGTGCAGTTGTACCGGGAAGGGCCCCACGACAAGGTGTTCACCTTCCTGGAGGTCGAGCACTTCGCCCGGGACGTGGTCATCGGCCAGGAAGAGAACGCCGGCGCTCTGGCCTATCTGGGCGGCCAGTCCCTGGCCGCCTTGATGAACAGCGAGAAACTCGCCACGGAATACGCCCTGGTGCAGTCGCAGCGGCCCTGCCTTACGGTTCTGTTTCCGGAGATCTCCGCCTACACCGTCGGCCAATTCCTGTACCTCTTCGAGGTGGCCACCAGCTATATGGGCGAGTTGCTGAACATCGAGGCCTACGATCAGCCGGCCGTCGAGCTGGGCAAGGACGCCACCCGGGCCCTGATGGGCCATCCGGAGTATCAGGAACTCTTAAAGAATATCCTGCCCTATCGGGACCGGGACGAGGACTACCTGGTTTGAGCGGCGCCGGCCAGACGAAGCGGCGCCCCACACCGAAAGGAGCGGGCAGGATGCAAGCGGCGATCCGGGCGGTCATTTTCGATCTGGACGGCGTGCTGGTCGATACCGGCCCGCTTCACAAACAAGCCTGGCTCGACCTGGCCGAGCGGGAGGGCTGGTCCTTCAGCGAGGAGTTCTTTCGCCGAACCTTCGGCATGCAGAACAAGCAGATCATCCCGCAACTGGTCGGCGACATCAATCCGGAAGAGCTCGAGCGGCTCAGCGATTGGAAGGAGGACCGCTTCCGCCGGATCAGCCGGGGGCGCCTGCGGCTGCTGGACGGCGTCGAGGCGTTGTTGCGGGACCTCCAGGAGCACCGCTTTGCCCTGGCGGTGGGATCATCAGCCCCCCGGGCGAATCTCGAATTCATGCTGCAAGAGACGCAGGCCCGTTCCTTTTTCGACGCGGTGGTCTGCAGCCAGGACGTCCCGCGCGGCAAACCGGCGCCCGACACCTTCGTACTGGCCGCTGAAAGGCTTGGCGTGCCCGCCGCCCGCTGCGTGGTGGTCGAGGATGCCGTCCCGGGCGTCCAGGCCGCCCGCGCCGCCGGCATGGCGGTTGCGGCGATCACAACCACGCGCTGCCGACAGGACCTGGCCGGAGCCGACCTAGTCGTGGACCGCATGGCCGAGTTGTCGGCCGATGTACTTGTGGCATTGGCAGCGAAGGGAACCGTCTAGGACGGCGGTGATTTCCGGCGGTTTCACAACGCGCCGCGATCTACACCACAAACCGTTAGCGGCTCCGGATCAGCGTATCCGGGGGGCCGGCCAGATCCAGACCATCAAGATTCCCAGCTCGTAGAGCACGTACATCGGCAGCGCCAGGGCGATCTGGGAGATGACGTCCGGCGGGGTCATCAGGGCCGCAACGATCACCAGGGCGAAAAAGACGTACTTGCGGGAGGATCTGAAGGTCTTCAGCGGAACGATCTTGAGCCGGCCGAGAAAGAACACCACCAGCGGCATCTGAAACGCCGCCCCGAAGGCCAGCGCCAAGACGATGATCAACGATACATAACTTTGCAGCGTGAACCAGGGCCTGACGAAATTGCCTTTGGCCGCGGGGGATTTCGACGGGCCCGGCGCCGGTTCCGCCGCCGGCCCGGGGCGCAGTCGGGCCGCCTCCGGTTCGGTCAGGATTTGTTTTTCCACCAGCAGTTGCAGCAGGGTTTCCATCTCGGCGGACAGGGATTTTTCCGGGGGGGGGCCGTTGGCGGCGGTGTCGGCCGAGGCGTCTTTCTCGTCCGGCTGATCCTGCATGGCCGGCGCCAGCCAGCGATAGATCCGGCTGTTGGCAATTTCCGGCGAGGAAAACTTCATGCTGAAGCGGATAAAGAAACTACAGGAGATCGGGGCCACGATGAACATGAAAAAGGCCCCGCCCAAAAGAAACAAAACGGCCGAAAAGGGCACCAGGCTGTAGACATATTGCCGCTCGTGGCGGTAGAGCCCCGCCGCCACGAACTTCCATAACTGGTAAAACACCCAGGGCGACGTCAGGAAGATGGCGCTGATGAAACAGACCTTGATATAGGTGATAAACGATTCCGGCAGGCTGGTGACGTACAGGCTGGTTTCCAGCTGCGCCCACTCCAGGGCGATCAACAGCGGATGGGCCAGGAAGGCGAAGATCTCGTTGCCGAAATAGAGGCAGACGGCAAACCCGATCAGGATGCCGTAGATGGCCCGCAGCAGGCAGGTGCGCAGCTCGTCCAGGTGTTCGCCGAAGCTCATCCGGCTGCCCGCCAGGGGATCGTCGTCTGACTCATTCGGCCAGGCGCCCCGGCGTCGGGTTCGGCGCGTTTTCCCGCTGAGGGCCGGCGAGATGTCATACGAATCGGCCGACACCTCGTCCGCCGCCCGATCCGCCGAATCCCCAACGGCCGGCGAGGCGGCCTCGTCCGGGCCCGCCGCCGGACGGTTCGATTCCTGGTCGCTCGGCGCCTCCTCCTCCAGAGAATACGGCTGCGGCCCTTCATCCGGCGTCGCGTGGTCGTCTGGGCCATCCGCCGGCCGGTAATCCCCCTCGGCCGGCGCCTCGTCCGCCAGAGAATACGGCTCCGGCCCCTCGTCCGGCGTCGCGTGGTCGTCTGCGCCATCCGCCGGAAGATCCGATCCCGGGTCGACCGGTGCCTCGTCATCCGCCGGAGGATGAGGCACATCCCCTTCGTTCGGTGTCGACTGATCGTCCGGGCCGCTGCCCGAGGGCTCCTCCGGCTCCGGCGGCAGGTTGTATTCGTCTCGATTCATGCGATCGTATCGCCCTTCAATCCGTTGTCTGCCCGCGGCGCCGGCGCTGGAGAAACTCCCGCAGGATCTCACACGCCGCCAGCATGTCGCGGCGCCGGCGGCGCTGGCCGGATGTCAATCCCTGCCCGCTGAGCACCTCCTCGGCGGCGTGACTGCTGAGCCGCTCGTCCTGCAGATGCACCGTCGGGAGGACCTCCCGCTCGAGCGCCTGGGCAAACCGGCGGGCCCGGCGGGCCTGCGCGCCCTCCCGGCCGTCCATCAGCAGCGGCAATCCCACGACCAGGGCCGCGACGCCGTATTCGCCGACGATATCCCGCAGGACGGGCCAGACCTGATCGAATCGACCGGAAGACACCGCGATCTGCCGCAAGGGAGAGACGATCGTTTCCGACGGATCGCTCAGGGCCAATCCCAGCCGTTTCTCACCGTAATCGATTGCCAGGTACCGCATGCTCAGAGGAACTGTTCCTTGCCCTCTTCCTTTATTCGCCGGAGTAAATCCTTGAGACGTTCGGTTTCCTCCCGCTGGCAGATGAGCGTGGCGTCCTTGGTATGCACGACAATCAGATCCTCGACGTGAATGGCGGCGATCAGATGGTCGGGGCTGTCGCTGATCAGGATGTTGTTGCCGCTGTCGACCAGCACCGCCTGGGTGGACGCCGTGCTGACGTTTTCGTCGGGGTCCACGCTGCCGATATTGTCGGCCAGCGTCTGAAAGCTGCCCATGTCCACCCAGTGGCAGTCCAATTCGCACATGCAGACGTGCTCGGCGCGCTCCATGACCCCGAAATCGATGCTGATTTTCTCGAGTTCCGGGAATTCGGCCTGCAGGACCGGCTCCCAGCGATCGGTGTTCCAGGCCTCGCCGATGCGGCGGAGCCGTTCGGCGTTGTGCGGCAGGCAGAGTTCCAGCTGCTGCCAGATGGTATCGACCCGCCAGACGAACATGCCGCTGTTCCAGCAGTATTGTCCGGAGCGGATGTACTTGTGGGCGGTGCTTTTGTTGGGCTTTTCCCTGAACGCCTCCACCGCGAAGATCCGGTCGTCCGGATCGCCGGCCGGCGCGCCCCGCTTGAGGTAGCCCAGGCCCGTATTGGCCCAGGTCGCCTTGATCCCGAAGGTGAACAGCACGTCCGGGTGGTCCTCGATGAACCGCAGCGACGAGCGGACCGCCTGCTGGAGGGGCTCCTGCGGCTCGATGATCTGATCGGCGCTGAAGACCGCCATCCCCGCCTGCGGCGCCCGGCGCTGCAGCAGGGCGGCCGCCAGACCGATGGCGTTGGCGGTATCGCGGCCCTCCGGCTCGCCCAGGAGGTTCTCCCGGGGCAGTTCCGGCAGATGCCCGTGCACCTCGTCGAGGTACTCGAAATTGGTGACCACCAGGATCTGTTCCGGGGCGAAGATGCCCTTGACCCGGTCGACGCAGTGCCGCAACAGGGACTGGTCCTCGAACAGGTTGATGATCTGCTTGGGCCGGTTCCGGCGACTCAGGGGCCAAAGCCGCTGGCCCGAACCGCCCGCCATGATGACCGCGAATTGCTTGTCCATTCTTGCTCTTTCTCCGGTAAGGATTCCACGGACCTTGGCCCCAGGTAACCGCCTCGCCCCGGACGCGCCGCATCCGGAACGGCGCCCTCAACGCAACGTCGACCCGATCCGCTCCGGGACGGCGGCGCCTAGGCGGGCTGTTGGTCCAGGCCGAACGCCTCGTGCACCGCCCGCAGGGCCTTGTCGGCGTCGGACGGCGGTATGATGCAGCTGATCTTGATCTCGCTGGTCGTGATGGCGTTGATGTTGACCTGGGCGGCCGCCAGGGCGCCGAACATCTTTCGGGCCACCCCCGTATGGCTGCGCATCCCCACGCCGACCGCCGAGACCTTGGCCACCGGATCGATGATGTTGACGTCGATGCCGGCGTACTGCCGGCGGATCTCCTCCACGACCAGCTTGCATTCCGCCAGATCGCCCTTCTCGACGGTAAAGCTGATGCTCGCCTTGCCGTTGTCGTCCACCGTCTGGATGATGTCGTCCACGATCACGTTGTGCTCGGCCACGTGAACGAACAGGTTTGCCGCCACGCCCGGCGTGTTCGGCAGACCCACCAGAACGAACTGGGCGATGTCCTTCTTCACCGTGACTCCCGAAACGACGATATGCTCCATTTGCTCGACCTCATGGGTAATAAAGGTGCCCGGACTGTCCGTAAAACTGCTGCGCACGTGGATGTCCACATGGTATTTCTTGCCGAACTCAATGGCCCGGGAATGCATCACGCCGGCCCCCAGGCTGGCCAGTTCCAGCATCTCGTCGTAGCTGATCTGCTGGATCTTGCGGGCGCGGGGCTCGATCCGCGGATCGGTGGTGTAGATCCCGTCCACATCCGTATAGATCTCGCAGTAGCGGGCCTTGAGAACCGCCGCCAGGGCCACCGCGGTGGTGTCGGACGCCCCCCGGCCCAGGGTGTAGATCTCTCCGGCCTCGTCGATGCCCTGGAAGCCGGCGACGATGACGATCTTGCCGGCCGCCAGCTCCTTGCGGATCCGGTCGGCGTCGATCTTCTGGATCCGGGCCTTGGTATGCACCGAATCGCAGATCAGGCCGATCTGCCCGCCCGTCAGGCTGATGGCCTCGTGACCGTGGGCATGGATGGCCATGGCCATCAGCGACATGCTCACCTGCTCGCCCGTGGTCATCAGCATGTCCAGCTCGCGCCGGGGCGGGTCGGGATTGATCTGACGCGCCATGTCGATCAGCGTGTCGGTGGTCTTGCCCATGGCGGAGACGACCATCACCACCTGGAGGTTGTCCTGCTTGGCCTGAATCGCGCGGCGGGCGGCCCGGTTGATCCGCGGGACGTCGGCCACGCTGGTGCCTCCGAATTTCTGTACGATCAGATCCATACGCTTTCCCCGTACTTGTTTCGTCCGGCGGGGCGGGCACCGCCGTCGGCGGCTTGGATCCGCCCTGCCCGCCGGGCCTTAGGCCTGCACATGCAAAAAATAATCCATCAACTCATGGCCCCGGTCGATATGGAACCCGGCCTGCCGGGCCTGTGTTTCATTGAAGCCGAGGCTCCCGCCCGGATGGATCTGCCGGCCGGCCAGGGCCATCGGCACCGGCTTGGCGGTGTGGGTCCGCAGCCTAATCGGCGTGGGGTGGTCCGGCAGCACCATGATCCGCCACTGCGGCTGGTTCTGGAGCCACTTGAGCAGGGGCCCGACGATATGCCGGTCGATCTGCTCGATGGCCTCGATCTTTTCCGCGATGAGCGCCTGATGGCCGGCCTCGTCCGGCGCCTCGACGTGAACGAACACCAGATCGCCGCGGGCCAGCACCTCCAGGGCCGCCTGGCCCTTCTGGTGGTAATCCGTATCCAGGTAGCCGGTCGCGCCCGCCACCGGCACGATCTCCATGCCGGCCAGCTTGCCGATCCCCCGCAGCAGGTCCACCGCCGTGATCACCGCGCCGCGCAGGCCGAACCGCGATTCGAAACGGTCCAGGGTGGGCCGGCGCCCCTGGCCCCACAGCCAGATGGCGTTGGCCTGATTCTCCCCCAGATCGATCCGCACCTGATTGATATCCTCCTGCGACAGGATCCGGCCGGCCTCTTCCATGATCTGGCACAGGTGCCGGCCGCTCTTGCTGCGGGGAAGATACTTGGCGACCGGTTCGTCGATGATGTCATGGGGGGCCGTCAGCTTGACATCGAAATCCATCGTCCCCTGGTGCACCAGCAGATGGCGGTAGCTGACCCCCGGATAAAAACGGTATTCCGGGCAGGCCATTTGGCGGTTGAGCCGCTCGATCAGGGTGCCGGCCTGCACGGTCTCGATGTGGCCGGCGGCATAATCCACCATCACCCCGTCGGCCACGGTCACCAGGTTGCAGCGAAACACCCAGTCGCTGGGAGCGACGGGGATATCCTGGCTGGCGGCCTCCAGGGGGGCCCGGCCGGTATGGTACTTCTGGGGATCGTATCCCAACACGCTCATCAGGGCCACGTCGCTGCCGGGCTCGAATCCGTCCGGGATCGTCTGGACCAGACCCAGCCGTCCGTTCCGGGCGATCCAGTCCGTATGGGGAATATGCGCCGCCTCGAGGGGGGTCTTGCCCTCCAGTTCCGCCAGCGGCTCATCCGCCGCCCCGTCCATGACCACGATGGCATACTTCATGATTCTCTCAAGGCTCGTCGCTGTCGATTACTTCCCTCGGTCAACCCATCCTGTTGTCGCGAACAACACCCGCGCCCGCCCGGCCATTCGCCGGGGATAGGTTTGCGTCCCATGGCGGCCGCTTCAGCATTCCTCCTGGGGCGGCGTGATCACCGGGATGCACACCGGCTCGGCCTTGACCACCGGCAGCTGCTCGATCTGGCGCAGGGCCTCGACCACGTCGCCCTGGCGGGCCCGATGGGTCATGATGACCACCGGCACCCGCTCGGCGCTGGCGCTCTCATGCTGGAGGCAGGCCGAGATGCTGATTTGGCGCTCGCTGAGGACCCGGGCGATCTGGACGAACACCCCGGGCTGATCCACCACGCAGAACCGCAGATAATACCGGCTGGCGACCTGCTCGGCCGGGCAGATCGCCACCCGCTGGGCCGGGCGTCCCAGGCCGCAGGCGGCCGTGAACCGGCGGGCGGCATTGCCCTGGGCGATATCGACCATATCGGCCACCACGGCGCTGGCGGTGGGCATCATCCCGGCGCCCCGGCCGTAATAGGAGGTATGGCCGACGGCGTCCCCGAAGACGCTGACCGCGTTGAACGGTCCGGAGACCTGGGCGAGCGGTTCGGCCCGGCTGACGAAGGCCGGATGCACCCGCAGCGAGAGTCCCTCGGCGGTCTGCTCGGCGATGGCCAGCAGCTTGATGGCGTAGCCCAACTCCCGGCCGTAGTGGATATCCTCCAGGCCCAGCGTATCGATCCCGCGGACGGGGATGCCGGAAAAATCCACCTGGCAGCCGAACGCCAGCAGGGCCAGGATGGCGATCTTGTGGGCGCTGTCCGTGCCGTTGACGTCCAGCGACGGGTCCGCCTCGGCAAAGCCGGCCGCCTGCGCCTCTTTCAGAGCGGTCTGATAGTCCTTGGCCCGGTGGCTCATCTCGCTGAGGATGTAGTTGCAGGTCCCGTTGACGATCCCGTAGATGGCGCTGATGCGATTGGCGACCAGCCCGGTGCTAAGGGCCCCCACGATCGGCATGCCGCCGCAACAGCTCGCCTCGAAGGCCACGCAGCGCCCGTGCCGGCGGGCGGCGGCGAATATCTCTTCGCCGCGTTCGGCCAGCAGGGCCTTGTTGGCGGTGACCACGTCCTTGCCGGCGGCCAGCAGGGCCAGTACCACGTCCGCGGCGATGGTCGTCCCGCCGATCAGTTCGGCCACGATCTCCACCTGGCGATCCGCCAGCAGGGCATTCAGGTTGTTGTGCAACACCCCTTCCGGCAGCGTTACCGGGCGGGGCCGCGTCAGGTCGGTATCCACCACGTGCGTCAAGACAAAGTCCCGGGCGGTCTTGGCCCGCAGATGCCCGTTGCGCTCCTGCAGGATG
>JAFGFX010000195.1 GCA_016930855.1 Sedimentisphaerales bacterium | reverse complement strand
GGCGAAGACAATCAGGATAATACTTGCAAGAAACAGGAAAAATGAGCTATATAAGGGAAAATATCACTGGCTGGTTTTGAACGCGCCTATAGTGGCGGTATTTAACGCGCCCGATGACACTCATAATCGCCTGTATTGAATTTGGGGTATCCAATCCCCAGGCCGGCCTCTTTTCGAGCGCCCTGGGCGATCCTGGAGCGTTCTGCAGGCATTGTAACGGAAGTTTCTCGGTTTGCAATCAATTCCGCAATGGAAACGAGTTTTCAGGTAGTGGATAGAAAAAGGCATGATTGTAAATATTTGAAATGTAATGACTTATAACTCGGGGTGACTGGATTTGAACCAGCGACCTCCTGCTCCCAAAGCAGGCGCTCTAGCCAAGCTGAGCTACACCCCGGAATGTCGATATGTGTGCAGTGTAGGGCAGGCCGGGCCGTGCGTCAAGACCCTGGTCGGAGGGGTAAAAATGGGCGGGTATTTACAATCCGCCCGGCTTACTGGACGGGCTGGGAGATGCCGCTGTCCGGTCGTTCCAGGGGCATGATGCGGCGCTGGCAGGCGGCGAGGGTTTGGTCGGCGCGGCGATTCTCCTCGGTCACCACGGCGCTGAGCCGGTCGAGGAAATCCGGCAGTGCCGACATGACGCGGTTCCAGGGCGGGATGCTGGGCAGATCAGTCGGGTCCTCCCGGAACTCCCGGCCGGCGGTGCGGACCGCCTCGGAAAAGTGCTCCACCGCCTGCCCTTCGCAATGCCGCTCGTACGGCAGGCCGTTCAGGATGGCGTCGGAGGCATAATGCTCAACCGCCTCCCGGGCCATGTTGATATACGAGGCTTGCAGGGTCTCGAAGAAATGCGCCGGAAAAATGATGCCGTTGGAGGCCAGCGTGCGCAGGACCACCTTGGCGATATCCACCGACATCTTCAACAGGCCCGACTGCAGATCCGTACCCAATGTCTGATGCTTGTGCTCATAGGTGTCGGCGATGTCGATCTGGCAGACCCGGATCAGCGAGGCGATGCGATACACCTCAGACAGAGTGCCGATCTCCAGGCCCCAGTCGCCCGGCATGCGGATCACGTGCGCCAGGGACCGGGTCAGGCAGATCTCACCCGAAAGGGGGTAGCGAAAGCTGTGTAAAAAGGAAAGGTACTCGTTCTGGCCCAATATATTCTTGAGGGCGCGGACCAGGGGGGTGAAAAACAACCGGGTCACCCGGCCGTATATGCGGTCGGTCACCCGCATGTAATAGGCCTTGGTGAATTCGAAATCCATGCCCCGCACGGCGCAGGGATAGCACAGGCGGGCCAGCATCCGCCGGGAATAATTCTGGATATCGCAGTCGTGGACGGCGACAACCCAGAGCTTGCGGTTGCTCAGGATGTAGCCCAGTCCGGTCCAGACGCCGCGGCCCTTGCCGTCGGGGCCCACCTCGAGGTAATTCTCCCGCAGCTCGTCGAACAGGGCCGCGATGCCCGGACCGGAGGACCAGACGACCGTGTGGGGCTGGGGCAGGAGATTCAGGCTCTGGCGGGCCGCGACGAAATCCTCGAAATCGTCGGTCTGGCCCAGGCTGAGCACCACCTCGGAGATGTAGGGGACCGTGGCGAGCTCCGCCACGATGTCCGTAAAGGCCGGGGATTTCATGTCCTGGGGGATGATCGGCAAAATCAGGGCGATGTCCCGCCGTTTCAGGATATCGCAGAGCCGCGATTCCATCCGCTGGAGATTGTCGGTCCCGAAATCGTGCAGCGTGGCGATAATGCCGTTCTGAAAGAAATCACCCATAGATTCTCTCTCCCGTTTGGCCCGGCTGGCGTGCCGGCGATCGGCACCGCTCGAACCTTGTTGGCTGACGGCTCTGACCGACGGCGCCTAGAAAAGCAATCGCACCTGCGACGCATCCAGCGATTGGGCGAAAACCGGCTGGTTCGCAATCGGTCGGGCCGCCGGCCGGTGGGCATGTTGCCGGCAGAACCGTCCGCCGATCGAAAGAATACATCCCAACCGCTCGGCCAGATTTGTCAGGCCATACCTGCCGATAACCGCTTTGCGATTCCATTCAATTATTATATCAGGTAATGGCGGTTCGTACCAGTCCGCTAGTCTGCGCCCGGAGCGATCCAGGGGATACAGGTGGGCGATCCGGGAATTGTCTTCCATAAGTATATGCAAAATATTGAATTGCGTTTCTTCAGGCAGGTCGGCCCAGTCGAGGTATTCCGCCGGATCACCTTGGGGGGAGTCGATCCTTTTTACCTTATGGCGGTGAATTTGGGCGATAAGTTCCTGCCGGCTGTGCCCGCCCAGACCGGCCGCCGCCCGCAGCGAGGTGATCTTGGCGATGTAGGCCTGCTGGATGGCGGGCCACTCCGTTTCCAGCCAGGCCAGCGGCACCAGCAGTGACTGGTAGAGGTGATCCAGCTTAAGTCCCTGCCCGGCGAAATCGCGGGTAACCGCAGGGATGTCCCGGCCGAGGACCGCCTTGTGGGCCAGCCAGGACTCGTGGAAGACATATCCGAATCCCTCCTGCAGTGAGGTGGTGACCACCGCTGCGCTTAGATGCAGCATATCCACCAGCCGGAAGCGCACCACCCGGCCGTCGGCAACGGTGGGACGGTCGTTGCTGGTGAGGATCTCCCGGCCGAATCCCAGGACCGCCGGCAGGCGGTAGCGGCGCAGGAAGGTTACCATCCGATCGGCGTACCGGCAGTCTTCCGGCGAGGCGGGCGGCAGGGTGATCAGCAGTTGATACTCGTCCCGCCGCCAGTTCAGGGCCAGCAGCAGCAGCAGCGATTCCAGCACGTTTTTCCGGCGGATGGCCTTGATCGGCGCCAGCAGGATCTTCCGGTCCGGCTCGAAACGGAACCGGTTCCGGCGGGCGTAGTCGGCGATGCGGCCCTTGAGATCGGCGGCGAAATCCCGCGGCGCCAGATCCAGCTCCGCCAGTTCCGGCGGATTCATTCGCGTCAGCGGCGGCGACGAGAAGGCGTCCGTATCCACCGCGTTGGGCAGGACGAACACGGTTTGCGGTTCCAGGCCGATCGAAAGCAGTCGGTCGCGGTCTCGCGTATTGATGCAGGCCCAGACGACGCGGCTCGAACGCGGGTACATCATCTCGAGAGCCAGCGACGCATCCGATCGGCCGGAGATGTCCCGCAACGCCGACCAGCAGGCCGGACGCTGGTCCTCGGCGAAGTCGTGCATGTGATGGAGGATCCAGGCCGGCAGATCGTCTTTGGCCAGGCGACCGGCCAGCAGCTTCAGTGCCATCGTCAGGCGGGGATTCTTTCCCAGGTTGGCGTTGTGCGCGTGCAGCACGTAGGGATTGTTCGGTTTAAGACGGTCCGGCCGCAGCACGTTCAGCAGGCGCTCGGCCAGGTCCGCCGACTCGATGAGGAACGTTTGACGGTTCGACGCGGGATCGGCCCGATAGCCCAGTTCCGGCAGTTCGACGGGGCGGACCTGCACGGTGAGGGGATGGCCGGCGGCGTAGCGGCGGACGGCCTCGGCCAGTTCCCGCCCGGGAATCCGGCCGGCGTCGCTGGAGATCAAATCCAGCTCGATGCGGTCGTACGGGCCGTGGGCGATCAGGGCGTGCAGGATCGTCTCGATCACCGTCTGCACGCCGCAGCGGCGGAAATGGTAATGCAGCTCGCCCAGAAACAGTGTTTTTTCGGCCATGGAATGCCAGTATAAGGTGCCGCAAGCCGTTTGGCAAACATGCGATTCGGTCGGCGAGACGCCCGCGATGGCGGGGGGGGAGCGGCCGAATGACCCGCCGCCCTAGTGCCTTGATGACCGGCGATCCCGTTGGCGGCAAATGGCGCGGACCGGATGGCGGGCGGTTATTTTTACGGCTCGAGGGGTATAGAAACGATTGCTTTTTCGGGCGGATTTGGTTACATACCGTGATACCGCGGCGATCGGGCGACTGCCGGCCAGCGAGACCGGCAGGAAGTGCAGGCCCGTGGATCAGGGCATCCGCAAAACACGGATGCCAGGCGGCGGGCATGTATGTTAGAATTTCGTTAAGCAACACGGCCGGGTCATGAGCATATCGGCCGGACCGTAACGGCCCGAGGGGCGAACCATGCTTTGGACGGATTCCCGCGGTCGATGGAGCTCAATGGCCAGGATCCCGCGCCGTTGCTGTCATGATCCCAACGCTCGCGGGGGCAGGTCGTATGGCGGTTTTTCGAATCCGGAAAGGACGTATCGTTCATGGGAAAACAAACCATTCTGATTGTCGAGGATGAAGAGGACATTCAGGAATTGGTGCGGTACCATCTCGTCCGGGAGGGCTATCAGGTCCTGCGGGCCGATACGGGTGAAGAGGGCCTGGCGCAGGCGGAATCGCAGCTGCCCGATTTGCTGATTTTGGACCTGATGCTGCCCGGTCTGAACGGGCTCGAGGTGTGCAAGCGCCTGAAAAATCAGGCCGCCACGCAGGACATCCCCATTATCATTCTCTCGGCCAAGGGCGAGGAGGCGGATATCGTCACGGGGCTGGAACTGGGGGCGGACGATTACGTGACCAAGCCGTTCGGCCCCAAGGAACTGATCGCCCGGGTCAAGGCGGTGCTGCGGCGGATGGAGGCGCCGGGCGAGCAGGCCCATGTTGTGCGCCTGCACAACATCGTGATCGATCCGGACCGGTACGAGGTGACCGTTTCCGGCGAAAAGCGGGATCTGACGGTTACCGAATTCGGCATTCTCTATGCCCTGGCCAGGCATCCCGGCCGGGTGTTTACCCGCAGCCAGTTGGTGGATGCCGTCCACGGCGACAATTACGTGGTCAGCGATCGGGCGGTCGACGTGCAGATCACCGGTCTGCGGCGCAAGATGGGCCACAGCGGCAAGTATATCGAGACCGTGCGGGGCGTGGGCTACCGCATGCGGGATCGATCGTAGGGGTTGCCTGCCGCCCGGGGTACCGGCGGCGCTGACGGCGGCGGATATATCGAAACCGTGCCGGTCGTCAGCTTTTGCAGGAAGGATTGTTATGATTCGTCAGCGGTTACTGTGGCATCTGTTTGTTTCCTATCTGCTGATTATCCTGGCGGCGGTGATCGGCATCTGCCTGTACGGCACCAGCGCCCTGCGGACGTTTTACCGGGCCCAGGTCGAAGAGGATCTCGAGGCGCGGGCCCATCTGGTGGCTCCGCAGGTGCTTGAGCAGATCCGCGCCGGCGACCGGGACCGCCTGGACGCCCTCTGCAAGCAATGGGGCCGGGCGAGCCATACCCGGATCACCGTGGTCCTTGCCGGCGGCGAGGTGATCGGCGACTCCGATGCGGATGTCCGCGGGATGGAAAACCACGCGGATCGGCCGGAGATCCAGAAGGCCCTCCAGACGGGCAAGGGCAGCAATGTCCGCCCCAGCGACACGTTGAAGCAGGCAATGATGTACTTCGCCCTGGCCCTGCCGGCCGATGACCAGGCCGCCGTCCTGGTGCGGACCTCGGTGCGGGTGACCGATATCGACGAGGCGTTAGCCCGGATCAATCGCCGCATCCTCTGGGCGGGTGTCGTGGTGGCGTTGGGCGCGGCCGGATTGAGTCTGCTGATGTCCCGGCGGATCAGCCGTCCCATCGAGCAGATGAAGGAGGCGGCCCAGCGCTATGCCGCGGGCGACCTGTCGGGCCGCGTGCCGGGGGCGCAGACCGCCGAGCTGGACGCCCTGGCCGATACCCTCAACCAGATGGCCCGGCAGTTGCAGCAGCGCTTCCAGACCGTGACCGAACAGCGCAACGAGTTGGAGGCGATGCTTTCCAGCATGGTCGAGGGGGTGCTGGCGGTCGACGAGGTCGGGCGGGTCCTCAGCGTCAACGAGGCGGCCTGTCGGCTGCTGGACGTGGCGGCCGAGGACGCCGTGGGCCGCGTCGTCCAGGAGGTCGTGCGCAACCCGGACCTGCAGGAGTTCGTGGGCAAGGCGCTGTTTAGCGACGCCACCGAGGAGATGGAGATCGTCCTGTCCCGCGGCGGAACCCAGCGTTATTTCCAGTTGCACGGCACGAGCCTGACCAACGACCGGGGCGACCGCTGCGGGGCCGTCATCGTGCTCAATGACATGACCCGGATACGGCGGCTGGAGGACATGCGGCGGGATTTCGTCGCGAATGTCTCCCACGAATTGAAAACGCCGGTCACTTCCATCAAGGGGTTCGTCGATACGCTGCTCGAAGGCGGGCTGGAAGATCCGCAGGAGGCCAGGCGGTTCCTGGAGATCATCGGCCAGCAAAGCGATCGATTGAACGGCATTATTGAGGATATTCTGGACCTGTCCCGGATCGAGCAGTACGGCCGGGAGAGGGCCCTTGCCCTGCGGACCGAGCCGCTGCGTCCGGTCCTGGCCGGGGCGTTGGAGTTGTGCCGCCCTCTGGCGGAGGCCAAGAATATCCGCCTGGACCTGCAATGCGAGCCGGACCTGGAGGCGCGGATCCACGCGGCGTTTCTGGAACAGGCCGTCGTGAACCTGGTCAACAACGCCGTGACCTACAGCGACGCGAACGGGGCCGTCCGGGTCAGCGCCCGCCGCCAGGAGGATCAGTTTCTCATCTCGGTCAGCGACGACGGTTTGGGGATCGCCCCGGAGCAGTTACCGCGGATCTTCGAGCGGTTTTATGTGGCCGACAAGGAGCAGGGCCGCAAACGAGGCAGTACCGGCCTGGGCCTGGCCATTGTCAAGCACATCGCCCAGGCCCACGGCGGTCAAGTCACTGTCGAAAGCGCTCCCGGCAAGGGCAGTACCTTCACGATATACATCCCCGCTGCCGAGGCGTAGGACGATTAGGCCAGCCGCCCCCAAGGGCCGGCCGGGCACAACTAACGCAGGCGGGACGCGGCGAAACCCGGTCCGGAGCCCGCCGGAGCACTTCGTAGGGGAACATTCCGTCCGTGGTTCGCCGCCGGGGGGCGTCTCCGGTCGGCCAGACGGCGTCAAAACGGATTTGCCATTGCCTTTGCCCGGCGGTATCATGGTCTCCATGACGTGCCATATTCTCATAATTCACCCGTGACCTGGAGGATACTCATGAACAGTCAAATCAATCGGCGTTCCTTTCTAAAGCACAGTGCGGCAATGGGTTCCGGCATTACGCTGCTGAAATCCGGCATCCTCCGGGCGGGCAATTCCCCCAACGAGAAGCTCAACATCGCTGTCATCGGCGTCGGCGGCCGGGGCCAGGCCAGCATCAAGGGCGTCAAGGAAGAGAACATCGTGGCGTTGTGCGACGTGAACGAGAAGCATCTGGCCGAGGCGGTCAAGCAGTTTCCCGAGGCCGAGACCTATTTCGACTGGCGCAAGTGCCTGGAGCAGAAGAACCTGGACGCGGTGATCTGCGCCACCACCGACCACACCCACGCCTTCGTCAACGTCTGGGCCATGAACCGGGGCCTGCACGTCTATAGCGAAAAGCCGCTGGCCAACTGCGTGCACGAGGCCCGCGTGGTCCGCGAGACCTACCTGAAGAACAAGGACAAGCTGGCCACCCAGATGGGCACCCAGATCCACGCCTCCGACAATTACCGCCGCATGGTGGAGCTCGTCCGCGGGGGCGCGATCGGCGTGCCCAAGAAGGCCCAGATCTGGTGCAGCCGCCTGCCCGCCGGCGGCGAGTATCTGCCGGACGCCGGCCCGGCGCCCGATTACATGCACTGGGACCTGTGGATCGGCCCGTCGCCGGAGCACCCCTTCAATCCGGGGTACCTGGAGAACTGCCTGACCTGGAATTTGTACTGGGATTTCGGCAGCGGCCAGATCGGCGACATGGGCAGCCACATGATCGACATGGCCTATTGGACGCTGGACCTGCGCTTCCCGACGACCTGCGAGGCGAAGGGCACGCCCGTCAGCAGCGATACCTGCCCCCAATGGCTCACCGCCGAATGGGATCATCCGGCCAACGACTGGCGGCCGGCGGTCAAGGTGGAATGGTACGACGGCGGCAAGAAACCGGGCGTCCCGAGCAAGGTCTTTCATCGCGACGAGATGTTCAAGGGCATTATCATCACCGGCGATCAGGGCTGGCTGGTGGCCGACTACGACTACCGCATCCTGATGCTCAAGGGGGACATGACCCATTATCACTCCCCCCAGCCGGCGGATTTGATACCTCCCTCGGCCGGCCAGCACCAGGAATGGATCAACGGCTGCAAGAACGGCACGCCCACCCTGTGCAACTTTGATTACTCCGGCGCCCTGATCGAGCACAACCTGCTCGCCCTGGTGGCCTATCGCGTGGGTCAGCCGCTGGAATGGGAGGCGGAAAATCTCAAGGCCACCAATTGCCCGGAGGCGGACAAGTATATCTACAAGACGTACCGAGAGGGCTGGACGCTGAACGGCTGACGGGCTTATCGTTTGGTCCCAAGGCAGGTGACTCAATTTAAAAGATGTAGCGAGAGGGCTGGACGCTGAACGGCTGACGGATTCTTCGTCGGTGAGGGCGGGGCCTTAATCGGTCCCGCCGCGGGGGCGTCTGCCGGAGAGATTATTCCGTGGGGGGCTTGCTTATATCAGCAGGTTCTAATCGAGGCGGATTCCCTGCCTGTCCATAGCGGGGTCAATAGGGAGCCAGGCAGCCGGTGGGTAGGCAAAACGGGTCCCGCCGGCCGGACGTGCCTGTCGATCTAAGTGCCCGCCTGGGGCATTTCACTTTCTTTTCGAGGCCATTTCCACTATAATGCATGGACCGCGTTGGCGGGAAAATCGATGCCCCGCGTTTGACCGGTAGGGGGCTCTCGTGGAGGAGAGAAAATCATGAAGGTTGTTTTCCGCTCGGCGATGGCGAAGGGGGTCTGGATTTGCCTGGCGGC
>JAFGFX010000194.1 GCA_016930855.1 Sedimentisphaerales bacterium | reverse complement strand
GTGCAGCAGGCCGGCTTTTCCACGTAGACGTGCTTGCCCGTCTGGCAGGCGTGCACCGTCTGGACGCCGTGCCAGTGGTCCGGCGTGGCGATGACCACGGCGTCGATGTCGTTGCGTTCCAGGATGTAGCGATAATCCCGATAGGGCGTCACGCCGGGCCCGGCCGCCTGGACGGCGGCGGCCAGCCGCTTCTCATCGACGTCGCACACCGCCGCGATATTCACCTCGCCGCGGCTGCGCCGGTTCACCATGTCCCGCAAATGCGAGCCGCCCATGCCCCCCACGCCGATATGGGCCATCGTCAGGCGTTCGTTGGCCCCCCGGGCGGCCGGGGCCCCGCCGGTAATGAGATAGGGAACGCCGCACGCCGCCGCCGCTGTCCCGGCCGCCGCCAGAAACTGACGCCGATTCGGTTTGACCGCTGGTTTCATGATCCATTATCCTTTCTGTGAAGGGAACCTCCAAAAGCAATCTTGGCAGGCCCCTTATCCCTTCCGCCCGGATAAGCGGCATGGATATCCAAACGCCCGGGACGGCTTACAGGGGCTTGACGGCGGTTTGCTTGACGGGTCGCAATTTCACGCAGGCCAATCCCGCCACCTGCCGCCCCCGCTGGCGCAGCGACTGGGCGATACTCAGTCGGAAATCCTCCGGCGCGTCGGTCAGGGCCTTCTCCAGCGCCTCCAATGATCGCGGCGAGGGTATCCGCTGCAGGGCCGCCTTGGCGTCCTCCCGCAGTTCGACGTCGGAGAGCAGGCCGGCCAGCGGCGCGACCGATTCATCGTGGCCGATCTCGGAAAGCATCCAGATAACCTCGCGCCGCAGGGCATTCGGCCGGCGGGAATCCAGCAGCTCGATGAGGCCCTGGACGACCTGCGGCTTTTGCCCGGCCCGCGGGGCGCCGACCGTCCGGGTGATCTGCCAGAGGCCCCGCTTGGCCGCCCGCGAGACCTCACCCGATTCGGTCACCATCACCTGGGCCAACGGCTCGACCGCCGCCGCCGCCAGGGCACCGGCCGACTGCCAGGCCTCGGTCCGCACCTTGTCGTCCCCGCTGCGAATCCCGGCCAGCAGATCCTCCAGCATTTTTTTTGGCTCTTGGTTGGTTGGCATGGCGACACCTCAATATAAATGTGTGTGCGGGAAGATCCGTTTTTCCCTGCGCGGGTTCCCGCCTGTTGGCAACGAGATGGTGTCATGGTACCCGACCGCCGGCCGCTGTCAACCGGAAATCCACTGCCCGGGAGGCAAACGGCATGAATATCCCGTGGCTTTCTGTTGTGCAAATAGCGGAAATATGATAACATGGAACCGAGGAGGACATACCGTGAAACACTACTATTTGACACCGATCCTTCAGGCCATTTTCTTCCTGACGCCGGCAATCTCCCGCGCCGCGATCCCGGTTGCCTACACGATTAACACCGAGACCGGCCGCGCCGCCATCAGCCCCTACATCTACGGCACCAATTCCTGGGACACCGACCGGGGGGAGAACTTCACCGCCCGGCGCATCGGGGGCAACCGGCTGACCGGCTACAACTGGGAAACCAACTACTCCAACGCCGGCAACGACTGGTATCATCACAGCGATCTGTACCTTGCCTGGGATCTGCCCGTCGCGGAACGACTCATCCCCGGCAGGGTGTTGACCCGCTTTCACGACGACTGCCTGGCCGCGGGCCAGCTTTCCGTGATCACCCTGCAGATGGCCGGTTACGTCGCGGCCGACGACGACGGCGCTGTTTCAGAGGCGCAAACCGCGCCCTCGGTCCGCTGGAAGCAGGCGGTCTTCGCCAAGCCCGGCCCCTTCTGCGAACCGGCCGGCAGTCCCGACACCAGCGACGATGTCGTCTATATGGATGAATGCGTCAATTTCCTGGTCAGCCGCTACGGCTCCGCCGCCACGCCGACGGGCGTCAAGTGCTACTCGCTGGACAACGAACCGGCCCTGTGGGACTCGACCCATCCGCGGATCCACCCGGCCAACCTGACCTGCAACGAATTGCTAACTCGGACCATCGCCCTGGCCGGCGCCGTCAAGGACGTGGATCCGGAGGCGCTGGTCTTCGGCCCGGTGCTCTACGGCTTCTACGCCTACCGGTGTCTACAGGAGGCCCCGGACTGGGAAACACTACAGAACGGCTACTTCTGGTTTCTCGACTACTACCTCGACGAACTACAGGCCGCCTCCATCACGGCCGGCAGGCGGCTGGTGGATGTCCTCGACGTGCACTGGTACCCCGAGGCCATAGGCGACGGCATCCGGATCACCGAGACCTGCGAGACCTACTCCCGCGCCAACGCCGAGGCCCGCATGCAGGCGCCCCGCTCGCTGTGGGATCCCGACTACGTCGAGGACAGTTGGATCGGCCAGTGGTTCAGCCAGTATCTGCCCATCCTGCCGCCCCTGCAAAACAGCATCGCCAGCTACTATCCCGGCACGAAACTGGCCGTCACCGAATACAGCTACGGAGCCGCCGATCACGTCTCCGGCGGCATCGCCCAGGCCGACGTGCTGGGCCTCTTTGGCAGGTACGGGCTCTACCTGGCGACCTACTGGCACCTGGGCGGCGAACGGGACTACGTCTCCGCGGCGTTCCAGCTCTATCGCAATTACGACGGGGCCGGCTCGACCTTCGGCGATACCAAGGTCCAATCCGTCCTGTCGGACAAGGTCAACAGCTCCATCTACGCCTCCACCTTCGCCGCCGACGGCGGCGAACTGCATATCATCGTCCTGAACAAGAATTTCGACGAATCCATCCAGGGCGTCTTCGCCATCGCCAGTCCCCGCCGCTATAGTTCAGGGCGGGTCTGGGCCTTCGACGCCGCCAGCGCCGAACTGGTCGAGACCGCCGCCGTCGGCGCGATTGTGGACAACTCGTTCACCTACGACATCCCGCCGCTGACGGCCTGCCACCTAGTGCTGGAAGGCGACTGCCCGCCGGGCGACCTGACCGGCGACTGCCGGGTGGACGCCGCCGACCTGCAGATCCTCTGCGATCAGTGGCTGGACGCCAGCGGCTGTCCGGGCGTCACCTGCGCCGATCTCGACGGCGATGACCAGATCAACCTGGTCGATTTTCTCCTGCTGGCCAAGGACTGGCTTGCCCAATAAATCCGGGCCGGCCAGCCGGCAAGGGAGCACGGACATGAGTCATCGAATCGCGCGCTGGCTGGGTTGTCTGGTTCCGTGCGCCGTGCTGTCCGGCGCGAATGCCGCCGCGGTCGAACTGCCCCGGCAGACCGAATGGGGTCGTCCCGACGTAACGGTCCAACAGGATAACGATCACTGGACGATCCAGGGACAAAAACATACCGTCAGCGTCGATCCGAATACGCTGGCCATAACCATCAGAGACGGTGACATTGTCTGGCCGCTGGAAGGTTCCGAATTAGGGGACCTGCGCGTGGAACATCAAGGGCAGACCATACCCTTGCGTCTGGCCGATGCTGCGGAGAGGCAGATCACGCCCTACCGGACAGGATTCATGACCGGCATAAAGACCAGCCTGAACGGCTATACCCATAATGGCAAACCGTTGGACCTGCACATACAACTATTCCTCTGCCTGCAGGCCCCCGACGAGGATCTTCTCTGCGAGCTGGTCGCTGCGGAGGCCGAGACCGTCGTCAAGGAATGCCGCTGGCCCGGGGCCCTTCAGCCGGGCCGTGCGGATGCCAGCGTGGTTCCCTTCATGCAGGGGATGTTGTTGCCCCGGAAATGGCCCCGGCGCGTCTGGCTCTATGACACCCTGAGCTACGGGCGGGGTCTCTACATGCCCTGGTGGGGCTATCAACAGGCGAATTCCGCCGCCCTGGTCATCCTGGAAACACCCGCGGACGGCGGCTGTCACTTCTCGCATCCGGCCGGCGGACCCACCCGCATCGGGCCGCGCTGGGTGCATTCGCTGGGCAGGCTGTCGTATCCCCGCCGGGCCCGGCTGTGCTTCATCCGGCGGGGAGATTATGTCGACCTGGCCAAACGGTACCGACGCCACGTCAGGGAAACGGGGCAGTTCGTCTCGCTGAAGGAAAAGATCGCCCGCAATCCGCTCGTGGCCGACCTCGTCGGCGCGCCCGTCATCCATACAGACATCCTCGTGCACATCCAGCCCGAGTCCAGCTATTACCATCGGGATGATCCCTCAAAAAATCATCACTATGTGACCTTCGCCCGCCGGGCCGAGCAGCTGCGGGCCCTGGCAAAACGGGGCCTGACGCGGGCCTATGTCCACTTGGACGGTTGGGGATTCCGCGGCTACGACAACCTGCATCCGGATATCCTGCCGCCCAGCCGGGAGGCCGGGGGATGGGAAGGGCTCGATCAACTCGCCCGGACCTGCGAGCAGCTGGGCTACGTATTCGCCCTGCACGACCAATACCGGGACTATTATCTCGACGCCCAATCGTACGAGCAGCGCCACGCTGTCCTTCTGGAAAACGGTCAACGACCCTCTGGGAGCACCTGGTACGGGGGCAGGCAGTCCATTCTCTGTCCCCGGCTGGCCCCAGGACACGTCACCAAAAACTACCGTTCGCTCCTGGACCACGGGATCAGGATTCGAGGCGCGTACCTGGATGTCTTCGCCGTGGTTCCCCCCGATGAATGCTACGATCCGGAGCACCCGGTAACCCGGCGGCAGTGCCTGGAATACCGCGGCGATTGTTTCGACTACATTCGCTGCCAAGTGGGCGTGGTCAGCTCCGAGGAACCCGCCGACTGGGCGATTGGTCATCTGGATCTGGTCCACCACGGACCGTTCGCCCTGGATCCCAATCCCGGTCACGGCCAGGCCCTGGGCATACCGATCCCCCTGTTCAGCCTGGTGTATCACGACGCCATCCTTATCCCCTGGTCGCTGGGACGGGGCGCCTGGGGGATTCCCGAGAAGGATTCAGGCTACCTGCACGGCCTGGCCCACGCCGGCTTGCCGTATCTGTCCATCGAGCCGTCCAACGAGGAACTCGAACGAGTCCGCCTGATGTGCCGGCTCAACCAACGACTTGCCCTGCAGGAGATGACGGGCCACCGGTTTCTGGACGACACCTACCGCCGCCAGCAAACCGTCTTTGCCGACGGGACGACGGTCACGATCGACCTGGATCGGGACACCTTTGGGATCGATCCCGAACCTTGAGAAGCGCCGGCGGGCGGTTAGTTACGGCGCCGAACATCAATCGCCGGGAATCCATCCGCAGGCCAGCCAGTTGTCGGCCATTCTCGCCAGCAGCACCAGATCCAATCGGCAGTCCTCGCCCAGGAACTCCGCGTACGGCGTGGCAGCGCAGGGCCACAGCCAGTACCGCCCCGCCAGGGCAAAATCCCGCAAATCGACCATGCAGTCCTCGTTGAGGTCGCCCTGGGCCGGCGTAAGAAGACATTGCGGCTGAACCAACTCGAAGGCCCACAACTGGTTGTTGTCGCCGGCCGGGATCCATTGCAGGACATTGGCGCCGTTGGCCGTCGAGACACCATTCACATCGGCACACATGTCGCTGTGCCGCGCCACCAGGGCGAAATGGCCGTCCTCGCCGGCGAGCAGGCGCCACTGCTGGTTGGCGCCGCCGGTGTAGTCCCACTGGATGACGTCGGCCCCGGCGTCGGTCGATGCTTCGGAAACGTCCAGGCATTTACCCCGGGCGTGACGGGGCGTCAGCCGATAATAGCCGTCGGCCGCGGGTTCCAATCTCCACTGCTGATTGTGCTGGCCGTGGTAGTCCCACTGCTGCACCGTTGTCCCGTTGCCCGTGGCCGTCGGTCCGCCGGCGACCTCCAGGCACTTGCCGCTGTGCCGGGCCAGAATCGCGTACCAGAGACCCGGCCGCGGAATGCTGCCGATCGCCGAGGACGGCGGATCGACGTTTTGGATTTCAAAGGTCTCGATACTGTTGGCGTTGAACCACTTGCCGAAGCTGCCGCCGGTCAGGACGATATCGGTAAACTGCTGGTATCGGGGCCCCGCATCGGTGAGGGTCTGCCAGCGGGTGACGAGGCCGGCCGCCTGCCCGAAGCGCGACAGGTCGTGCGTGATCCACTGGGGCGTCTGGTAATTGACCGTTACCAGCACCAATTTGCGGGCCGCGGCGTCATAGGCCGCCACGGTGTTCTCGTTGTCGGTCGCGAGGATGAGCATGCCGGGCCGGATATGCCGGCTGTAGTGGGCCAGGACAAAGTATTTCGGATTGGCGTTGCCGATCCAGTGATCGCCCAGATTCGACGGCACCAGCCCCCAGCCCGACCAGTCAAACGGCTGCCAGTAACACCACGCCGTCGGGTGCAGTTGGTGCAGGTCCCGATGCAGATTGGCCGCCAGGGACAATCCGCTGGCATCCTCGTCGCCGTATTCGGAGTTCCACAGCGTCCGAGCGCCCAGGGCGAAGTACAATCCCCGGCGGGGTCCGCTGCCGTATTCATAGCCGTGCACGTTGACCTGCGCGATGCACGAGCGGACGGTCGGATCGAAGCTGTTCCAGGTATCCAGGGCCATCGAATACCACGATTCATCCGAGGCGGCTACCGCCGCAGCCCCAAGCTGGCGGCTATCCAGCTCCTCCCAGAGGTACCTGATCACCGTCGCCTGGGTGGTCCGGTCGAAATGACAGCCTTCCTGCGTGCCCTGGGCGTGCCACCAATCGGCGATCGGCTCGTTGAAGGGGGCCACCGAGGTGAAATCGAGCTGCCATTCGTCGTGAAAATACCGGGCCACGGTGGCCAGGTATATCGCGTGATTGCGGTAGTTCCACGACTGCAGATTGTCGTTGCCGCCGGCGTCGGCGCCGCTGGGATTGTGGTTATAGCACATCCACCACATCGGCGAATTGGAGAACAGCTCGAAATGCGTCGCGCCCCGATCCCGCGCCTTGCCCAGCATGGCCCGCTGGCGGGCATCGACGCTCCAGTCCCAGCTCGACGACGACGGATCGCTGCTGTACCAGTCCAGCCAGTAGCCCTCCATCTGCCGGTACAAAGCGATGTTGTCGGACTCGACCATGCTCAAGCCCTGGATGGAATTCCAACTGCAGGCGCCGGCGTTGTAGCGGGCGATGGTCAGGCCCAGCCCGGGCAGGCTCTGGCCGTTCAGGGTCGTGTAGCCCATCGTAAAGAGCAGATCCGCCAGGTCGTTTCGATTGCCGAATTCCTTCGCCCACCAGCCCAGCGAGCAGCCCCAGCCCTGCCAGGTCCCCCAGCAGGTGTCCGGCCGAACGGTCGTCGCGTAATCGGCATACAGACAGGACGCCCGCGGGCCGGCGAGCGCCCCCAGGATCAACACCCCCAGGAATCGACGCACTTGAACGCCTTGCATGCGGAATTCCCCGCCTCCGGCAGTCTTGCCGTGCGCCATCGGCTCGCGCCCGGCCGGCCGTTCCCACGGCCCGCTGAGACCGGGGACCCCTTCATGAATATGACGACACACACATATTGATTCTAGCAAAATCACCCTGGACTATCAAGAACATTCTTGGGCCACCGGGCCTTGATTTCACGGTGAAAACGGACTATCGCCCATTATGTTGGAAGTTTTAAATACCCGGATGCCGGAAACAGTTCTGTGCAAATCGAGCAAAGTCTTCTAAATCGACCCTCCCGTTATGATCCAGATCCGCACCTTCACAATAGTCCGGCATGCCACAGGATGCATTCCACCACATGACAAACACAGATAGATCGCTTAGGTCAACATCATAATCCGGCTCAAAATCACCCAGCAGCCACACACCGGCAAAATCCGTTGTATGGTCCACATTTGCCCAGACGAATCCTTTTTCGGTCATGGGATTCCAATACACTCCATAATCACCAAGATCGCTGCTTAGGGGAGGAATGGTAGGCGCCTCATCGACAAAACGATCGCCTGCCGGCCCCAAATGGCCCGGGCTGTCTTGGGTGTTGCCCCGCACTGCCAATGTCCAGGTATTGCCGTTCCAGTATCGCAGATCAAAGAGTTTCCAATTGTTCCCTCCCAAATCCACCTTGTTGAAAGGAATTTTAATTGTCGCAAAGAATCGACCGTCCGCCAGGGTAGTCTCAACCATTAATGTGATACCCATAAATGAAAAGGCATACGAGGAATAATGCAGATCGGTATTGTACTGACGAACCCTGACCAAAGACTGTAACAGGATCGGGCCGGAGATGTTCTCAAAATAGACCTGTGCATCCTTGGTAGGCGGTCCACTTTGGCCGTTAGGAATAAGTGTTGCACTCTGGCCACGCATGAGTTTCGCTATGGCCTGCAGAAATTCATAGGCGCCCATATCAACAATCGGAGCCGTTCCACTGCCCGTGTCCGTTGTAGCCGGATCGTTCACTTTTCGGGGATTGCCATCCCGGTCGGTCGTTTCGCTTATAGCGCTGTTATCGCCTGCGTCGATACAGGGCGAACCCGCATGCAACCTCAGGTTGTTTTCTCCGATCCCGTCTGCGTCCACGAACAAGGGATCGGCATCGATATTGCCGCCGCCGTCGGTACCCAACGCGCTATTCCAACCCGCTCCACTGCCACCGCAATCTTCTATATCGCTGTAACTGATAACCGGCGTACTGGATGTGCCGCCATTGAATAGCTGAGAACCGCTTGAGACAGCGGTATTTCCCCAGAGAATACAATTGGTTACTGTTGGATCAACTTCCTGATTATACATCCCGCCGCCAAACCAACCCGATGCATTCGTACTGAAACTGCAGTTAGTTATTGTCAGATTGTCATACCGAGTATACATCCCGCCGCCAAACAAATCTGCCGCATTGCTGCTGAAGATGCAGTTGGTAACCGTGGGATTACTTCGATAATTATACATCCCCCCGCCATCATGCGCTGAATTTCCGATGAAGGAGCAATTGGTTATCATCGGCTCATTGTCATTATTATACATCCCGCCGCCGTATTCGTTCGCCGTGTTTCCGCTGAACGCGCAGTCGGTGACCGTTGCATTACTTCCAAAATTACGCATCCCGCCGCCGTATTCACTCACTGTGTTTGCATTGAAGACGCAGTTGGTGACATTCGGATCACTGTTCTCATTATTCATCCCCCCGCCGCAATCCGCCGAGTTGCTGCTAAAGGTGCAGTTATTAATCGTTGGAGTGCTATACGTGTTGTATATCCCCCCGCCGCGGAGAGTTACATTGTCGGTGAAGGTACTATTTAACACCGTCGCATCACTGGCATTATTATTGATTCCGCCGCCATAATCCGCCGAGTTGCCGGTGAAGGTACAGCCGTCCACGGTCGGAGTGCTGCTGCAATAACTGTATATGCCACCGCCGTGAACCGCCGAGTTGCCGGTGAAGGTGCAATCGGTCACCAGGGGGGCGCCGCCAAGGTTGCGCATGCCCCCCCCCGCGATCTTGGGCCGTGTTATCGCTGAAGGTGCAGTGGCTAATCGTCAATTGGCTGCCGCTGTTGAACATTCCCCCGCCGAACTCTGCCGAGTTACCGGTGAAGGTGCAATTGATCACCGTCAGATCACTAACGTCGTTATACAT
>JAFGFX010000193.1 GCA_016930855.1 Sedimentisphaerales bacterium | reverse complement strand
GATCAGATCGATGGGCTCTGCCAGGCGTGGCAGGAACGGCAACGATAAACGGTTATGTACCTTCGAAGCCGGACAGGCGAATCCGCCAGAACAAAAGGAGTGGATTATGAGAGGTATGACGACGCTGGGGGCGCTGCTGTTTTTACTGGCGGCCGGCGGTCTGCTGGACGCGGCGCCGGCGGAGACGACTGCCCCGGCGACAGCGGCAACTGCGACCGATACGGCGGAACCGGCAGCCGCGGCGGCCGCGACGGCCCCTTCGATGCCGTTGATCCCGGCCGACCGGGCGGCGGCCCAATGGCCCTGCTGGCGGGGGCCCCGTCATGACGGCAAGTCCCCCGATACCGGCCTGCTCAAGCAATGGCCCGAATTCGGACCCAAGCTGCTCTGGAAGGTGCCTGGCCTGGGCGTCGGCTTTTCCAGCGTGGCGGTCGCCGGCGGCTGGATCTTTACCAGCGGGGATATCGGCGACCGGCTGGTCATGTCCGTGTTCGGTCTGGACGGCCGACTGATCGGCAAGGTCCCCGTCGATGAGGCCTGGTCCCGCAGTTCTCCCGGCGCGCGATCGACGCCCACGGTGGATCGGGAACGGGTCTACCTGCTCAGCGGCCATGGCCTGCTGGTCTGCATGCAGGTCGAGACCGGCCGGCGGATCTGGCAGCAGGATCTGGCCGAGTTCGGCGGCCGGCCCGGCGAATGGGGATACGCCGAATCCGTATTGATTTTCCAGGATCTGGCCATCGCCAAGTGCGGCGGGGACAACTGCCTCATGGCGTTCGACAAGTTTACCGGCAGGCCCCTCTGGAGTACCGAGGGTTTTCGGGCCGGGCCGGAATACAGCTCCTGCATCCCGCTGCACTACCAGGATGTCTGGCAGATCGTGGCGGGCACACGGGAGGGGATCATCGGCATCTGGCCCGAGACGGGCGAGGTGCTCTGGCACAACGACTGGTCCGCCGGTAATACGGCCAACTGCCCGGACGCGGTCTTTGCCGACGGGTACGTGTTCTGGGCCAATGGCTACGGCAAGGGCGGCATCTGCCTGAGGCTTTCGGTCCTGCCGGACCGGATCCTGGCCGAGCCGGCCTGGACCAGCCGGGACATGGTCTGCCACCACGGCGGGTATATCGTCCACGAGGGGTATATCTACGGCAACCACGACAACGGCTGGTCCTGCCTGGAGCTAAAGAGCGGCCGGACCATGTGGATCGAGCGGGGCGTGGGCAAGGGCTCGATCTGTTTCGCCGACGGCATGCTCTACCTGTTCAGCGAGCAGGGGGGCCGGGCGGCCCTGGCGACCTGCTCGCCGGAGGGCCTGGAGATAAGGGGAACGGTCGCGGTCCAGGGCGAAGGGCCCAGCTGGGCCCATCCGGTGGTCATCGGCGGCCGGCTGTATCTGCGCTATGCCGACAGCCTGTATTGCTTCGACGTGCGGGACCCGTCCGCCAGGCCGCCGCAGACGCCGCAGACGCCGCCGAACACGGAAACGCCTCCGCCGGCAAAGCCCGCCGTACCCGCCCCGAGCGGGAACGCATCGGCCCCGCCGGCCGGCTGACCTTTCGACGGGACAGGCCGCTTGCCTTTTACTGCGGATAGCTCACCGCGCAGCCGTAGGGAATCGTGCGGGCAATGCCGACTCGCGGTTTGCCGTCGATCAGGTCGCGAAGGGCTTCGTCCACGTAATTGATGTATTCCTGACCCGCCGGAACCGCGCCCAGCGGCGCGTTGTCAATGGCGCCTTCATAGGCGATCCGCCCGGCCGGATCGATGACGAACATGTGGGGCGTCGTGAGGGCGCCGTAGCTCTTGGCCGTCGGGCCGGCAGAATCGTCCAGGACCGGATAGGGCAGCTTGTGCGCCTGGGCGAAATCCCGGTTGGCCTGCGGTGTAGCATCGTGGGTGCTGTTGATCGCCAGCCATACCACGTTTTTCGCCTGGTATTTTTGGGCCAGCGTCACCATCGTCAGCTTGGTGTCGTAATGGTAAATCGAGTAGGGACAGGCGAAGTTGCACCATTCCAGCACGACGATCTTGCCGCGGAGGTCCGAAAGCCGCACCGCCCTGCCGTCGAAGCCGGCCAGCGTGAAGTTCGGCGCGGCCCTGCCGGCGGCCGGGGCGGCCGGGGCGTTCGGATCGGCCAAAACGGCGGCCGGCGCGTCGGGTTTGCCGATACGCTCGATCCTCTTTTCCAGGGCCGCCAGCTGGCTTTGGTAATCCATCTGCCGGCGCTGGATCAGTTCAGTCACCCGCTGGGCGGTCCGGGTCGCCTTTTCCTCCAGGGCCAGCGCATGGAGGGACTCGAACTGCCGGATGTCCTCCTGGTGGCGGGCCTTGAGGGTCTCGATCTGCCGAGCCAGCAGCCGCACCGAATCGGCGGCGGCCGGGCGGATGCTTCGCGGCTGGGGCGTCCGGACGGCATCGGGCGGCCGCGGCCGCGGTGGAGCTTGCGGCGACTGCGATAAGGCGTCCCTCGCGAGAGATGCCACCAGGCCCGCCGCGATCAACCAGACAAACATACCTTTCATGTTTAGCCCTCCTTGCCAGAGTGCCTAAGCAATAAAGACCTGGTGTAGATCGTTTGAGTGCCGCCGACCTTGGCCCTGCTGCTGTGCTGCCGGGCGCCGCCTTTTCTTGTTGACTCGGACCGTTCGGCCGGAATTCTTTTTGGAGCGGTTTACTTCGGCGCCGCCGGTTCCGGCAGGCGATGATCGGCGGGCCGGACGCCCTTCTTGAAGCCGTTCATGCCGATGGGGGCGGGGTCGTATTGGCCGACCAGCTCCACGTTGCTTCGCGGGGGGATGTCCTGCTCCATCCCCAGGCACCAGTAGCAGGCGTTGATGCACAGTCGGCGGAATCCCTCGTTCTTGAAGTCGTGGGCGTGCCCCATGGTGGTGAAGAACACGCGGGCGGTCTTGCCCGGCGGACCGGTAAAGGTCTTGGTCCAGGCAACCGGCACCAGCTTTTTGCCGGCTGCCGGCGGATCGTCCGGCTGCATCCCCGAGAGGACCTGGCCCAGGACCAGCGGCCGGCAATCGCCCTGCAGGCTCGTCAGGCCGTACACGTCGGAAGGCCCCCAGATCCCCTCGACGCCCCGGACGATGGGATCGAGCTGGCGGTCCGGGACGATCACGCCCCGGGTGCTTTCCTGCTGATGCCTGCCGTAATGGCTGATCCAGGTCTCGCCGAACACCAGCCGGCCGTAGCCTCCAGGTGGATCCTGGCTGCGGTAGCTATAGCGGGCGTAGGGACCGGCCGGGTGCTTGCTATAATTGAAGGGATGCGTCGAGGTCCGCAGGCCCATGATGGGTCTTCCCGAATGGGTGTAATCGATGATATATTTCATCTGTTCGTCCGGCAGTTCCCGGAAGCGCAACAACATGACCAGCAGGTCCGCCTGGGTTAGCTTATCCAGGCCGGGGATATTGTCCAGGGTCGCCGGATCGATCTGGCCGGTCTGCTTGTTGATCGCGAACAGCACCGTGCAGCGGAATCCGTGGTGCAGCGCGGCGATCTTGGCGAATTGCGGGATCAGCTCCTCGGAACGATACTCGTCGTCGGCGGCCAGGAACACGATATGTTTTCCCTGGCCGGGACCGGAGGTGCCTTTCAGCTCGAGCCAGGGCTCGTCGTCGGCCGCCGCCAGCGGCCGGCCGGCCGCCAGCAGGGTGAAAACCAGTACCATTCGACCCAGAATTCCCCAGAGGCCCGGTGTCTTCATGGTGCGACTCCCAACATTTGAGTAAAACTCCGTATCTCGTATCCGTAAAACAGTGTAAAATTTCCGTTGGAACAGCACAAGATAATTTCGGCGCTGGCCGATGGTAGAGACAGACAGGCGTCCGGCGAACTGCCAGGATGACGTAAGGGTTTGCCTGGCAGGTTTTTAGCGTAAAAAGGCTTGTCGGGGGACGGTTCCTGTGATACAATATTATGTAAGCAGTACACGCCAACCAGCGCCGACCCGCCCCCAAAGCAGCGACCGGGGACATAAAACCGCACGTGTGACATCCGGGACGCCGGAAACCTGCCAGGTGAGATAACCAGGAATCGAAGGCCCGCCATGCCCGAACATCGCAAATCCGTCAGCCCGCCAGTCGCGAGAGGGGCCTTGTCGGCTAGGCGTCTGGAAACGGCCGTTTCCTGGACGGTCTCCCTGGTCCTGCATTGTACGGTGCTGGTGGCCTTCATGCTGATCACCCGGCCGGCCTCGACCGGCGGGGGACCCGGCCAGGCCGAGGTCGGCATCTACCTGGGTCCGCAGGGCATGGAACCGCAGGCCCCCCCGGCGCCGCTGCTGGCCGAAACGGTGGACGCCTCGGAGGTCTCCCTGGCCAGCCTTTCCATCGATTCGCTGGAGAACCGGCAGATCACCGATCTGGCGATCCCCACAGAAAGGCCCCAGCCGCTGGCCGAGTCGCTGATCGGCGTGGACGGGCCCGCCCAGGGCACCGCCGAGACCATGACGGACGCCTGGAACGGCTTTTTGGCCGGCGGGGGCGCCGACGGCGCCGGTACGACCAGCTTTTTCGGATTGCGGGCCCGGGGCACCAAGTTCATCTACGTGGTGGACTGCTCCGGCAGCATGCAGGGGGCCAAGCTGCGGGCGGCCAAGGCGGAACTGTATCGTTCCGTGCAGGCCCTGCCGGCCCATACGCAGTTCTTCATCCTGTTTTACAACCACAGTTTTTCGGCCATGCCGGCCGAGAACCTCGTCCGGAGCACTGACGCCCAGAAGGCCCAGGCCTTTCAGTGGGTCGAGCAGATCGGATCGTCCGGGGGGACCGATCCGACCGGGGCCATGCTCAAGGCCCTGTCGCTGGAACCGGACGCGATCTGGCTGCTTTCGGACGGCCTCTTTCACGATCAGGCCTGTACCGTTATTCAGCAGGCCAATCCGCAGGCCAAGGTCCAGATCCACACGATTGCCTTCCATGACAATCAGGGCGAACGGCAGTTGATGCGGATCGCCGAGGAGAATCGCGGCCACTACCGTTTTGTTCCGGGCGCCGCGCCGATCCGGCGCCGCCCCTGATGTATTATAGCAGCAGCGTTCGATGACGTTGACGCCGCCTGCCCCAACCTGGGGAGCCATCCGGCAGCCCCGATACCTTTGCAAAGGGTCCTCTCATGTCACAGTGCTTCTGTCGTATCCGCACAAGACGCGTGTTTGGCAGCGCGGCGGCCCTGGCCGCGCTTGCCTGGCTGGCTCCGGAATCGGCCTCGGCGACCCCGGCGGCCCTGCTGGCCGCCGAACAGCGAATCAGTTTGTGGAGCACCATCGCCGCGGGGGGGGTCATCGGCTACCTGATCCTGTTGATGTCGCTGGTCGCCCTGGCCTTTGTCATCGAGCATTTTCTCACCATCCGCCGCGAGCGCCTGCTGCCTGCCCAGTTGATCGCGGACCTGGAAGAGCTGGTCCACAATCGCCAGTACGAGCAGGCCAAACAGCGCTGCGGCCGGGATGGCTCCTACCTGGCCCAGGTCGTCGGCGCCGGCCTCAACCAGATGGGCTCGATGTTTGGTTTCTTCGACATGCAGAATACCATGCAGGAGACCAGCGAGCGGGAGATCTCCCGTTTGAACCGCAAGCTGGAATACCTGGCCTTTATCGCCTCCAGCGCCCCGATGATGGGCTTGCTGGGGACGGTCACGGGCATGATCCGCGCGTTCAACAAGATCGCTGAAACGGAGGGCGCGGCGAGGCCGTCCGAATTGGCCGGCGGCATCTCCGAGGCCCTGGTGACCACCTGCCTGGGCCTGGTCGTCGCCATTCCCACCATGTTTTGCGTGGCCGTGTTCCGCAGCCGGATCGAGAGTTACGTCTCCGAGGCCGAATCGGTCGTGGAAAAACTCATGGGGCGCTTCCGCCGGGAGCAGACGGCCTGATACGAACAGGAAGTGCCCTGCCCCGCCAGTTGGGAGACATCGGCCATGCGTTTGCGAAAACGACCTCATCTCTACGGCATTGATATCAATATCGCGCCCCTGATCGATGTCGTCTTTTTGCTGATCATCTTTTTCATGGTGGTCTCCCAGTTTACCCAGATGGAGATCGAGGCCCTGGAACTGCCGCAGGCCACCCAGGGGGACCGCCCGGGCCAACCGCTGGACCGGCAGGTGATCCTGAACGTGTTTGCCGACGGGCGGCTGATGATCGCGGGCCAGCCCTACGACCACCAGCAATTGACCTGGCTCCTGCAGCGCAAGACCCGCCGGATCCCGGCCGGGGAGATCTCGGTGCTGATTCGGGCGGACCGGGCGACGCCCTGGCGCCAGGTGCGGGAATTGCTGCAACTCTGCGCCGCCCAGTCGATCCAGCACGTGCGGGTCGCCGTCCTCGACGCCGACAGCGAGGATCTCTAGAATGTCCCGCGGAGTGACGCCATGCGCCTGATGCGACATATCCATACGCTCACCCGGCCGGGCCTGAACATGGGCGCCATGATCGACGTAGTATTCCTGCTGTTGATATTTTTTATGTGTACGACGTCCTTCCAGCCGACCGAGAGCGGCCTGTCGGCCCAATTGCCCCAGGTCGGCGGCGCGGTGCGCGAGCCGCAGGACTATGAGCCGATCTGGATCCGTCTGGCCGGCGACGCAGAGACGGTGCACATCGTCTGCGACCGCCGGGCCTGTGCGGATTTCGACGCGCTGGCCGAGGAGCTCCGCCTGCGCCGGGCCATCGCCGACATCCCGGTGGTCCTGGCCGGCCAGGACCGGATCCCCTTCGCCGCGATTGTGCGGGCCATGGATCTTTGTTACGAAGTGGGATTCAGCCGGGTGGCCTTTGCCGCCCGAGGAGACTGAGGTGATTCGGACCGGCCCGCCATATGGTTTGCGAGCGGCCGCCGCCGTACCGGCGACGCCTCAGGCGGGTTGGCGGATGGTCCGAACGGGCTGGCTGCTCTTCTGGGGATTGATCCTGACAGGGCAACTGGCGGGATTGGCCGCCGCCGAGGACGAGAAGGCCGATTCGCCGGAGGCCCGCATCGATCAGCTTGCCGCCGAGGCCCTGGCCTCTGCCAGTCTGGCTGACGCCGAGGACCTGCTCGGCCGGGCCCGCCGGCAGCTCGAATCCGAGGCGGGGGGCGTCAAGCCGTTGACGCGCGATTTTCTCCGGGCCCATCTCGATCTGACCTACGGCCGGATCCTGGCGGCGGCCTGGGAGAAGGACCCGCAGCAGGACCCGCTGCGCCAGCAGGCGCAGCAGCTGCTGCGGCAGACCATTCTGGACCATAAAAATCTGGAAGAACAGGCGGCCGCCGAAGCCGACCGGCTGGAACGCAAGCTGGCCGCCGACGTGGAGAAGAACGCCTGGTGGCGCCAGGTCGGCGGGTATCTGTCCCGGATCGCCTTCAACCGGGCCTGGGCCGCCTACAGCCTGGCGCTGGTGACGCCCGCGCCGGCGGAGCGGCAGACGCTGCTCGCCGAGGCCCTGGGGCTCTTCGGCCAGTTTACCCATGCCGGCTATCGGGCCCATCCGGTGGTGGCCGAGTGCTTCCTGGGCGAGGCCCTCTGTTACTACCAGTTGCAGCGCTATTACCGGGTCCTGGAGCGGCTGGATCTGGATACCATCCACGCTTCCAACACCCCCGAGCGGATCTATAAGAAGATCACCTGGCTGCGCCTGACGGCCGCCGGGGCGGTTCCCTCCCCTTGGTACGCCGTGCGGGCCGCCGAGCAGTATTTTCACGACACCCAGCGGACCAGCTACGACCCGCAGGAGCTGGAACTGGCCCTGTCCTGGGCCCAGAGCCTCAAGGCCCTGCTGGAGGACCCGGCCGCCCGGAGCATCGCCGGCCCCCTGCGGCAGCGGATCGAGCGGGTGGCCGTCATCGTCTATCCCTACGGCCAGCCGTGGCATGGCCGCCTGGCGGACCTGATCGAGCCGTTTGCCGTGGAATCGCCGGCCGCCTGCATGATCCTGGCCCGCCGGTACTTTCACAAGCAGGACTACGCCCGGGCCGCCGCCGAGGCCCAAAGCGGCCTGCTGACCCTGGGGCAGGTCCCCGCGATGCAACTGGCGGCGGATCTGCGCTACCTGCGGGCCGCCGCCTGCTGGAACCAGCAGGCCTGGAGCCAGGCCTTCCAGGCGGCCTGGGATTTCGTCGCCCTGCACGAATCCGATCCCCGCGCCGCCGGGATGTACCCGCAGGCGCTTGGCGCCGCCCGCCGGGACTGGCAGGGCGACCGGCGAGTGGCGGCGGCGGACGTGAAGCTATTTTTGGATCTACTGGATATCAGACAGCCTGATACCGTGCCCCCGGACGAGCGCCGCTGGTCGCGCGGCTGGTTCCTGCTGGCCGACCAGCAATACGCCGCCGCTGAGCGGCAGCTCGAATCGATCGCCCCCGGCGGTGCATTCCATCGATCGGCCCTGTACGGCCGCGCCCTGGCGGCCTTCCGGCAGTTCGAGCAGCGAAAACTTGCCGCCGCGGCCGACCGGCCGGCCGACGGCGTCGATCAGGAGCCCCTGCGGCGGGCGGTGGGCGCCATCGAGACCTTCCTGCCGCTGGCGACGGCCGGCGGCGGCGCGGACGAAACCTCCCTGTCAACGTCGGCGGACGCCGAATCCCTCTCAACGTCGATGGTCGAACTCTGCCTGGCGGTGGCCCGGGAGCTGCTGGAGGTTTCGCCGCCCGATCCCAATGCCGCCCTGGGCCTGCTCGACGGGATCGAACAAACCGCGGGCCTGCTGCCGACGCGGGATCCGCAGGTATTGCTCAACCGTCTGGCCGGCCGGGCCGCCGCCAACGGCGACGATTCCTGGCAGCGCCGCTCGGCGCTGCGGCTGGAGGCCTGTGTCGTCCAGGCCGATCTGCCGACCGCGGCGCTCTGGCTGGAGGTGTTTTTGACCCGTCCGTCGCCGGACGCTTCTTCGGCGGCCGCCCTGGTGCGGGCCGCCAACCGGCTGGAGCTCCTGGTGGATCGACCGACCGTTTCGCCGGCGACCGAGCAGGCGGTCGGGATCCGGCTGGTCCGTCTCTATGAGCAGTTCCTGCGCGAGGCGTCCGAATCTCCCGATTCGCCCTGGGCGTCGCAGGAACCGATCCTGCGCCGCCGGCTGGCCCGGAACCTGCTCCGCTGCCGGCGCCGACTGGAGGCGGTCGATCAATACCGCCGCATCCTGGCCGACCACGGAATCCGGTCAAACAGCGATGTGGTGCGATCCCTGGCGCAGACCTATGAGCAGTTGCAGCAGTACGACGCCGCCGCCCAGCAGTGGCGCACGCTGGCCTACGGCCTCGAGGCCCGCAGCGACGGCTGGTACGAGGCCCATTACCGGTGGATCGTCTGCTGCCGGCTGGCCGGGCAGACCGATCAGGCCGGCCGGCTGCTGGCCCTGTTTCGTCTGCGTCACGACCCCGTCGAGTCGGCGAAATGGTCCGAGCTGTTCGACCGGTTGGAGGAGAACTCCCCAATCGCGACGTCACATAAATAAGATACGTAGAGGTTCTTGTTGGCTAACGTTGATGGAAACATTGTGGCGATAAGGCGTATGTGCTCAGTGGGCGGTGGACTATTTTGACTTATGCCGGTGGTTTTGTTTTCGCCGCCCTTGCTGTCCAGGCAGGCTCAGTATGAGCCGTCGTTTTGCCCATTGAGCCCGCGGCGATCAAAGGTGGCTTTGCCACCTCGCCGGATTCGCCGAGCCGTTCCTGCAAACTTTACTTGAGATAATCCTCGATAGAGAGACTATGGAACCGTTGCCGTGGACAATATTTTACCGGCTTCTCGATCTTCCCGAGCAGATCGATGACCCGACCCATTACCATCTGCTCGGGCTGGACCCGGACGGCTGCGCGCCCGAGGTCGTGGACCAGGCCCTTCTCGAGCGCAAGAAGCGCCTGCGCCAGGGCATCCCCGGCCCCCATTTCATTCCGCTGGTGCTCAGGTTCGAGTCCGAGCGTCTGGAACCGGCCGCCGCGGTGCTGCGCGATCCGGACGCCCGCCGGCGCTATAACGAGCAGCTCCGCCGGCAGGCCAGCCGGGGCGAGGCCGGCTGGCTCAAGGCCGAGCGCGCCCGCGTCCTGAGGCGGGCCCAGGAGCTGGTCACGGCCGCCCTGAATCCGGACGGGTCCCTGGAAGACGACAAGCGGCCCGTCCTGGCCGGACAACTCCAGCAGATGGGATTTTCCGCCGGCGATATCCGCGTCTTGTTCGAGGGCATCCCGCGGCCCTCGGCCAGGGGTTTTGTCCCCAACCAGCGGGAGACGGAATTCTTCCGCAAGGCCGTGGAGTTGGCCGTTCGCCAGGGACGGCTGCTTCCGGATGATGAGGTCCGCCTGGGCACGCTGGCCGAGCATCTGGGGATTGCCCCTGACCAGGCCTGCCGGATCATCGCCCGACAGGTGTCGGCCGCCATCCCGGATGGTTTCCTGGTGGACGAGGATCCCTTGTTCCCCTCGATCGAATCCGGCCAGGCGAAGCCCGGCCGGCCGACTAGCGAGTCGGCGCCATCCTATACCTATACCGTTGCACCGCCGGCGACCGCTGCCGTGCCTGATCCCTTGTCGGTGACGGAGGGACCGGGATCGATCGCGGCGGGCGAGATTGCCGAACCGGATCGGTCGAGCGAACCATCCATTGGGCCTAGCCGAACGCGGCGGTGGATCCTGCAACGGCTGATGCAGGGTCTGATTCCCGCGGCGGCGCTGGTGGTGTTCGTCTGGTTCCTGGCGTACAACCTGCGGGAGCCGATTCCGAACCGCGTCCGCCCGCCGGCCGGCGAAACTGCCGAGCAACCCGCCGACGATGGCGGCAAAGGCGATTCGACCGCGTTGCCGCCGGAGGCGGCCGATGCCGTACCGCCGGCCGTACCGGATTCGCCGGCGCCGGCCGCCGTCGAACCGGAACCGGAGCTGATCCTCTCCGACCGCGTCCGCCAAGTCCGCCAGACGTTCCAGCCGGACCCGCCGGACACGCTGGCCCTGGCGGATCTGGCGATGGAGCTGCTGGCCACCTGCGCCAGGGTGGAGGAGCTGGCGTGGGGACAGTCCCCGAGCGAATCGCTGCTCGGTCCGCTCCTGCGCCAAAACCGACCCCGCCAGCGACTGGAGATGCTCCTGCAGCATGTCGATGCCCCCGTGTTCAAGCCGTCGTCGGTGCCCGCCGCCTCCGGCGCGACCGATGCCGAATGGCTCAAAACCCTGCGGACCATGCTGCAGGCAACATTGCCCCCGGCGCTGCAGTATCGCGCCATCGAGGAATTGCGGATCGAGGCCACCCCGGAGGCCGCCGCGATCCTGCTGGAGGTCCTGGCCGACGCCCAGGAGCTCAGCCCGGCGACCCTGCAGCGGATCTGTTCGGCCCTCGCGGAGATGCCCTATTTGGATATACCCTTGCGGCTGTTGGAGATCCTGGAAAAGACCCCGGATCGAAAGGCGGTTCAGCCGATACTCACCGCCCTGGGGACCATCAGCGGTCAGCCCGAGCAGTCCCTGCTCAACACGCCCGCCGTTCTGCCGCTGATCCATACCACGACCCAGCGCAAAAAGACCATCGAGTGGTGGTGGGAATTTTACACCCAGCGGTATCCCTATCTCAGCGGCGCCGCCGGTTCGACGGCGGCCGGATCGGTTTCGCGGCCGGTCCTGCAGCCGGGAACCGGGCCCTCCGCCGGATCGCTCGAGTCGCTGGGGCCGGCGGAAACGACCCAGCTCAAGCTCCTGGCGGCCGGCGCCTTCTTCGCGGCGCGGATGGCCGAGGCGCTGCACGATCTGGACTGGCAGACCCGGCCCGGCGAACCGCCGGCGCACCTGCTGGGCGACAAGATCCCGGTCTATCAGGATCCCGGCGGCCAGCTCCGCCGCAACCTGCAGACGCTGGTCGGCGAGTGCCTTCGCCTGGCCCGCACCCATCCGAAGGCCGGGTCGTTCGCCGTGCGGCTGGACATGCTGGAATTGCGCTATCAGACCGATCGGCTGACCGAGTCGAGTCCCCTGCGGGATCTGCACGGCCAGCTGGAGGCGATCGGGCTGCTGGTCGAGATCCTGATCGAACAGAACGCCTCCGGCCGGCCGCCCCAGAAACTTCTCGGCGCGATCCGCCGGCAGCGCCAGGCGGCCCTCGCCGCAGCGGGCGGCATGAGGGCCCTGCGCGAAAGCGGCATCTACAATCTGATCCTCTGGGAGATACTGGCAGACTCGCAGCCCACGGCGCCTGCCGCAGCGCCGGGGAAATAGACATGAATCATCGATATATATATCTTCTGCGCCTGTTTCTGCCGGCCCTGCTGGCCGCGGCGGGGGGCGGTTTGGGATTCGCCCCCCCGCCGCTCGGACGTGCCGACGAGCCGGTCGTGCCCGCCTGGGATGCGCCCCCGCCGGCGCCGGACGAAACGCTCGTCTTCGAGGCCCACTATACCGTCACCCTGGCCGAGGGCACCGAACGGGCCCGCCTGACCGTTTTGCTGCCGGTCTCCCTCCAGCGGCGCCAGGTCGTCTCGGATCTGCGGTTTTCCCAGAAGCCCCTGCGGCGCTGGCAGGTGGGCGAGAATGACTATGCCACCTTCGAGTTTCCCGCCGGCCGCAGTCCCGTCCTGCTGGTGATCGCCGGCCGGGCCGAGATCTATCGCTACGATCTGCTGACCGCCATGAACCGCCCGCCGGCGGCGCCGGAGCCGATCGACCGGCGGGTGTTTCTACAGGCGGAACGGCTGCTCGAGGTCGACGCACCCGAGATCCAGGAGCTGGCCGCCGACTTGGGGGCCCACCGGCCCGTGGACCTGGTCAAGCAGATCCACGGCCTGGTCACCCGGAAGGTCCGCTACACCTTCAGCGAGGAGACCCGCGGCGCCCAGTGGGCGGCGCAGAACGGCCGGGGCGACTGCGACGAACTGACGGCCCTGTTCGTGGCCCTCTGCCGGGCGCGGGGGCTGCCGGCCCGCTGGGTGTTCGGCCAGACCACCAGCTGGGTCAACACCCCCAAGCATTCCTGGGCGGAGGTCTATTTCGACGAGTACGGCTGGGTGCCCTTCGATCCCACCTTCAACCTGGCCCCCCAGCGGAATCCCGCCCACCTGCAGCCGATCTATTTCTATCTGTCGCGTCTGCGGAACGATCCGGACCTGAAATACAGCATGCTGTATTACTTCGAATATTGGGGTCAAACGCCCGCCGTGGAATACACCCTCCTGCTGAACCGGTCGGACGCGGCCGCCCCGATCGCCGCCGGCCAAGCCGTCAACTGGGACCGGTCCCTGATGGACCCCAACACCCCTCTAACGGACGCCTCGCGGCTGGCCTTTCTAAGGCAGGCCCTGCGGGAGGACCCCCTGGATATCCAGACCGCCCGGCAGATCACCCGACTGCAAGAACGCTACCACCAGCAGTCCCGCCGGCATCTGGATGCCCTGGCCCGAGGACTGCGGGCCTGTCAGCAGCAGCGGTATCTGGCCGCCGCCCGTCTGCTCCGCCAGGCCACGGTGGACCCGCAGGTTATGACACTGTCCCGCGTCTTTCTGGCCAGCCCCCTTGAGGCCCTGCTCGATCGCTGCGATCAGCAGAACGCCCGGGCGATCTGTACCGCCTGCGGCGGCACCCGCCAGGCCGATTGCGAACTCTGCGGCGGCTCCGGCCGGCAGCGTTGTCCCGAATGCAAGGGCCGGGGACAGATCCGCATCGCGGGCCTGCCCGCCCTGCCCGCGCCCCTGCGGCGCAACATCCCCATGCAGACCTGTCCGACCTGCCGGGGCTGGGGAACGATTCCCTGTCCGGCGTGCGGGCAACGGGGCACGGTCCCCTGTATCCACTGCCCCGCCGAATCGGGCGAGCCGACCGCGCTGGCCGCCGGCCTGGACGCCCAAATTGAAGACCTGATCCGCGCGGTCCACTACCTCCTGGCCGGCGGCTTGGATCTCTATACCGACTTGGACGCGGACCGAAGCGGTCCGGCCGGTGGGTAGGGTAAAAAATGGTCGGACGACGACTTCGCTACTTTGACCCGGAGATTCCGTCGAGCACCCATCTGGCCGTTCGGCCCGGACGATGCCAATCGGTGATAAAGAAGATTTGAATTGGCCCGTGGACGTTCGCCTCAGACGGTATCCGCGGGTTCGACCTTGTCGCCTCCGCCGGCGTTCTGGCCGATCTGCAGGAAATTCCCCCGCCAGATGGCCAGGCCCGAAAGGATCGCCACCACCAGAAACACGATCACGGCGTAGCGGAAGCGCAGCAGCGCCGCCAGCAGTCCGATCAGGCAATACAGCGCCGCCAGGGCGTAGCAGATGATCACGGTTTTTTGCAGCCCCTGGCCCCGATCCATGAGCTGGTCGTAGATATGGCCCCGGTCGGAGACGAACAGGGGCTTGCCGTTGACGAAGCGCCGCACCAGGGCCACCGCCGTATCCAGGATCGGCAGGCCGAAGATCACGATGCTGGCCACCGTCCAGCGCCCGAAGGTCTCGGCGAACAGCAGCATCAGCGTTCCGGCGACGAATCCCAGCAGCATGCTCCCGGCGTCGCCCATGAAGATCCGGGCCGGGTGGAAGTTCATCGGCAGAAATCCCAGCGTCGCACCCACCAGCGCCAGGCAGAGGATCAGGCGCACCGGGTCGCCCACCACGCTGTAGCCCCAGGTCGCCAGGATCAGCGCCAGCAGGGCGAACGCCGTCGTGATGATCGCCGTCACCCCGGCGCAGAGCCCGTCCAGCCCGTCCAGCAGGTTCAGGCTGTTGGTCGCCCCCAGGATGAAGAACAACACGATCGGGACCCCCAGCAGGAAATCCCAGCTTTCCGGCAGTTTCACGTTCACGTAATGCAGCAGGTGGCTCAGGTCCGGCCGCACGCCCACGGCGATCAAGACCACGGCCGCCGCGATCTGGCCCAGGAATTTCTGCCTCGGCCGGATGTCGTACAGGTCGTCCAGAACGCCCACCCCGCAGGCGATCACCGCCCCCAGGCCCACGCCGGCCAGGATCCAGTAGTAATTGTGCTGACCGGCGAACAGCGAGGTGTGCGCACCCTGGGTGCTCTCGATCGGGGCCGAGCCCAGCAGGAACATCCCCGCCACCAGGCCCGCCAGCAGGCCCAGCAGGATCGCCAGGCCGCCCAGATACGCCGTCGGCGCCCGGTGCGTCTTGGCCTGCTCGTCCGGATAGTCCAGCACGCCCAGCCGCCAGGCCGCCCGCCGGCACAGCGGCGTGGCCACCAGCGCCACGGCGAACGCGATGGGCAGGATCGGCCAATAATCCCGCACAATCTGGGAGAGGGGATTTTCATCCCCGAAGATAGATACCTGCACCCTCTTGGACCCTTTCTGCCTGCCCCCTTTGCCCCCTGCGTCCGATGCCGCCGGCCGACTTGGCGGGCGCCTTCCTGGCGGTGCGCCTGTTTACCCTTCTCTAGGATACCGCTGAAGTCCGTCTCGTTACAGACAAAACCGCAGTGATCACCGCTGCATATGTCTCGGGCCGCGGGCGGGTATCGACCTGCGGTTTGCTTTGCCGGCGTACGTTTGCCGGGGGTGTCGATCCTCCGGCCGGGATGCCGGGTTTTAGACCGTTCTAGGGCGCCACCCAGACGGCCTCGTCGTAGCGCAGCATGAGCAGGCGATCCTGCCAGCCGTCCGGCTGGATGCGGGGCCGGCGGCCCTGCCAGAATTGCAGGATCCACCGCGGAAAATCGGCACCCGCCCGGATCGACAGCGGCACGCCGCCGCCGAAGCGGGGATTGATCTCAATGAATTGTATCCGATCGTCCGCCGTGAGGAAACACTGGATCGTGATGATTCCCGGCCCGGCGCCCAGCAGCTCGATCAGTTTGCGGCACTGCTCGATCATCAGCGGATGCCGGATGGTCTGACCCTTGCTCACCTCGCCGCTGCGGACCTCGATCCGCCGGCGCGGCACGACGCAGCGGACCCGCCCGGCGAAGTCCACCAGCACGTCCACCGTGTGTTCCTGGCCGACGATGAACTCCTGCACCAGGCAGTGGGGAACCCGGCGGGAATAAAACAGCAGTTCTTGGCGGTTATGGGCGACGTAATTGCCCCGGCTGGCGTGGCCGTCCCAGGGCTTCAGGAAGCAGGGGTACTCCCGCCGTTTTTGCCGCAGGGCCTGGGCCGCCGTCTGGGTCGCCGGCGTGGCGAATCCGTGCCGGCGGAGAAAACGAAACATCTTGCGCTTATCCTGGCAGAGTGCCACCACCTCGGGCCGCGAGATCAGCGCCGTAGTGCCCTGCCGGGTGAGCGTCTCCCGCAGGCTCGCCCAGAGCGGCAGATCCAGGTCCACCGTCGGGACCAGCAGGTCCACCTTCTCCCGCCGGATGATCTGGGTCATCCGGCGGCGGTAGCGCGGGTCCCGCACCGACGGCACGATGTATTTCCGATCGCAGCACTGCAGCGCCGCGGAATACTCGGTCGAATCGGTCCCCACCATCACGCCGCGCAGGCCCAGCCGCCGACAGGCCTGTCGAAAGCTCTCCAGCAGCGCCACCCGCCGGCCCACGCAGGGAAACAAGATCACCGCCCGTTTTTTGCTTGCCATATGGATTTATCCCTGTCCTGGAAACGTCTGCGGCGCCCCGTAAAACAAATCGCCGCCGCCTGCGGCCGAACCGGTCGGATTCGTTTGATTCATCCTGTCAGACGCCCTAGCTATACTGTGACCCTATGTACTCCTATCGGTATATCCGACAAGCAAATTTTTCCTTTGGGTGACCCGGCGTCAAAAATCCCCGCCGCTGTTTGGGCCCTCGCTGCCTGGTGGTCCGATAATCACCCATCGAGGATACACGCCCTAATGTATTATATCCGGTCCGGGGCGGATTCCATAGCGGCATACCCGATCCGAGGAGCGGGTGTTACTTTTGCCTTGGCGGGACGGTCTCGATCCAGCTATCATTTGAGCAGCCGTCGAGGAAGACCGCCCCCATGGATAGCACCCAAAAAAGCACGCTCCTGATCACCTGTGCCCCGGGCCTGGCCGGGTATCTGCGTGGCGAGGTCGAGGCCTTGGGCTATCCGGTCGATTCCGAGCATGCCGCCGGCCTGGAGCTGCAGGGCGATCTGCTCGACGCCATGAAACTCAACCTCCATCTGCGGACGGCGTACAACGTCTTGTTCCTGCTGGCGCATTTTCCCTGCGCTTCGCCCGAGCAGCTCTACCGTCAGGTGGTTCAGCTGCCCTGGGAGCGGATCATCTCGCCGGACAAATACCTCAGCGTCGTCGGGCGCATCGATACGCCCTCGATCGACAACACCATGTACCCCAGCCTGAAGGTCAAGGACGCGATCACCGATCGGATCATGCGGCAAACCGGCGCCCGGCCCGACTCCGGCAAGCAGAAACACCAGGTCGTGGTGCAGCTGTACTGGAAGCAGGACCGCTGCTGGCTGTACCTGAACACCTCCGGCCAGAAGATCTCCGACCGCACCTACCGCAAGATCCCCCACAAGGCCCCCCTGCGCGAGTCGCTGGCCGCGGCGATCGTCATGGCGACCGGCTACGACGGCGGCTGCCCGCTGCTGTGCCCCATGTGCGGCAGCGGCACGCTGGCCATCGAGGCGGCCCTGATCGCCTGCCGGCGGCCGCCCGGACTGCTGCGCAGCAATTTCGGATTCATGCACCTGAACTATTTCGACCCGGCCGCCTGGCAGCGGCTCCGCGCCGAGGCCCTCAAGCTTAGTAAAAAACGGGGCGGCAAGGCCGTCTACCAGCCGGCCCGGATCGTCGCCAGCGACCTCGACCCGGAGGCCGTCGAGGCCGCCCGCCAGAACGCCCGGACGGCCGGGGTCGACCACCTGATCGATTTCGCCGTGTGCGATTTCGCCGACAGCCCCGTCGAGCCGGGCGGGGGGATCATCCTCTTAAATCCGGAATACGGCCAGCGGCTGGGCCAGATCGCCCGGCTCGAGGAAACCTACAAGCGGATTGGCGATTTCTTCAAGCAGCGCTGCGCCGGCTATACCGCCTATCTCTTTACCGGCAATATGGAACTGGCCAAGAAGGTGGGCCTGCGAACCAGCCGCCGATTGCCCTTCTTCAACGCCCAGATCGAGTGCCGGCTGCTGCGGTACGAACTCTACCGCGGAACCCGAAAACACAAATCGTCCGAAGGTGTCGAATCCGAGCAAGAGGAAGGGCCCAATCCGGGCCTCTGAATATCTCTGTCGTCCCTGTCGTCGGCAGAGGGGATTATCGCGTATCAGGCCCCATCCACGTAGCGCCGCTGCCACAGTTCCAGCATCAGCAGCGCCCACATCCGGTGGCCGTGATCGGCCCGATGGGCCTCGTGTTCGGCCGCCAGCCGCTCCAGGGCCTCGGGGCGGAACATCCCCCGCTGGCGGGCCCGCCGGCTGAATACGGTCTGGCGGAATAGATCCCGCAGGGGCCCGCGAAACCAGCGGCCCACCGGCACGCCGAATCCCATCTTGGCCCGCCGGGCGATCCGGCCGGGCAGCAGGTCCTTGCAGGCCTGCCGTAATATCCGCTTGGAGGTCCTACCGTCGTGGCGCCAGCGGGTGGGCAGGGAAAAGGCCAGTTCCACCACCTTGTGATCCTGGAAGGGGCTGCGGACCTCCAGGCCGACCGCCATGCTCGCCCGGTCCACCTTGGTGTTGATGTCGCCCGGCAGGTAGAACCGGCCGTCCGCCACCATGGCCCGCGCCGCGCCCCAGGCCGGATCGTCCGGCTCGGGCCGGTCGCCGCCGAAGCAGTCATCCAGCAGCCCCCAGAGCGATTCGGCCTCCGGCAGCTCCCGTCCGAACTGCGGGTCCACGATCTGGGCCAAAAAATCCGGATCGAACAGCGAGCACCATTGCAGATAGCGCCGCCCCGGCGGCCGCTGGCATCCATCCAGCAGACGCTGGAGGCGGAAGATCCGCCCGTGGTGCTCATCCGCCGCCAACCGCCGCCAGAGCCGCCGCCGGGCCAGGAACCGCAGCAGGCGGCTGCGGCGGATCCGTTCGGCCAGGTACATCGCCCGGTAGCGATCGTATCCGCCGAAGCATTCGTCCCCGCCGTCGCCGCTGAGGGCCACGGTCACCCGCTCCCGGGCCGCCTGCGCGAGGTACCAGGTCGGCAGCGCCGAGCTGTCGGCGAACGGTTCGTCGTAGAAATAGCTGAGTTTCTCGATCGCCTCCGGGGCGTCGGGCCGCACCATGTTTTCGACGTGGTCGCAGCCGAACCGCTCGGCCGCCAGGCGGGCGTAGGGCAGCTCGTTGTATAATTCCGGCTCGAACCCGATGGCGCAGGTCCGGATCGGCTCGGCGCTGACTTCGCTCATCAGGCCGACGATGATCGTCGAGTCCAGGCCGCCCGAGAGAAACGCCCCCAGCGGCACGTCGCTGATCATCCGCATCTCGACGGCTTGCTGGAGTTCCTGGCGCAGGCGTTCCTCGGCCGACTGCCAACTGCCCGGCCAGGTCTCTTCCGTGGGCAGCCTCCAGTAGGCGCGGCTTGATGGTTCCGAGCGGTCCTGGGGCGTAACCGTCAGCGTATGACCCGGCGGCAGTTGCCGGATGCCGGCGAATCCGCTCCGTGGATGGGGCACGTACTGCAGCAGCAGGTAATACAGGATCGACTCCGGATCGATCCGCCGCTCGATCCGCCGCGAGTGCAGCAGGGCCTTGCACTCGGAGGCGAAGCGAAAGCGGCCGTCCTGCAGGCAATAGTACAGCGGTTTCTGGCCTAGCCGGTCCCGGGCCAAAAACAACTGCCGCCGGGGGGAATCCCAGATGGCGAAGGCGAACATCCCCCGCAGATGGTCCACGCAGGCCGGGCCGTATTGCCGGTACAGGTGGATGAGCACCTCGGTATCGCTGCGGCTGCGAAAGACATATCCGGCCGCTTGCAGCCGGCGGCGCAGCTCCGGAAAGTTGTAGACCTCTCCGTTATAGCAGATCCAGATGGTCTGGGATTTGTCGGCCATGGGCTGATGGCCGCCGGCCGGATCGATGATCGAGAGCCGCCGGTGGGCCAGTCCGCAGACCCCCCCGGCCGGATCGACATAGCAGCCCTGGTCGTCGGGCCCGCGATGGGCCAGCGTCGCGGCCATCGCCGTCAGCTCGGCGGCCTCCACCGGCCGGCCGCCCGACAGGTCCAGGATTCCCGCAATACCGCACAAGGTCGTTCTCCGAAGAGGATGCCGCAAAATTGCCCGGAGGCGACGATCCGGCGGGCCCGTTTTACGCCTAGAATCCTGGACCGCATCGTTCGGCGCCGGGCCCGTCAGGCGATCGGCTTATCGTTGTTCCAGGTGTCCCGATCCCGGGAGTAGCGTTTTTCGTAAATATGCCGGGGCGAAAGCAGCCGGACCACCGTGGCCAGAAGGATCCTGGCGTCCAGCCAGAGTCCCAGACGCTGAACGTACTGCACGTCCAGATCGATCTTCTCCTCGATGGTCAGGCTGGCCCGGCCCCGGATCTGGGCCAGGCCCGTCAGGCCGGGCTTGACCTCCAGGCGCCGGCGCTGGTGTTCGTTCCACTGGCGGGCCTGTTCCAGGTACAGCGGCCGCGGCCCCACCAGCGACATGTCCCCCCGCAGGACGTTCCACAATTGCGGCAGCTCATCCAGGCTGGTCAGCCGCAGCCAGCGGCCCAGCGGCGTCAGCCGCGGATCCGAACCGCTTCGCGGCGACGGACCGTAAGGATCCACATCGGAGCGCATGGTGCGAAATTTATAGAAAGTGAAGGATTTCATGTCCTTGCCGGCGCGTTCCTGGCGAAAAATCACCGGTGATCCGGCACTAAGACGCAATGCCAGCCAGATCGCTCCGACCAGGGGCAACAGTAGAGGACAGGCCGCCAAGACGGCAAGGATATCGAATCCCCGCTTGAGAGCCCGTGAAACGTTCGTCATGGGCCACATTGTGTCTTCTTGCCGGGGCGGTTTCAAGGGAAAAGCGATGCGGCCTGCCCCAGCGGTCCAGTTGGGCGAGACATGTGTAAAATTATTGAAGGTAATGACTTGCAATTACATGGGCCAGATGCCCAACCGGCGACCAGGCGTGTTGGCCACCAGAACCGGATCGGACAAAATGACGTATATGAGGATAATTCAGCAAGATCTCATCCTACCAATCTGGTGGGAATATATGTCCGGGCTTTGCCGTAAGTGCTTATTTCAAATGACAATATGATTATCCAGGGCCGATGTCGTCCCCAGATAGCCAAGAATACCCAGGGCCGCCAGGCCGGATTTTGGCCGTTTTGCCCCTGGTATACGGGCCGTGGAAGAACCGGTTGCCAGCCGGTTGCCTACAAAGCCGCAAACCGGGTCAATCCCCGGGGGGATCTGGACGATAATATTTTCATATTGACCGACTTACGCTGTTATAGCAGGGTGGGGGCCGCACCGTCTGGCCGATATCGGTCGTTGTGGGTGGTATTGATAATTTAGGGGTTATACGAATTGACAGGGCGGCCAAAGTGGGATAAGCAGTGATCTTTCACCCCGGAGATTCCTTCAGGAACGCCTGCTCGGTGATCCGACAACGGACGGACCGTCGGGTGGAAGGAATAATCGAGAAAGCAGTCCGATAAGTTCATGATCAAGCTGGAAGACAATCCTCCGATCCTCTATCCGGTAAATGCTTGTTTGCAAGATATTTGTGGCCAGTGGTGGGTGGCTCATACCAAGGCCCGCAACGAGAAGTCGCTGGCCTGGTTCCTGGCCAAGAGCGAAATCGCCTATTTCCTGCCCCTGCGGGAAAAGGTGACGGTTCATAAGAATCGCCGTTTTACGAGTATGCTGCCGCTGTTCAGCGGCTACCTCTTTTTCAGCGGCGACGTGGAAAGCCGCTATACCGCCCTGAGCAGCAACCGGATCGCCCAGGTGATCGAGGTGGTCGATCAGGACAGGCTCATAGGCGAGCTGAGCCAGATCCACCGGGCCCTAAGCGGCGGGGCGCGGCTGGATCCCCATCCCTACCTGAAGACCGGCCATCGCTGCCGGGTGACGGGCGGGCCGCTGGCCGGGACGGAGGGGATCCTGATCCAAAAGAAGAACCTGACCAAGCTGATATTACAAATTGAGATATTGGGCCAAGCGGCGGCAGTGGAGATCGACGGCGATCTGCTGGAACCGATCGATTGAGCTGTCCACGGGGATATTTCACCTAAATGTTTTGACTGAAATGGTTTAGGTGAAATTTTTTTGTATGCCGACGGGCACGCAGTGCGCGCCGAGGCCGCCTGGCGGCATATTAACGTGATCAGGAAGGAAGAAATTTATCCGGTTTTTTCCCGCATCGGCGGTATGATTTCGGCCGGTGACTTTGGGAATATGAAACGCCAGGCCCAGTTTTTTAAGGCAGAAAAACGCCCAGGACGATTGCGAGCGCGACATGAAGGTATTGATCACCGGGGGAGCGGGATTTATCGGCAGCCATCTGGCCGAGCGGCTGCTGGCGGACGGTCATTCGGTGATCATCCTGGATAATTTCCATACCGGCAGCCGGGACAACATCCGCCATCTGGTCCCTCACGAGGATCTGGAGGTGTATCGTCATGACGTGACCGATCCCTACCGCATGGAGGTGGACTGGATATTCAACCTGGCCTGTCCGGCCTCGCCCATCCACTATCAGCGCAGCCCCGTCAAGACGGTGCTGACCAGCGTGACCGGGGCGATCAACGCCCTGCAACTGGCGCTGGAGACCAAGGCGCGGGTCTTGCAGGCCAGCACCTCGGAGATCTACGGCAACCCCCAGGTGCATCCCCAGCCGGAGGGGTACTGGGGCAACGTCAATACCATCGGGCCGCGCAGCTGCTACGACGAGGGCAAACGGGTGGCCGAGACCCTGATGTTCGATTTTCACCGGGAACATCACGTCGATATCCGCCTGGCCCGGATCTTCAATACCTACGGGCCCCGCATGCGCTGCGACGACGGCCGGGTGGTCAGCAATTTTATCTTGCAGGCCCTGCGGGGCGAGCCCATCACCATCTTCGGGGACGGCTCCCAAACCCGCTCGTTCTGCTACGTGGACGACATGGTCGAGGGCCTGATCCGCCTGATGGCGCAGGACCGGACGACCGGGCCGCTGAACCTGGGCAATCCCGATGAGCGCTCGATCGGCCGGATCGCCGAGTTGATCGTGGAACTGACCGGTTCGACCTCGACGATCGTGTACAGACCCCTGCCCCAGGATGATCCGACCCGGCGGCGTCCGGATATCTCCCGGGCGCAGCAGGTGTTGGATTGGGCCCCGAAGGTGACCCTGGAAGCCGGATTGCCGCAGGTGATCGAATATTTCCGGCCCTTGGCCGACCGCCATCGGCCCGCCGATAAAGCGCCGCAATAGGAGAGACGAGACCCCTTGCCGGGTCAAAAAAGGCTTGCCTTATCCGGCCGATTTGGTATAATGGCTTGATAAGGAGGAAGGTAATGGAGGCCAAGGGATTTCGAGGGGATACTCTATGTATCTCCATCTTTTGGGTTGCCTTTATCCTCATCATTCCGGCTCATGTTGCAGAGGGGATCATTCTGCATCCGGAAGCGGAACCCGGTGAGGAGTGGACGGATAGACCCCCGGATGCGGTGGTCGGCCGGTGGAGCACCAACGCGTCCTTCGTGGTCATCGCCCCGAACTGGCTGATTACCACCCGCCATCAGAATACCTCGCCGCCGACGGTCCAGATCAACGGTGTGGACTATCGGTGTCATTACGATGCGGCCTGGACCGGTGGCGCCGACGGGGCGGCGGACCTGCGGCTGGTGCGGCTGACCACCGCGGACGGCCGCGACGCCCAACTGACCGCGTACGTACCCTGGTACACCGGTCAGGACGAGGCGGGCAAAGAAATCCGCCTGGCCGGCTACGGCCGCGGCCGCGGCGGCGTGCTGACCGGCGGCGATCCGCCCCAGACCTACGGGTATGCCTGGGCGACCGGGCCGGACAATCACAATCAGCGGTTGCGCTGGTGCACGAATCGGGTGGCCGCCGCCGAGGAGGGCCAGACGGGTCTCTATCGGGGCGATCTGCTGGTGGCGGACTTCGACGATCCGGATCATTATTCCGCCACCGTTTACGAGGGGACGCTGGCCGAGTACGATTCGGGCGGCGGCTGGTTCTGCTTTCAGGACGGCCGCTGGTTTCTGATCGGCCTGAGCCGGGCCGTGACGGCCCACGGCACGCCCTGGCCCCAGTATGGCCAGAGCTGGTTTCGCCATCCGGAGGTTCCCTACTGGCATCAGCCCGACCTGATGGATGCGGTCCGGATCAGTACGCACGCCGACTGGATCGAACAGATCACCACCACCACGGCGGTTTGCCAGGGATTGACCGCGGGCGACCTGAACGAAAACTGCCGGGTGGATCTTCCCGACCTGATCTGGTTCGCCGAGCAGTGGCTCCAGGGCGACTGCTCGGAGCAGAACGATTGGTGCTGGGGGGCGGACTTCGAGCCGCACGACGAACAGGTGGATCTGCGGGACTTTTCCCTGCTGGCCCAGCAGTGGCTGGAATGCCATTGGGAGCCGTCGTGGTTGTGTGACTGGTAGGGACCGGACTTCATCGGATCGGCAGGGGGCGGCGGATTTCCGCTTTCGATTCCGTCATAAAAATGGAATATATAGATCCGTTATTTCATAATCTTCCTTGGAATCTGCTCGAGAATCTGGATGCCTGCCTCCGCAGGCGTGGCCTATCGTCTCGTCGAGGGGGCAACGGTCTTTTTCGTGGGCGAGGCGTATCTTGTTGCCGGGGGGGGGGACGCCAGGTCCTTTGCGAACGTGACATCGATTTGGCTTTTGCCTTTCATTGACCATTCCCATCGACAATAATCGATCCCGACGGGAACGATCGATCCGGTTTGACGAACCGGACCATCAGGGGCCCTGCATGATGCCTTCCGAGTCGAATGTACCCCATTCCTCGCCGGCTCGTCCGCCGACGCCTCGCCGCCGGCGGACGGGAATCCGCCGCCGGCCGCTGCCGGCGTATATCCCCTGCTGCCTGGTATTCCTGGCGCTGCTGGTGGTGTATCTGCTGACCTTGGCGCCGGATCTGGTCTGGCAGGACCAGGGGGATTACCAGTACCAGGCGGCGCTGGGCAGTCTGTCGCGGCCGGGAGACGCGGTTCGGGTCCATCCGCTGTATATCGTCGTCGCCCACGCGCTCGGCCGGCCGGGATGGTTCAGCTACGCCTATGCGGCCAACCTGGCCAGCGCCCTGTTTGCGGCGCTGACGGTGGCGAGCCTGTTCTTGCTGGTCTATCAGTTGGCCGGGCGGCTCTGGCCGGCACTGCTGGCGGCGTTGAGCTATGGACTGGCCCATACGCCCTGGTTTGTCGGCGTGCAGGCGCAGTCCTACAGCATGGCCACCGCGGCGATCACCGGCGGCCTGCTGCTGATGCTGGCCTACGAGCGCTCGGGCAAGGGCGAATACCTGCTCTGGATGGGATTGATCTTCGGCCTGGGAGCGAGTGTCCACCTGATCAGCCAGATCGCCTGGGTGATCGTGCTGATCTGGCTGATCGAGCGGCTGGGGCGGCGGAAGCTGTCCGGTTGGGCCGTGGCGGGGATGGGATTGTTCTGGCTGATCGGGGCGGGATTGTTCTGGGCGGTGCTCTGGCAGGAATACCTGCGCACGGGCGACTGGATAGCGACCTGGCAGTCGGCGATCTGGGGGCGCTGGGGCCCGGCGGTGTTCAATCTGCGGCGGTTGGGGCCTCTGGCGTACCGCAGCGTGCAGTTGCTGGTGTTGAATTATCCGACGCCGCTGCTGCTGCTGGCCGGGCCCGGCCTCTGGTACAGCCTGGCGCGGCTGCCCCGACGGGCGGCGGCGTGGCTGTTGCTGGTGTTGGGTTTGGCGTATGTCCTCTTTGCGGTCCGCTATGACGTGCCCAACCAGAACCATTTTTTCCTGCCGGCGTATGCCCTTCTCAGTGTGTATATCGGCCTGGGCTTCGAGGCCCTCTGCGGCCGCCGCCGCCGGCTGGGAATAATCCTGACGGCGGCGGGCCTGCTGCTGATGCCGCCGGCGTATGCGGTCATGGCGCAGGCGGCCCGCAGCCGGCAGATCCCGCTGGGCACCCGGCGCCATATTCCCTACCGGGACGTGTATCGCTATTACCTGGAGCCCTGGCAGCAGGACCAGACGGGCCCGCGGCGGTTCGCCACCGAGGTGTTCGACCGGCTGCCCGCCGGCGCCATCTTGCTGGCGGATCATACGACCATCCCGCCGCTTCTGTATCTCCAGCACATCGAGCAGCGCCGGCCGGATGTGCGGGTGTTCCTGGAACTGGATCGCCAAGCCCTGATCCGGATCCTGCCGGCCGGCGGGCGGGTCTTTACCGTGTCGAATGTGAAGGATTACCGTCCCGATTGGGTGACGGACCCGAACGCGCTGGTGCCGTTCGCCCTCTCGCCGACGGAGAATATCTATGAGATCCGGATGGACCAGCCGGCGGCGCCCGCGGGGCGGTCCGTAGCCAACCAGGAGGTCAACCCGTGAGAGTATCGGTAGTGGGAGCAGGATACGTCGGGCTGGTGGCGGCCGGCTGTCTGGCCGAGGCCGGCAACCACGTGGTATGCGTGGATTCGGACGCGGACAAGATCGCCAAGCTCAACGAGGGCCGGATACCCATCTACGAGCCGGGACTGACCGAGATCGTCCGGCACAATCTGCAGGCGGGCCGGTTGAGCTTCACGACGGACCTGGCCCTAGGGGTGGATCAGTCGCTGGTCATCTTCCTGGCGGTGGGGACCCCCTCGGCGCCGGACGGCTCCGCGGACATCTCGGCGGTGCTGGAAGCGGCCGCGGCCATCGCAAAATGCATGACCGAGTACCGCATCATCGTCACCAAAAGCACCGTCCCGCTGGGGACCCATCAGAAGGTGGCCGACGCGATCCGGGCGGTGACGGACCTGCCGTTTGACTATGTCAGCAATCCGGAGTTTCTCAAGGAGGGGGCGGCGGTGGAAGATTTCCTCAAGCCCGACCGGGTCATTGTCGGGGCGACCAATCCGGCGGTGCGGGAGATCATGAAACAGATCTATGCGCCCTTTATGCGGAAGTCCAGCCGGATCCTCTTCATGGATCCGATCTCGGCGGAGATGACCAAGTACGCGGCCAACGCCATGCTGGCGACGCGGATCTCGTTCATGAACGAGATGTCGGCGCTGTGCGAGGCGGTCGGGGCGGACATCGAACAAGTCCGCGCGGGCATCGGCAGCGACTCGCGGATCGGCAATGCGTTTTTGTTCTGCGGGTTGGGCTACGGCGGCAGTTGCTTTCCCAAGGACGTTCGGGCGCTGCTCCACACGGCCCGCCGGCACCAGCGGGAACTATCCGTCGTGCAGGCGGTCCAGGCGGCCAACGCCCGCCAGCAGGAGCGGTTCGCCGACCGGGTCCTGGCGTATGTTCGGGCCGAACCGGGCCGCACGACGCTGGCGCTGTGGGGCCTGGCGTTCAAGGCGCGGACCGACGACGTGCGGGAGTCGCCGGCGTTGTATTGCGCCCGGCGGTTCCTGGAGGCCGGTTTGACGGTGCGGGCCTACGATCCGGAGGCGATGCCGGCGGCCCAGGCGGCCCTGGACGGGCGGCTCCAGACGGCGGCCGACGCCTATGAGGCCCTCGAGGGCGCCGATGCCCTGGTGGTCTGCACCGAGTGGCAGGAATTCCGCAATCCGGATTTCGCCCTGATCCGGGAGAAATTGACCCGGCCGGTGATCTTCGACGGGCGGAATTTGTACGATCCCGGCTATGTGCGTAACGAGGGGATCGAGTATCATGGTATCGGCCGGCCGTAGGACGGCGCCGGGCATGGGGACAGGATTATGATTATTCGAACGAAAGCCTATCCGCGGGTCGGCCTGATCGGCAATCCCTCGGACGGGTACTTCGGCAAGACGATTTCCTTCGTCTTGGGAAACTTCCGGGCGGAGGTGGTCTTGTACGAGTCGCCGGAGCTGGAGATCCTGCCCAGCGCCAAGGACCAGTCGCGGTTCGACGGCATCGGCGAACTGGTCCACGACGTGGTGCAGCACGGCTATTACGGGGGGATCCGCCTGCTGAAGGCGACGGTCAAGCGGTTCTACGACTACTGCCGGGACAACGACATCGCCCTGCACGACAAGAACTTCACGCTGCGTTATCATTCGACGATCCCGCACGGCGTGGGCCTGGCCGGCTCCAGCGCCATTATCACGGCGTGCCTGCGGGCCCTGACGGCCTTTTACGGGGTGAGCATCCCGCTGTTCACCCAGGCGAACCTGATCCTGTCGGCGGAGGCCGACGAGCTGAACATCGCCGCCGGCCTGCAGGATCGCGTCATCCAGGTGTACGAGGGCCTGGTGTACATGGATTTTGCCCAGGCGATCATGAAAAAGCAGGGCTACGGCCAATACGAGCCGATGGATCCGAAGTTGCTGCCGCCGTTGTACGTGGCCTATCGGGCGGATTTCAGCGAGCCGACGGAGGTGTTTCATAACGCGATCCGCGAGCGGTTCAACCGCGGCGAGAAGGCGGTCGTGGACGCCATGCGCTACTGGGCGGATCTGACGGACAAGGCTCGGAACTGCCTCGTGCGGGGCCAGGGGGCAAAGCTGGGGCGGTTGCTGGATGCGAACTTCGACCGCCGCCGGAAGATCTATCGGATCAGTCGGGACAATCTGCAGATGGTGGCGGCGGCCCGCTCGGTCGGCGCCAGCGCCAAGTTCACCGGCTCCGGCGGCGCCATCGTCGGGACCTATCGGGATGAGGCGATGTTCCGGCGGCTCAAGATGGTTCTGGGCGAGATGAAGGTCAAGGTGATCAAGCCGCACTACGTGGTGCGGCGGGAGGGGGCCGCGAGATGATTCGCAAGGCGGTCATACCGGCGGCGGGACTGGGGACGCGCTTCCTGCCGGCGACGAAGTCGCAGCCCAAGGAGATGCTGCCGATCGTGGATACGCCCGTGATCCAGTACGTGGTGGAGGAGGCGGTCGCGGCGGGGATCACCGACATCCTCATGGTGATCGGCAGCGGCAAGCGGGCGATCGAGGAGCACTTCGACCGCAGCTTCGAGCTGGAGGATCGCCTCCGCAGCCAGGGCAGGAGGGATCAGCTGGAGGCCCTGCGGCGGATCTCCGAGATGGCCGAGATCCACTTCGTCTGGCAGAAGGAATTGAAGGGATTAGGCGACGCGGTGTATTGCGCCCGGCATCACGTCAACGACGAGCCGTTCCTGGTGTTGCTGGGCGATACGGTGATGGACGCGGCCCGGCCGGCGGCGCAGCAGTTGCTGGAGGTGCATGAACGGTTCCAGGCCGGCGTGGTGTTGTTGGAAGAGGTCGCCCCTGAGCGGGTCAGCCGCTACGGGGTGATCCGGGGCCGCCGGATCGAGGACGGGCTATACCGCCTGGAGGACCTGGTCGAAAAGCCCGACCCGGCCGCGGCGCCGTCCAACCTGGCGGTCGCCGGCCGGTACATCCTGACGCCGGAGATCTTTGCCTGCCTGGAACGCACCGCGCCGGGCAAGGGCGGCGAGGTTCAGCTGACCGACGCGATGCGGATGATGTTGCCGGACCGGGCGCTGTACGGCCGTCTGCTGGAGGGGCGGCGCTGCGATATCGGCAACAAGGAGGGGTTTATCCGCACCAACCTGGAATTCGCCCTGAAGCGGCCGGATATGGCCGACGACCTGCGGCAATACATACGGGACCTGGCCAAGACGTTATAATTCGACCTGCCGGAGACGCGATATTTGGGACCTGGTCAATAGGGTGTGGATCGATTTGTCGAGATGTGGTGATATCGCAATAATAGAGTCGGATGCGGATCGGGAAGGAAATCGCTCTTGAATATACTGGTTACGGGCGCGGCGGGATTTATCGGGTCGCACTTGTCCGAGCGGCTGGTCGGCCGGGGCGATCGGGTCGTGGGCCTTGACAACTTCGATCCCTTCTACGATCGCCGGATCAAGCAGGACAACCTGTCGGCCCTGGTCGGCCGGAAGCGATTCCGCCTGGTCGAGGCAGATATCCGCGATGCGGAACGGGTCGATAACGTGCTGGCGGACGAGGCAATCGAGCTGATCGTGCACCTGGCGGCCCGGGCGGGCGTGCGGCCGTCGATCGCGGATCCCTTGGGCTACCAGGATGTCAACGTCCGCGGCACGATGGTCCTGCTGGAGGCGGCCCGCCGGGCGCGGATAGACCGATTCGTGTTTGCCTCCAGCTCCAGCGTCTACGGCAACAACGACAAGGTGCCCTTCAGCGAGACGGACAACGTGGATCATCCGATCTCGCCCTACGCGGCGACCAAGAAGGCGGGCGAGCTGCTCTGTTATACCTACCATCATCTTTTCGGCATGCGGATCAATTGCCTGCGGTTTTTCACGGTGTACGGACCGCGGCAGCGGCCGGACCTGGCGATCCACAAGTTCGCCCGCCTGATCGAAGCCGACAAATCCATCCCCGTCTTCGGCGACGGCTCCATGGCCCGCGATTTCACCTACATCGACGACATTCTCAACGGGGTGCTGGCCGCCCTGGACCATTGGCCTGGCTATCGCCTCTACAACCTGGGCGAGTCGCGGCCCTATCGGCTGGATGCCCTGATCGGGGCATTGGAGCAGTCGCTGGGCAAAAAGGCCGCCATCGAGCGCCGACCCGTTCCGCCCGGCGACGTCAGGCAGACCTACGCGGATATCTCGCGGGCCCAGGCGGAGCTGGGCTACGATCCGCGGACCGATTTGCCGGAGGGGCTGCGGCGCTTCGTCGAATGGCTGCGCCGCTAGCGGTCTGGCGCCCGGCCGGATGGATAGGGACGGGACGGTTGCCAACCACAACGCATAACGGATTTGGATTCGACCGGAAACCAGAGGATTAGACAAGGAAGAGGTCTTATGAAGAATTTCGCATTGATCGGCGCCGGCGGCTACATCGCCCCGCGCCATTTGCAGGCGATCCGGGAGACCGGCAACGTGCTGGTGGCCGCCCTGGACAAGAACGATTCGGTGGGCGTGCTGGATCAGTATTTTCCGGACTGCGATTTTTTCACCGAGTTCGAGCGCTTCGACCGCCACCTGGAAAAGCGGCGGCGCGAGGGCCGGGACGTGGATTTCGTGGCCATCTGCTCGCCGAACTATCTGCACGACGCCCACATCCGCTTTGCCCTGCGGATCGGCGCCGATGCCATCTGCGAAAAGCCGCTGGTACTGAATCCCTGGAACGTCTCGGCCCTGCTGGAGACGCAGAAGGAGACCGAGCGGAAGATCTACTCCATCCTGCAGGTCCGCCTGCATCCGGCGATCCAGGCGCTCAAGCAGCGGATCGAGCAGGGCCCGGCGGATCGGACCTACGAGATCGACCTGACGTACATCACCTCGCGCGGCCATTGGTACATGGTCAGCTGGAAGGGCGACCCGAGCAAATCGGGCGGGATCGCCACCAACATCGGGGTGCATTTTTTCGACATGCTGGCCTGGATCTTCGGCCCGGTGCAGGGCAATGTCGTGCATGTGTCCGAGCCGCGGCGGGCGGCCGGCTTCCTGGCTCTCCAGCGGGCCCGGGTCCGCTGGTTCCTGTCGCTGGATTATCACGATCTGCCCTTCGCGCCCGAACCGGGCAGGCCCATGACCTACCGTTCCATCCGCGTGGACGGCGAGGAGATCGAGTTTTCCGGCGGCTTTACCGATCTGCACACGGAAAGTTACCGCCAGATTCTCGCCGGCCGCGGCTTCGGGCCCGAGCAGGTCATCCAGTCGATTGAGATCGTTTCGACGATCCGCAACGCCCAGCCGATCGGGATCCAGGGCGAATACCACCCCATCCTGGCCGGAAAATATACCGTCTGACAGACGAAGAGGACAAGGAAGGCAATCAGTATGACGGCAGCAGGACAATCCAACGCCGACGACAGCCAGGTGCCGCCGGAGTATTTCGTCCATGAGACGGCGCTAGTCGACGCGGGGGCCCACATCGGGGCCGGTACCCGTATCTGGCATTTCTGCCATGTCATGAAGGGGGCCCGGCTGGGGGCGAACTGCAATCTGGGGCAGAACGTCTTCGTGGCCGACGGCGTCGTCATCGGCGACAACGTGAAGATCCAGAACAACGTGTCGATCTATACCGGCACGGTGATCGAGGACGACGTGTTTTTGGGCCCCAGCTGCGTGCTGACCAACGTGAGCAATCCGCGCTCCCAGATCAACCGGCATAGCCTGTACGAGCCGACGCTGATCCGGCGCGGCGCGACGGTCGGGGCCAACGCCACGATCGTCTGCGGAACCCAGCTCGGCCGCTATTGCCTGATCTCGGCCGGGGCGGTGGTGACCCGCCCGGTGTGCGATTACGCTTTGATGATGGGGGTGCCGGCCCGGCGGGTCGGCTGGATCAGCCGGCACGGACATCGTTTGCCCGGACCCGACGGCGACGGTATAATGGTCTGTCCGGAAAGCGGCTACCGCTACCGGCAGGTCGCGCCGGACGTGGTGCGCTGCCTGGATCTCGATGAGGAGGCGCCCCTACCGGCGGAGAAGGCGACCGGCACGAAGGGCTATCGCCAGTGGAAACAGCGGCAATCAGAATAGCAGATGAAAGGTACGCAAGGAAGGCTAGGGTGCAGAAGAACATGCAGGTGCCGTTATTGGATTTGCGGGCGCAGTATGCGCAGTTGAAGGACGAGATTCTGGCGGCGGTTGCCGAGGTGCTCGAGACCCAGCGCTGCATCGGCGGGCCCAAGGTCGAGGCCCTCGAAAAACAGGTCGCGGCGGTCAGCGATTGCCGCTTCGCCGTGGGGGTCTCCAGCGGCACCGATGCGATCCTGAACGCCCTGATGAGCCTGGAGATCGGCCCCGGCGACGAGGTGATCACCACGCCGTTCACCTTCTTCGCCACCGCCGGGTGCATCCACCGGGTCGGGGCGCGGCCGGTGTTCGTGGATATCGATGCCCGCTCGTTCAATATCGATACGGCGCAAATCGAGGCGGCGATCAGCGAAAAGACCCGGGCGATCATCCCGGTCCATCTCTTTGGGCAGATGGCCGACATGGACCCGATCGTGGCCCTGGCCGAGCGGCACAACCTGGCGGTGATCGAGGATGCCGCCCAGTCCATTTCCAGCACCTACAAGGGCAAGAAGGCCGGCAGCGTCGGGACCTGCGGGTGCTTGAGCTTCTTTCCCAGCAAGAATCTCGGCGGCATCGGCGACGGCGGGATGGTGGTGACCAACGACGAATCGCTTTACGAACGTCTAAAGTTGATGCGGAACCACGGCGGCCACCCGAAATATTACCACAAGTACGTCGGGGCGAACTTCCGGCTGGATCCCATCCAGGCGGCGGCCCTGAGCGTGAAACTGCCGCACCTGGACCGCTGGAGCGAGGCGCGGCGGCGCAACGCGGCCTATTATGATAAGAAATTTGCCGGGTCGGTCGTCCGGACGCCCGCGATCCTTCCCGAATGCGTCAGCATCTACAATCAGTACGTCATTCGCGCGGCCCGGCGGGACGAGTTGCTGGAGCATCTGAGGGAAAAGCAGGTCGGCTGCGAGATTTATTATCCGCTGCCGCTGCACCGGCAGGAGTGCTTCGCCTATCTGGGCCACCGCCAGGGGGATTTTCCCGTCTCCGAGCAGGCGGCGGCCGAGGTACTGGCCCTGCCGATCTACCCGGAACTGACCGACGAGATGAAGGACTACGTCGTCCGGACGGTTCTGGAATTTTACGCCGACTGAAAATATCCGACCTAGGCATCTCATCACCTCGATGGGGCTATTGGCCTTTCTTCAGTTGGATGACTGTGTGCCGACTGGATCGCCGGCGCGACTCTGACGCGGCCGGCGTTGTTCGGCACTGCCAGCGCCTGATGCCGGGATTAGAACACGACCTCGCGGCCTTTCCCGTTTGACCATGAACAACCTGAAAAAAATGTGGCGACTGCTCAAGCTGCTGATCGTCAAGGCGCATTTGCGGATCGTACGGCTGCTGCTGGGTCGGCAGTACATTCTCTACCGGCTCAATGCCTATGCCCGCCTGGTGCCGGCGGCGATCGTGCTGCGTCTGCTGGGTGCCAAGATCGACGCCGGCGTGACGATCGAATACGATATCCGCATCCAGAACGCCCGCGACGGAGACTGTAGCAACCTCCGGATCGGCCGGCACGTGTATATCGGGCCGGGCTGCCTTCTCGACCTGGCCAACCGGATCGAGATCGAGGACGAGGTGGCCCTGTCGGCGCGGGTGTGCATCACCACGCACGCCGATCCCGGCGATCGGCCCCTGCAGGAGTTCTTCCCGCGCCGGGAGGGGCCGGTTTGCATCCGGCGGGGCGCGTGGATCGGCATGCAGGCGGTGATCCTGCATGGCGTGACCGTCGGGGAGCTTGCCGCGGTGGGCGCCCTGAGCCTGGTCAACCGCGACGTCGAGGCCCGCAGCCTGTCCTGCGGGATCCCCTGTCGAACGGTGCGGCGCCTGGACCAGACGGGGGGTGTCACGACGGCATGATACGAACCAAGATCGCCAATGCCCTGCGGATCGCGGCGGACGCCTGCCGGCCCTACCAATACACCTATGTCGGCGGCACGTCGCAGGCGCACGATGCGTTTGTCCTGCTGCGGAAGTGGGCGGCGGGCGAATCCCTCGGCGACGGCCGTTATATCGGCCAGTACGAGGACGCCCTGGCCCGCTACCACCGCGTGCGCTACGCCGTGTCCTTCGGGGCCGGCCGCATGGCGCTGTACGCCATCCTGCGGGCGATGGACCTGCGGCCGGACGACGAGATCATCCTGCCGGGCTATACCTGCATCGTCACCGCCAACGCCATCCGCTTCGCCGGGCTAAAGCCCGTGTACGTGGACGTGTCCCGGGATGATTTCAATATCGATCTGGGCAGGATTGCCGCGGCGATCACCCAAAAAACCCGCGCCATTCTCGCCCAGCACACCTTCGGGGTCCCCTGCGACCTCGACGAGCTGGCGGCGGTCTCCCGGCGGTACGGGATACCGATCATCGAAGACGGCGCCCACGCCATCGGGGCCCGCTGGGCCGGCCGGCCGGTCGGCGGCTTCGGACTGGCGGCCTTCTTCTCCACCGAAGGCAGCAAGATGTTCAGTACGGAGCGGGGCGGCTATGCCCTGACCGACGACGCGGCGCTCCACGAGAGGCTGCGGGCCATCCAGCAGGAGGCGGAGTTCTTCCCGCCGCGGCAGGAATTGTACTGCCTGTGGCGCTGGTGTTATCGGGCGGCGCTGTGCGGGTATCCGCTGCTCCAGCCGCGGACGCGGACCTTCGAGTTGCTGGCGAAAAGGCTGTCGCTGGCCGGCGTGATGCGGGTGCTGACCTTCGACGCCGCCAATTACGCCTGCGAGATCAACTGCCGGCGCTTCACGCCCTACCCGGCGCGGCTGGGCAACCTGATGGCCTACGCGGGCCTGCGGCAGTTGCTCCGGATCGAGCGGGACCTGCGTCACCGGCGGCGACTGGCCGCGCATCTGGAAGGGGCCCTGGGCGCGATGGGTGTCGCCGTGGCCAAGTACGACCATACCAAGGCCCTGCCCAGTTGGGTGCGCTTCCCCTTCGTCGTGCGGCGGCGGGAGCCCTGGATTCGTCTCTTAAATACGTTTCGGATCACGCCCGGCTTCTGGCTGAACGATCCGGTCCACCCGGTAGAAAGCGACTGGGAGGGGGCCGGCTATGCCGCTGGATCGTGTCCCGAGGGGGAATATCTTTCCGGCCATATACTCAATGTGCCCGTTCACGGCAGGATCCCCCGGGCGCTGCTGGAAAAATGGGTCGCCCGCGCCCGGGCGCTGTACCTGGAGTGATCCGGGACGGCCTGGTAGCGCTGGGCGTCCGGAGATCCGTTTCGTTGCAGGAACAAGTCCATGTTGCGCAGAATCCTACGGGCCCTGCTGGGCCGCAAAAAGGTAAATCCATACACACCCATTGCCGCCTGTGACATCGGGGCGGGCTCGCGCGTGTTCCCCTCGAACCTGGACGGCAATTTCCCCCGCCTGGTCCATATCGGCCGCAACTGCCTGTTCGCCCCCCATGCCGTCGTCCTGACCCACGACGCCAGCTATTATATCCATACCGGCGAATGCAAGGTGGCGCCGGTGCATATCGGCGACAACTGCTTTATCGGCTACGGAGCCGTGATCATGCCGGGCGTGACGATCGGGGATAACGTGATCGTGGGCGCCGCCAGCGTGGTCACGCGGGATATCCCCGCGGATTCGGTGGCCGCCGGCGTGCCGGCCCGGATCCTGTGCCGCCTGGAGGACTATCTCCAGAGACGCCCGCGCGACTTGATGATCCGGGCGCCCTATGCCGGCAAGGACCCCGCCCAGATCAGCGATGCCGACGTGGTGGAATACCGCAACCGGGTGTACGCGCAATACGGCATCGAGATCGAGCCGCCGACGCCGTAATGCCTAGCCTTGTCCGTTACCGGCCGGGGCCTTGAGACTACCGTATTTTTTCGTCAGATCCCCAGGGTGCTTGCCTAGGCGGCGGCCGAGCCAGACCCGGCGATGGAGTGCCGAAGGGTACAGCCATTTATGTTGAAAAAAGAAATCAGCGTTACCGTGGGGTCCAATGTCTTTAGCACCGCCCTAAGCCTGGGGACCTCCATCATCCTGGCCCGCATGCTGGGCCGGGCCGACCGCGGCCTGCTGGGATTGGCACTGCTGCTGCCAATGGTCATGGCCACCTTTTGCAGCTTCGGCATGCCCACCGTCAACGCCACCTTCGCCGGTCTCTACAAGGACCAGCGCCGCCACCTCTTCCAGCAGTCCCTCTTGATTACCCTGTTCGGGGCGGTCCTGAGCGCCGTGTTGATCCTGGCGTTTTTTTTCTGGCTGCCGATTCCGCTGGGCCAATACCGCCAGTTCGACCACGAGATGGTCTATCTGGTCATCGTCATGACCCCCCTGATGATCCTGGGCATGGTCCTGCCCACCTTCGTGAACGGCGTCGGCCGGATCACCCTCTCGGCGGCGATCAACGCCGGGCACGCGATGCTCTCCTTCGTGCTGCTGCTGGGTTTCATGGTGTTCTGGCACGGCCGCATCAAGACGGCCCTGATCGTCATGGCGGTCGACCGGCTGCTGATCATCCTGCTGAGCCTCTGGGCGGTGAGGGATTATGTTTCGCTGCGCGTGCGGCATTTTTCCGGGGCGATGTTCCGCAAGAGCATGGGCTTCGGCGCCAAGGTCAGCCTGTCGACGTTGGCGGGGTTTCTGCTGTACCGGCTGGACCAGGGGATCCTGAACTACATGGTTTCGGATATCCAGATCGGCCTGTATGTGGTGGCGGTGGGCATGGCCGAAAAATTGAAGCTCCTGCCGAACTCCATCGCCAGCGCCTTTCTGCCCCGCCTGGCCAACGAGTGGGACAACCGGCAGGGACAGGTCCCCCGGGTGTTTCGCTATACGACGATCATTTCCTTCGGCTCCATGCTCGTCCTGGGCATCGTCGGGATTCCGGCCACCCTGGTCCTGTACGGCTACGAATACGCCGGCATGATCCCGTCGTTTCTCTGGTTGCTGCCGGGGATCGCGGTCCTGGGCGGCTCTTCGATCATCTCCAGCGACCTGACCGCCCGCGAGAAACCCCTCTATGTCACGGTGACGGGATTTTTCACCCTGACGCTGAACGTCGTCTTAAATCTGTTGCTGATCCCGAAGATGGGCATCGCCGGGTCGGCGGTGGCCAGCTCGATCAGTTATGCCGCCGCCCACGGCATGGTGTTGTATTTTTACCGTCGCGAATCGAAGGTCCCCTTGGGGCGGTTGATTCCCCGGGGCGAGGATTTCCGCTTCGTGGCGCGGAATCTG
>JAFGFX010000192.1 GCA_016930855.1 Sedimentisphaerales bacterium | reverse complement strand
TTTCCAGCAGGTCTTGCAGTCCCTGCACGGCGTCGTTCATGCGGCGGATCAACGATTCCAGTTGGCCCGTGTCGTTCGCCCGAGCGCCGGCCGGTTCCGCCACGACGGCCGTCGGGGACGGTCCCGCCGCTTTCGGGGGCGATGTCCGGACCGCCTTTGGTATCGAGGCCTTTTTGAGCGAGGTCTTCCTGGCCGCGCCATCCTTGACCGAGGTCTTATCGGTCGAGCTCACCTTGGTCGAGGTCTTTTTCGCCCGGACCGCGGGCCGGGCCGGGGCGACCGGGGCGGCCGAACCGGCGGGCGTTTTTTTCGGAGGGGACTTCGCCTTGGCCGCCCGTGCGCCTTTGGTCGAACGGGAGTGTGTTTTGGCCGACTTGGCGGCGGTGGAGGTCTTCTTGCGGGAGGTGATCTTTTTCTTTGCCATGGCATCCCTGCCTTTGTTGGCGCCGGAACAAATCCTCAAGTGCGGCGGGACGTCGCCTCCGCTGGGACTGCATATCCCGGTTTCGTCCGGCGCTTTGCCTGGTTCTTCCTGAACACGGTGCGCACCGACAGGAGGCGCTTGGCGATACCCACCGGCAAACACCCGTACGGATCCAATTATACCGTAATCCGGCCGGCAGTCAATCGGGTATACCGATCCGCGACCAGCGGTCACGCCCGATGTTCCCGGCCGGCCGGATATCGCGGCGGCCAAATGACATAGTTTACTGCCGCATAAGGACTTACGAAAGAATCGGCGTTTTTTCCCTCCGGCCGGGATATTAAATCCTACACAATCCCCGCGATCCGGTATATCATCCGGGCCGCGTGCTTCAGGTCCGGAGCCGACGTTTCAACCTGCTTGACCGATGGAGGTAGATCTTATGATTCAATTCAAATGTCCCAAGTGCGGGGAAGTGATGGAGGCCCCCAGCAGCTTACAGGGCCAGACGTTGTCCTGTCCCGACTGCAAGCAGACCATTGTGGTTCCTCGTGTGGATGCGGCCGATGAAGCCGAGGCGGCCGGCGCGGTCGGCGCGGCCCAGTTGGCCCCTCTGCCGGATCCCCTGGCCGACGAGGACGAGGTGGTCCGCTTCACCTGCTCCTGCGGCCAGCCGGTCAAGACCGCCGCCGAGCACGCCGGCAAGATCGGCGTCTGCCCGGTGTGCAAGCGGGAGATCCCCATCCCCCATCCCTCATAAGTTTAAATACAAGCACCATCGGCTGGGGCCAAACAGTGAAGCTGTCCCGATCGTGACGTAGTACACCTTAATACTCAAATGTAAAGGGATGGCTTATTTACCAGGATATTATTCGGTCTCGCCTGCGGCGATGATTTTTCTTATTTGGGGCTCTGCCCCAAACCCCGCCCATTTAACCTCCAACCTTTGGGCGAGGTGGCACAGCCACCTCGCGGCAAATCGCCGGTTGCGGCAAGCGACCCACCCCCAACCTCGAAGACTCGCTTGGCGGTACCACCCAACGCGGTAACATTTCTCGCCCAGGCGCAGCGACCAGGGGGAGCGTCGAAACATCCGGAAGCCCGCGGCGATCTGAAAAATCGCCGCAGGCGAGACCGCAATCTTGCATTTTGAGTTTTGCATTTTTATATTGGTTGGCACCGCCACCCGTATTCGACGTGTGCATAATAACGTCCGAATGGCGGATGACGTTACAGCGGAATAACAAAAGCAGGTGAAATGTCCCGCCTAGCTGCAGCCGTGGCTGGCGCCGCAGTTGTGGCAGCGGTAGCAGTTGCCGTTGCGGACGGTGATCGAGCCGCAGTTGTCGCAGACGGGGGCGTCGGACTGGAAGTGCGAGAACTGGCTGTTGAACGCCGCCATCTGCTGGGCCTTCTCGCCGCTGACGGCCGGCTCGGCCTTGTGGATGCGATTGATGATCCCGTCGATCCGTTCCGGAAACCGTTCCAGGCCGGCGCGCCGTTCCAGGTCGGGCAGGGCCGCGGTCGGTAGGGCCGGCGTCAAGACGGCCGGCGGGGCCTTCGGCTCGCCGTTGCCGCCGCCATCTTTATTACCGTCTTTGCCGCTGCCGTTGCTGCCGGCGGCGGTCGCCTCGGCCGGGGAGGACTTCGCCGGGCGCTTGGGGGCGAACATCTCCCGATAGCCCGGCAGGAAGGTCATCCCCAGCCAGCGGGCGATGTAATCGATGATGCTCTTGGCGAAGGGGATGTCCAGGTTGCCGGTCATGCCGGCCGGCTCGAAGCGGGAGTGGCTGAATTTCTCCACCAGCGTGCTCAGCGGCACGCCGTACTGGAGCGCCATGGAGATGCAGGTGCCGAACGCGTCCATGAGGCCACCGACGGTGCTGCCTTCCTTGGCCATGGTGATAAACAGCTCACCAGGTTGGCCATCCTTATATAACCCCACCGTCAAGTAGCCTTCATGTCCTGCCACGTCGAATTTATGGGTGATCGAATGCCGCGTCGGGTCCAGGCGGATCCGCTGGGGCCGGCGTTCCAGGGGATCGGTGGACTCCGTCTTGGCCGGTTTCTGGGACCGCGGCGCGGCCTTCTTGGTCGAGAGCGGCTGCGACCGCTTGGACCCGTCGCGATAGATCGCCAGGGCCTTGAGGCCCAGGCGCCAGCCGGTCATGTAGGCCTCGGCGATCTGCTGCCGCGTCGAGTCGTGCGGCATGTTGACCGTCTTGCTGATCGCGCCGGTGATGAAGGGCTGGACGGCGGCCATCATCTGGATATGGGCCTGGTAGCCGATGGCGCGCCGGCCCTGGGCGGGCTTGAAGGCGCAGTCGAAGACCGGCAGATGCTCCGGGTGGATATCCTCGGCGGTCTCGATGGTGTCGTCCCGCTCGATGGTCTCCAGGATCCGGCGGATCGCCTCGGGCGAATACCCCAGCCGCTCCAGGCCCTGGCGGACGGTATTATTCACGATCTTGAGCATACCGCCGCCGGCCAGCAGCTTGTACTTGACCAGCGCGATATCCGGCTCGATGCCGGTGGTGTCGCAATCCATCATGAAACCGATCGTGCCGGTGGGCGCCAGGACGGTGACCTGGGCGTTGCGGTATCCGCAGTCCTCGCCCCGCCGGCGGGCCTGCGTCCAGGCCGCCTGGGCCGCCCGCAGCAGGTACTCCGGGCAGTGCGCCGCATCGATCTGGGCCACGGCCTGCCGGTGCATGTCGATGACCTTGAGCATGGCGGCGCGGTTCTCGGCGAAGCCCTCGAACGGTCCCAGATGGCCGCTCAACTCGGCGCTGACTCCATAGGCCGTTCCGGTCATGATCGCCGTGATTGCCGCGGCCAGGGCCCGGCCCTGGCGGCTGTCGTAGGGCAGCCCCAGCGACATGATCAACGAGCCCAGGTTGGCGTAGCCCAGTCCCAGGGCCCGGAAGCGATGGGAGTTCTCGGCGATCCGGGCGGTGGGATAGCTGCCGTGATCGACCAGCAGCTCCTGGGCGATGATCAGGATCCGCACCGCCCGGCGGAAACTCTCGACGTCGAAGGTCCCGTCCGGGCGGCGGAACTTCATCAGGTTCAGACTGGCCAGGTTGCAGGCCGAATCGTCCAGGAACATGTACTCGCTGCAGGGATTGGAGGCGTTGATCCGGCCGGCGGCCGGGCAGGTGTGCCAGCGGTTGATGGTGGTGTCGTACTGGAGTCCGGGATCGCCGCAAATCCGCGTCCCCTCGGCGATCAGGTCCATCAGCTCGGCGGCCTTATGGGTGTCGAACTTCTCCCCGGTCGTCACGGAGTAGGTGTCAAACACGTCGTCGTTCTCGACGGCCCGCATGAATTCGTCCGTGACCCGCACCGAGAGGTTGGAGTTCTGGAACATCACCGAGCCGTAGGCCACGCCGTTGAAGTCCCCGTCGTAGCCCTGCTCGATCAGGGACCAGGCCTTTTTCTCCTCCTCCATCTTGCAGCAGATGAATTCCCTGATGTCGGGGTGGTGGATCTTGAGGGACTGCATCTTGGCGGCCCGCCGGGTCTTGCCGCCGCTCTTGACGACCGCGGCGATCTGGTCATAGACCCGCATGAAGCTGATGGGCCCCGAGGGCTTGCCGCCGCCGCTGAGCTTCTCCCTGCTGGAGCGCAGGTGGGACAGGTCCGTGCCCGTGCCGCTGCCGTGCTTGAAGAGCATGGCCTCGCTGGTGGCCAGGGCCATGATGTCCTCCATGGTGTCGCTGACGCTCTGAATGAAGCAGGCCGAGGCCTGCGGATATTCGTAGGTGTTGCGGCAGGGCTCGATCCGGCCGGCCGCGGCGTTCCAGTGGTGGTTGTGGTTGCTGCCGGCGATGCCGTACACCTGGTAGAGTCCGACATTGAACCAGACCGGCGAATTGAAGGCGGCGCACTGGTTGACGCACAGCCAGGTGAGTTCGTCGTAGTAGAGGTCCGCCTGTTCCCGGCCGGCGAACAGGCCGTCCTGAAGGCCCCAGTCGGCGATGGTGCGGGTCACGCGGTGCACGAGCTGCTTGAAGGATTGTTCCCGTTCGTCGGTGTTCAGCTCGCCGTAGAAGTACTTGCTGACCACGACCTTGGTGGCCAGTTGGCTAAAGGCCTTGGGCACCTCGGCGTCTCTCTGCTCGAAGACCACTTCGCCCTGGTCGTCGGTGATGGTGGCCGTGCGGGTTTCCCATTCGATCTGATCGAAGGGGTGTACGCCGGCGGTGCTGAAATACCGCTCCAGCGGCAGGGCGCTGGGAGAGTCACAGGCGGGCGAAAGGGCGTTTTCAATGCTGGCATAGGTATCGGAGGGTCTGGGGGGGGCCGAGTCCATGGCGCCTGCGGACATGATGTTCTCCTTGGCTTGCAGATCCGTACAGCGGATGGTCCACTACCCCGGGGGCGTCCGGTAAAACCCATCTCCTGGCACACCGCCCATCCCGGCCGGCTCTGGGTCCGCCCGGCGGGCCCCTCGATGGAGGCCGCCAGGATTCGCCGGGCTTGGGCGACTAGGCGCAGACTCTCCCCGAAGGAATGTCCTGGAATTACTCAATTGGCTTTTCTAGAACTAAAAGCGGCGGAGAGTCGGACAAATCCGACACCCCGACCGGGGGTTGGATGATAATATTATTCCCATTCAGGGGCCGACACGGCCCCCGATATGATTCGATTTACGCCACCGCCCATCCGTCGGCCCGACCGCCCGAAAACGACCCGCCTGGCCGCCGAAATGAGCCTGGTCATTATGTCTCCCGGCAATCGACTCGACCGCCGGGAAATCGGCCCGCCCGGCCTGCGCCCGCCACCATCGGCGGCACCGACTGCCGAGATGAACTCATTATCGGCACTACCTGAGGGGCTGATTTGGCCCCCGATATGAGCCAACCAATGGACGCCGATCATATTAACACTACATCTAGTAGTGTCAATCGGCTTTTTAGGGTATTTTTTACAATATTTTCTTAGTGCTTATCTGGCAAGAACCTGCGCGCCCCGATTTTTGTTACTCACAGGTTGGGCCCCGGGAAATCCGTGTAAAGCAGTCATCCGGCAGGACATCCGCCGTCCGGAATCCGGTCGCTATAATTTGTAACTTGTTTTATTGTAAGGATTAATAATCCATTCCGGATTTTTTCGGTGCGGGGAATCAACTGGATAATCGCCCATTGGGGCCGGTTTCACGCCGTGGGCGGCGGTCAGTTAGAATCTGTGCTACGGGGGATTCTCCGCGGGAACGGCCACCGCAGGACGGTCATTTCGACGCCCTGGCGGCAAGGTCCGATGGGAACGAGATCGCCGGCGTCTCGGGGCATTACGGACATGCCGGAAGGCAATCTATCGCCGGTTTTGCAATTCGTTGGCTTATGGGTTAAAGCCGGCCGATTTCCGCGTCGAAGATGGTAAAGAGATGCAAACCCTAACCGCCGAAAAAGATGGGATTTCCCGCCGGCTGAATCAACGGCGCGTGCTGCTGATCCAGGCCAAGGCCAAGCTGCCCGAGGCCCTGCGCGAGGCCCTTGAGCGGCTGCGGCTGGAGGCGATCTGCTGTTGTGATGTCGCGACCGCGCTGGAGCTGCTGCAAGAGGGCGAGGACGTCGGCGCCGCGGTACTGCTGGGCACGCCGGCCGGGCCGGAGGAGGAGTTATTCGAATCCCTGCTGGAGGCGCTGGAAACGCATTCACTGCCGTTGCTGGTCTTTGTCGAGCAGGAAAAGGGGGAATTCCGCCTGGGTACCTGGTCCGATCGCTTGATCTGGGCCGGCCGGCAGGAATCGGCCGAGATGCTCCAGGGCCGCCTGCTGTGCCTGTTGCAGATCCGCCCGGTCATCCGGCGGATGCAGGCCGAGATGGAGCGGCTCCAGACCGTCAGCCAGCCGCTGAACAGCTACTTTTCCCAGGTCAACGAGGAGATGCGGATCGCCGCCCGCCTGCAGCGGGACTTTCTGCCGGATCATCCGCCGGCGGTGCCGGGATTCCGCTTCGCCACGGTGTTTCGGCCGGCCTCCTGGGTCAGCGGCGACATTTACGACATCTGCCGTCTGGATGAGAACCATATCGGATTCTACATCGCCGACGCGGTCGGCCACGGCATGCCGGCGGCCCTGCTGACCATGTTCATCAAGCGGGCGCTGATCACCAAGATCATCCAGGCCAACCGCTACACGCTGGTGGACCCGGGCGAGGCGCTGCGGCAGTTGAACGCGGACATGGTGGCCCAGGACCTGAACAATTTTCAGTTCGCCACCTGCTGTTACGGCCTGCTGAACGTGCAGACGCGAATCCTGCGCATCGCCAGCGCCGGTCATCCGGCGCCCATGCACATCAACGCGGCGGGGGAAATGATGGACCTGAAGATGAGCGGCTCGTTGCTGGGCGTGTTCCCCGATCAGCAGTACGACACCCAGGAGATCTCCCTGGCGGTCGGGGACAAGCTGCTGCTGTACAGCGACGGGGTGGAGCTGGCGTTCGTGGACGAGGGGCCGGACACGCCCCTGCGCTTCCGCCAGGAGTTCGGCAATCTGGCCGATTACGACATCCAGACCATGTGCGACCGGCTGGTGGAGATCATCGATCGGGAAGAGGGTTCGCTCCATCCCCGCGACGACGTGACCATCGTCGGCATCGAACTGTACGACGGCCCATCATCCTGATCCCTCCCGCCGAATCCGGCGGACAACGGCCGCTCTTTGATCCTATGCCCATCGTCCGAAGATCTCACCCGACCCTCCCTTGTCGTCCTGTCGGATCGTCTCCGAACCGGGGCTCATAGGCAATCAAGCCGGGATCGTGGAGAATTTTCCTGTCCGGAAACCGCCGGCGGAACCGCTCGAAGAATTCGTTCTCCTCGTTGGGGCACAACCGCTCGTCCAGGCCGCCGCACCCGAGGTAGAGTTCCCGGCGGACGGCGCAGTTGCACAAGAT
>JAFGFX010000191.1 GCA_016930855.1 Sedimentisphaerales bacterium | reverse complement strand
TTCCGGCATACACCTCGTTGCCGCAGGGGCAATAGAAATGGATCTTGCCCTGGATCTGCTTGGACTTCTCGATGGCCGCGACAAAGATCGGCACGGTAAAGACCGGCTGCCAGTCGTCCATGCCCGCCGACCAGCAGAGGCTGTTTTGGCCGAGCCTGCCGGACAGACACTGGCGGATCATGTACTCGGTGGCAAACGGGCCCCGCGGCTGGCTGCGCTTGCCGAGATAGAACCACGTTCGCTCCGGTTCGCTCATGCGAGGCTCCAGGGAAGATCGCCGGTCGCCGCCAGGCGCGCCCGTCACGGATTTTCGCACCCGGCCGGCTTGGGGGTCGTTAGGGCGGCAAGGTCTGTTACTCGGAATTCATTGTACTGCGGCGGCCGCGGGCCTGTCAATACGGCAGCGCGGGGGGGTAAACGGGGAGGGTGATGAAATGGCCAACGGGCGGGCGGCGCCGCCGCTTCAGACGCCCGGCCAGCGGCTCGACAGGATCATGACGGTACGGCGGTGGGTGTCCCGAAAGCCGAACCGGCGATAGAGCCGGGCGGCCGGATGATTGCGGCAGTCGACGGCCAGCGTCAGGGGCCGGTTTTGGGACTGCTGGGCGGCCAGGGCCGCCTCCTGCAGCATCAGACGGCCCAGGCCCCGCCGCCGGGCCGGCGGGACCAGGCCCATGTAGGTGATCTCCATCAGGTGCTGCTGACGCAGGGGATTCAACAGCAGAACCCCCACGGGCGTATCCCCCTCCAGCAACAGCCGCCAGAGATCCGGTAGAAAATAGCCGGCGGCCCGATGGGAGCGCAGGACATCCTGCATGTCCCGCAGCCCGGACAGCTCCGGGCAATCGAGGCTGTCTTGGTAGGTCTCTTGGATCACCTCGGCAAAGAGGCACTGGTAGCGGGACTCGTAGCCGAGCCAGCGGTGATTCGGGGGCAGCGGGCAGGCAGCGGTCGGGGCCGGCGGGGCGTACTGCAGGTAGATCAGGTCGGTCAGCCGGCGAAATCCGCTGCGCTGGCACAGGCGGCGGCGGGCCAGGTCCGTCGTCGCCAGGATAACCTGGATCAGGTTGGCGTCCTGGCGAAAGGCCCAGCGGCAGCACGAGCGCAGGGCCTCCACCGACCAATGCGAACGGTGGGAGGTTCCCCGGCCCGCTTCCGGCGGCGCCGCGGTGAACAGAAAGGCGGTCCGTCCGGGCTGCGCTAGAAACAGGCAGGCATAGAACATCCGCTCGTTCTCCCAGGCGGTCATGATCTTGGTCAGATCGTACTGCTCCTGCCGGGCGATTTGGCGAAAACGCTCCCGGCGGAGCCGCAGGACCGGCGGCGAGACGTCCTGCTGGCCCAGGATCAGCTCGAGGGCGGCGTCGATCTGCTCGTCACGGACCGGATGGATGCGCAGGGCCGGCAGGACCACGAAGCCCCGGTCGGTGCGGCGCAGCGGCACCTCCACGGCATCGGGGCGCTTGCGGGTGATCTCGCGAATCATGCTACGGGGCTGACGGGGCGACGGGCTCACGACGGCGGGTTTCCTGTTTCTGGATTTCCTCGATGACCTTGTTATAGACCGCCGGCTGCTGGATCTGCAGCCGCCGCATCAGAACGCCCTTGGCGAGGGCATCGATGTTGGGATCGTTCAGGAAGTTCATCAGCGCCAAAAAACGCATCTGGGAATATTCGGGCAGCTTGACGCGGTCGCTGCCGGCCTCGGCCCTCTCGCTCTCGTTGTAGTCGTAGAGCTGGCGGGCGCGGAGCTCGAAAATGGCGGCCTGCTCGGGATCGTCCAGGGCGAAATAGGAATAACTCTGCCGCAGCAGGGAATCGATGTAGTCAGCGGCGTTTTTGGGGCTGATCTCCTTGATCTCCTGCCGCAGGTTGCGCTGCACGAAGGCGATGAGGGCCTTCTGGATGTCGGGGTCCATGAAATAATCCCGGTTCTGCGGGAACCGCCGCCGCAGGTCCTGGAAGTATTGTAACGCCACCGCTTCGTAGCCGGCAAGAAAAAGATTCTCGATGCCGGCCCAGGCCAGGTTCGCCGAGGCGGTCTCGATGTTCTCGGGCACCTCGGCGCCGGCGTCCTTGTAGGCCTGGATCACCTCCAGGGTGGCCTGGTACGCCGGGCCGAACATCCGCAGGTCCTGGCTGTTGTAGATCTGCAGCTCGGTGCGGGGGGCGCTGTCCACGAGCTCCTGGCCGGGTTTTCGCTCGGTGGCCTCGGGCGGCGGCTGATAGGAAAAGATCTGCAGCCGCCCGTAATGGTAGAGATTCTGCATGCTTTGATAGATGTTCTGCCGCAGGCGCATGTACTGGAACTCGCCGGGTTGGGCATGGGGCAGGCCCACCCAGGCCCAGTAGATGGCCTGGCAGAAGGGCTGCCGCCAGTCGAGGCTGAGCCGCTGGTTCTGATGGGCGTAATCGACCGGGCCGTATCGCTGGTTCAGCTCCAGCATGATCCGCGGGTCAAGCTTCCAATCCTGCCGCAGCGCCCGGCCGCGCAGGAAGCGGTCGAGCTTGCCCCAGGTGTAGCTGCGACTGTGATCGGACATGAACTGCAGCAGCTCGGGGGCATAGTCCTGGCTAAACAGCCGCAGCCGCAGCCAATGACGGTAAAAATCGTCCTGCGTTTGCAGGGTCTTGTCCGGCAGTTTCTCGATGTCCTCGATCAGCCGGGCCACGTTGGGATCCCGGGTGAGTTGCTCCCAGGACGCATCGGCGTCGGCCAGGGAGCGGATCTGCTCGTCGGTGGTCGGGCCCGGCCCCAGGATGGCCATCATCTCCAGGGCGTAGCGGCGCTTGTAATAGCGATGGTAGTTGTCGGTGATCCCGCCGAGCTTGTGCAGGAAGATCCAGCCCAGCTCGATGTAGATCTCCGGGGTGCGGGGATTGTAGCGCAGGGCCTGATCCCGCAGCAGGGAGATGCCGTTGATGATCCAGTTCCACCGTTCGGGCGGATTGGGCATGGCCACCGAGATGTTGTAGGCCATGTTCCAGGCCTGGAAGATCCAGACGGTGGGCAGATGGGGCTGCAAGGCGCAGATCAACCGGGCCAGGTGCAGGGCGTCGAAGTACTGGCCCTCCTGCTTGAGGGTGTCGGCCCGGATCCAGAGATAATCGATCGCCAGGGAGCGGAAGATGGACAGGGCCGCCGTGGGCAGGCGCAGCTCGGAGGCGGCGCGGCTGTCGGCGAAGGGATCGGCCGGATCGAAATCATACTGCCGCCGCATCTGCTTGATGTGCGGAATGCGGGTGGCGGCCGCCGCCAGCAGGCTAGCGGCCAGGACCAGCAGCAGCAGGGTTTTTCCGTGTCCTCGCAGCATACAAACGCCTCGTTTGTCGGTGCCCACACCCTTCGCGCTCGGTGCGCTCTGGGGAGCGGATTCGTCAGGCAATCACCCGGGCCAGCTCCCGAAACTTGAACAGCAGATAGCCGACCAGGGCGATCAGGCCGCCCTTGATGACCACCATAAACGCCAGGGCCTTGCCCAGCAGGGCCCATTCCACGAACCGTCCCTTTTCGATCTGGGGGACCGGATCGTAGGCGGCGAACTGGGGAAAAACCAACAGGAGCAGCCGGCTGGCCGTCGTCGTCTCCCGGACGGTGGCCAGTTGCCAGTTGATGGCGTCGGCCAGGAAGTTGCTGGACAGGCCCAGGATATAGATCACCAGGACCACCAGGATCGCCACCGGGTAGCTCAGGTAGGCCCCCGCCGCCAGGCCGACCGCCGTCAAAAACACCAGCCGCAGATACATGGCGGCCAGGGTCCGGAGAAAATTGCCCTCGAAACCACCGGCGATATACAGCGCCTCCAGGCCGAAGCCGCTGCGCAGCCGGGTGGGCAGGGGATAGACCACCGTCGCGGGGTAATTTTCCACCGGATTGACGTAGGCGACATACAATTCGCCGGTTTCCGACAGCCTGTCGACGGGAACGGGAAATTCATGGACGGTGCGGATGGCATCCTGGGTGATGATCGGCTGCTGGGTATGCAGCACGTCCGGATCGGGCCCGATGAACCACACGTTGGTCAGGGCCAAGTCCGGCGGATTGATCGACACGTCCTGCTTGAAGCGGATGAAGAGGCTGCCGCTGGCCGGATCGCGGGGCCGAATGCCCTGAAAGTGCCAGGTCAGGAACCCGCCGGGCTGGGCCGAGCGGAAGCGCTGGGTCACCTTGTTGATCTGGTCCTGGATGACGCGATTCTTCATGGCCTCGACCACCATCGGATCGCTCATCTCCAGGCTGCGGAGGTTTTCCTCGATCTGGGGCTGGGCCTCCTGGCGGGCCTGCTGCTCGATCATTTCGTCGGTGACGCCCACCAGGGTGGGCGTGGCGGTCCGCCGGGCGGTCAGGATCAGCTCGTCCAGGCGGCGGCGTTCCGCGTCGTTTCGCGGTTCGGTATGCGCCAGCACGCAGCCGGTGGCATAGATGGCCGTGCCCGCCAGCAGCAGGACGGCGAGGTTCCAGAGGGCCGTGCCCAGGAACTTGCCGACCAGATATTGGCCCCGCCGGACGGGCTTGGTGGCAATGGTGAAGATCTCCCGCCGCTGCACGTCGCGGGTGACGGCCCCGGCCGAAAGGAAGATGGCCAGCAGGCTGAGGAAATTGCCGGTCAACCGCAGGCTGTAACTCAGATAGGTCTGGACCTTCTGGTCGCCCGGCCCCCAGCCGTAATGCAGCCAGACGGCAAAGGCCAGGATGCAGACCATCAGCACGAATCCCGTGAAGGCCATCAGGGAGCGAATCCGCAGGATTTCCAGGACTTGATATCGTGCAACGGCCCAAATTTGGCCCATGGAGGCATCCTTCCGTCGGATCAGGTCTGTTCGTCTGGTGCAGGGGATTTCGGCACCGCGGGATCGTCACCGGCGGCCGAGCTGGATTCGGGCGGTTCGGCGGCGCTGTCCTGCCGGCGGCGCCGGGTCAGTTGCTCGATCAGGGAACGATCGACGGATTCGCCTGCGGAGGCCGGCTTTACCGGGGCGGCCGGGGCGTCTGCGGGCCCCGCCGGCGCCACCGGGCTGGTCAGGGAACCGGAAGATTGGGTGTGGTCGTTTTCGTCCTCGGCGGCGGCAGCGGGGACCTGCACCAGCGAATCCAAGACCTTTCGTTGGTCCGACGAAGACGGTGAGGGCCCAGTCGGGTCGGCCGGATCGACCGGTTCGGTCAGGCCCGATCCGGCGGCGGACGGCTCGGCGACGGGCCACTCGGCGGGATGGACCAGGTGCTCGATCACCTGTTCGGTCCGCGAAATCGTTTCGGACGCATCGGTCAGAAAATCGCTCACCCCCGAGCCGGCGGTGGCCCCGGAGGTCTCGATCGCCGCGGCCTGGGCGGCCGAGACGGTCTGGAGAAAAAATTCCTCCAGGCGGTTGCGCGGCGTGAGGATCTCCAGGGGAATCGACGGCTGGTCCCGGCGGATAAGCTGCCTGATCTGTTCGAGGATCTCGTCCGGCAGGCGGACGGTGCGGATCTCGGTCATCTCCTTTTGTTCGAGCAGATCGGCCACGCTGCCCTCGATCTGCATCTTGCCGCCGTAGAGAATGCCGATCCGGTCGCAGACGTCCTCGACGTCCGCCAGCAGGTGGCTGCACAGCAGGACGGTCTTGCCCCGGCGGCCGAGTTCCTGGATGAGATTCTTGATCTGGCGGGTCCCGATGGGATCGAGCCCGGAGGTCGGCTCATCGAGGATCAGCAGGTCGGGATCGTTGATCAGGGCCTGGGCCAGGCCGATCCGCCGCTGCATGCCCTTGGAAAACTGCCCCACCAGCCGGCCGCCCACCCCGGAAAGCCCCACCATCTCCAGGAGGCTCTCGCTGCGGCTGCGGCGCTGCTGCCTGGTCAGGCCGAACAGGCGGCCGTAGAAATCGAGGGTCTCCCGGGCGTTCAGGAAGGGATACAGGTGGGAGTCCTCCGGCAGAAAGCCGATCCGGGCGTTGATCTTGACATTGCCGGGCGGGCTGCCCAACACGTAGGCGCGGCCCCGGGTGGGATAGAGCAGGCCCAGCAGCAGCTTGATGGTGGTGCTCTTGCCGGAGCCGTTGGGCCCCAGCAGGCCGTACACCTCGTGCATGCGGATGTCCAGGTCGAGCGCATCGACCGCCACCACCCGCTTGTGACCCCAGAAATCCCGAAAGATCTTGGTCAAATTCTCGGTGTGAATCGCCAGGTTTTGCACTATATCGGCCATAGCGGATTGTCCTGTATGCTATGATGCTGCCCGGCCGTCGATCAGACCGAGGTCGCCAGACCGGCAGCGGTCCGGTCGGCCGGTCGGTCGTCGGCAGGACGGCCCGGCGCATCCGCATCCGTCGCAACGGAGGACTGATCCTCGCCGAACCGCACCAGGCGGGCGCTGTTAAAGACGATCACCAGCGAGGAAACCAGATGCAGGATCACCGCCAGGATGGGCGGGATCCAGCCCTTGCCGGTGAAAAAGAGGCCCAGGATGATAAAGAGCACGCCGAAGGCCAGGTTCTGGACCACCACCCGGCGGGTGATGCGGCTGAGGCGCACCAGGAAGCTCAATCGCCCCAGATCGTTGTTCATCAGGGCGATCGAGGCGCTGTTGATGGCGACGTCGCTGCCGGCGGCGCCCATGGCGACGCCGAGGTCGCCGGCGGCCAGGGCCGGGGCGTCGTTGACCCCGTCGCCCACCACGGCGACCTGATAGCCGTCTTTTTGCAGTTCCTTGACCAGGTGGAGCTTTTCGTGGGGCAGGCATTCGGCCTTGACCTCGGTGCAGCCCATCTCGGCAGCCACCCGCGTAGCGACGGCCAGCCGATCGCCGGTGACCATGACCAGCCGCTTGATGCCCAGCTCGGCCAGCTCCCCAACGGCGCCGCGGGCCTCCTGCCGGGTGCGGTCCTCCATCCCGATCCAGCCGATGCAGCGCTTCTCGCGGGCGACATACATGACGCTGATCCCCTCGGGCGGGCGGTAATCGGCGCTGGAGACCTGGCTGAGGTCCACGCCCAGGGATTCCAGCCAGTTTTCCCGGCCGACGGCGATCGATTTGCCTTCGACCTGGGCCCGAACGCCGCGGCCGGAGATCTCCTCGAAGTTTTCCGGCCGGCTCAGGGTCAACTTGGCCTGGCGGGCCACCTCCACCAGGGCCTGGGCGGTGGGATGCTTACTGAACTGCTCGGCCGAGGCGGCGGCGGTGAGCATCTCGGCCGGATCGACGCCGGCCAGCGGGGTCAGCCGCGTGACGGCCAGTTGGCCGGTGGTCAGGGTGCCGGTCTTGTCAAAGACGATGGCGTTGAGGTTGCCGGCCGCCTCCAGGTCCGCGACGTTCTTGACCAGGATGCCCAGCCGGGCCGCGCAGCTCAGGGCGGCCACCATGGCCGTGGGCGTCGCCAGGATCAACGCGCAGGGACAGGCGATGATCAGGGCGGCGATGGCCCGCTCCAGGCTGCCGCTGAAGGCGAAAATGATGGCGGCGACCATCAGGATCGTGGGGGTGTACCAGTGGACGTAGCGGTCGATGATCCGCATGATGGGGATCTTGGTGCTCTCGGCCTGGATGATCAGCGATTGGACCCGTCCCAGCGTGGTGTCCTTGCCGGCGGTGGCGACCTCGATATCGAGCACGCCCATCAGATTGCTGGTGCCGGCATAGACCGGGCTGCCGACGGCCTTGTCCACGGGCAGCGATTCGCCGGTGATGGTGGCCTGGTTGACGGTGGACTCGCCCCGGACGACGGCCCCGTCGGCGGGGATGTTATCGCCGGGCCGGACCCGGACGACCTGTCCGGCGTGCAATTGGGAGGTCTCGATCTGGCGTTCCCGCCCCTCGGCCTCGAGCAGGCAGGCCCGCGTCGGCGTGATGCGGATCAGCGACTCGATCGAGGCGCGGGCCCCCAGGGCGGTGCGGGTCTCGATCAGCTCGGCCAGGAGCATGAAAAAGGCGACCGTGCCGGCGACCCGGTAATCGCGGGTGGCGAAGGCGGCGATGATGGCCAGGGCGACCAGCTCGTCCATGTGGCTGTGGCCGGTCAGCAGGCTGTGCAGGGCGTGGTAGACAATGGGGGCCGACAGCAGCACCGCGCCCAGAAAGGCCATGATCTCGGCGTGATTTTCCCCCTGGTCGAACAGATAGCGGGCGATCATGCTGTTGATCAGCAGGGCGCCGCCCAGCAGGGTGCCCAGCAGGCTCAGGCTCACCCGAAAGGCGCGGGCCTGCGTCTGCGGGCCGCCGGATTCGGAAAGGCTCAGATGGTGATGATCATGTAAACCCATGGCGAATCAAGTCCTCTTTACGTTATATTACATTATGTTATGCCGTGGAGGCATCAGCCGGCCGGCGCGGCCGCGCCGCCCGTCTGGCCGCCCGTTTGGCCGCCGGTTGGGCCGCCTGGCTGGCTGCCGGCCGGGCCGGCGGCGGGCCCGGTCCGGGGCCCCAGCGTGGCGTCGCGGCTGAACCAGATCCGCCATTCGGTGGTTTGGCCCAGTCCCGGCGGCGCGACGAAGACCTCGTCGGCGTCGGCGATGACCTCGCGGAGCATGGTCTGGTAGAGCTGATCGACCGTCACGGCCAGCAGGTCGCTAAAGACCTTCTGCCGCTCGTCCCGGTAATTCGGGGTCGATTCGGCCACCCGCTGGTCGGCGGTCTGGCGGATCTTGGCCAACACCTGGGTCAGGTAGTCCGCGTCGGCCTTGGCGGCCTGGACCAGCCGCTTGCGGTAGCTCTGGGCCTCGGCCAGGATGATCTTGGCCCGGGCCTCGGCGTCGTTGACGATCTCGTTGCGCAGGGCCTGGGCCTGGTTGATCTGCTTCTGGGCGTCGATCTCGGCCATGGCCGCCGCGTCAAAGTCGCGCTTGACCTGCATGGGCGGGGTCTTGTCCAGCAGTTCCAGGTCGGTCAGCTTGATCCCCACGTCCAGGTCCCCCAGCCGCTGGCTCACCCGGCGGCGGACATCCATGCTGAAACCCAGCGGATCGTCCCAGACGATCTCGTCGATGTCGCGATGGGCACTGACCTGGATGACGGCCTCACAAACCACGTTGCGCAGGAAGGTGTGGATCTCCCGCCAGCCGGTTTCGCTGCCGTCCCAGAGCCGCTCGACGAAATGCAGGGGATTGCTGATGGTATAGCGCAGCCGCCACTGGGTATGGACGATGTTGTAATCGGCGCCGGGGGCGCGGACGCGGCCCGGTGCGGCCGATGGGGCAGCCGATTCGGTGGCCGGTTCGGCACCCGGTTCGACGACCGGTTGGGCGGCGCCGGCGATGCGGCCGGCGCCGGCGGAGGCGGTCAGACTGTAGCCGTCGCGGGCGATCCGCAGGGCGATGCCCGGATGGCTGTACTTGACGGCCTCCTTGTTGCGGGGATCGACGTAGTACCAGAAGGAATTGACGTTCAGGCTCAACTCCGCCTTCTCCGAGGGCACCTTGATCACCTCGTCGACGGGATGGGGCCATTTCCAGTAGGGGATGGCCCGCGGGCGCTTGACCTGATCGGGGCCGGCCCCGAGCACCCGGCCGAAACGCAACTGCAGGGCGACCTCGTTCTCGCTGATGGTGTAGAAGCCGCTCCAGAGAAAGACCAGCCCGATGCCGACCATGATCAGTTTCAACACGGTGAAACTGATCCGCAGGGCGTCGGCCAGGGCCCGTCCGGCCGGATCCAGCTTGTCGCTGGGCCCGCCGGAGGATGCCTCCGGCGGCGGGGTGCGGTCGGTTTCCAGTATGTCGTCGTCGTGTGAGTGGGGTTGACTCATAGGGATCTCAATGCCATCGTTTTATCGTTTTATGCTGTGATCGTTTGGTCCCGTCCGCCGGCGCTACCGCCCGGCCAGGCGTTGCTTCGGCCGGCCGAATCGAACCGGCTACGATCCCGCTTAGGGGCTCGGGGCGTTGTCGGCCGCTTGGGCCGCGCCGGCTTCCCGGCCGTCACTTTCCTCGAAAATATCGCTGGCGGCCTCCAGTTGGGGCCCGCGGCTCAGCAGATAATACGGCGGGGACTGGCGATCCAGGACGATGGTGGTCCGCTGGCTGAGGGTCTGCCGCAGGGTTTCCAGCCGCCGCAGGAAATTGGCCAGCTTGGGATGCTTGAGAAAGGCCTTGTAATAGTCGGCGGCCTCGGCGTCGCCCTGTCCCATGACCTCCTTGGCCTGGGCCTGGGCCTGGGCCATGAGGACGGTGGCATCCCGTTCGGCGTCGCCGCGGATACTGGCGGCCTGGCTCTTGCCCTCGGCCAGCAGGGTGCGGACGACCGCCTGGCGTTCCTCCCGCATCCGTTCGAATACGGACTTGGTCACGTCATCGGGCACCCCGAGCTTGCGGATGCCCAGATCCAGGATCTCGATGCCGTAGCCGCCGCCGTAGGCGGCCTTGTCCCGAATCCGCTGGAGCATGCCGCCGGCCTGGCCGGGGGCGCCGGTCTCCAGATGCACCAGCTTGAACCGGCTTTCGTCCAGGCTGACCAGTTCGCCCAGGCTGTATTCGGCGATGACGTTGCTGGCGTCGGCAATCCAGCCCTGCATGGTCTCCTCGGCCTTGGCGATGACGGTTTGGGGATCGGAGCCTTCCTGGCGGAATCGTTCATAGAAGGTGCGCGGCGCGCTGATCCGCCAGTTGAGATAGACCGAGACGATGATGGTCTGCTTGTCGCGGGTCTCCATCTCGGTGGGCTGTTGCTGGAGGGTGCGGATGCGGGTATCGAAATGGACCGCCTTCTGAAAGACCGGCCATTTCCAGTGCAGGCCCGCCTGGTCCACCTCGCGGCTGATCTTGTCGAAGGTCAAGACGAGGACCTTTTCCTGCCAGCGGACCGTAAAGGTGATCATGTACAACAGCAGGATCGTCACGATCGAGAGGCCCAACCCAATGACGCCGACGTGTTTCTTCACGGGGTATTCTCCTGATTTTGCTTGCCGGTGGGGATGTTCAATTCGCCGAAGAGATTCGGCTGGAGCTTCTCCTTGAGGTCAAACTCATAGACCCAGTGATCGACCTGGTCGGAGGCGATCAGATATTTTCGCATGGCGGGCAGGACCTCGTCCAGCACGGAGAGGTATTCCCGCACCAGGTACACCGATTGGCCCTTTTCGAAGGCCTCGATCTGCTTGTCGAAGCGCAGGGCCTCGGCGGCGGCCACCTGGGCGTGTTCGACCTTGTAGGCCTGGGCCTTCGAGAGGGCCTGGGCGCTGCGGCCCCTGGCGTCCTCGAGGATCTCGCCGGCCGCCCCGCCGGCCATGAGGATCTCGGCCTGTTTGTTCTGGAGGGCGGAGACGACCTTTTCGAACTCGGGGGCCACCTCCACGGGCGGATGGATGCTGCCCAGGCCGACGAACACGATCTCGATGCCGATCTGATA
>JAFGFX010000019.1 GCA_016930855.1 Sedimentisphaerales bacterium | reverse complement strand
CGGGCGATAGAAACACTGCGGTCCCACGAATCAGCGAAGGTCCGGGCCATCGGCCAGGCCTTGCGCCAGACTCGGGAGCAGAGGGTTTGCGAACAAGAGCAAGAGATCATTTCGCGGATTGAACAGCGGCGAAGCGGCCTGCTGGATTCGCGGGAGCACCTTTCGATCATCGATTTCGGGGCGGGCGGTCCCGATTCCCGGCGCACGAATGAGCAGATGCGGGCAGGTGTCCGCGGCAGCGCGCCGGTCTCGGCGATATGCCAGGCGAGCATGCCGGCGTTTTGGGCCCTGCTGCTTTTCCGGCTGATCCGCCGGCTGGAGCCGGTTTCCTGCCTGGAGCTGGGGACCTGCGTGGGCATCTCCGCCGCCTATCAGGCCGCGGCGCTGGCGCTCAACGGGAAGGGCAGACTGCTGAACCTCGAGGGCTCGCCCCAGATCGCCCGGATCGCCGCCGAGACCCTCACCGGCCTGGGTCTCGAAAACGCCTCGGTGAATACGGGGCCGTTTCATGAAACCTACCGGCCGGCCCTGGCAGCCTGCAAGCCGGCGGATTTCCTCTTCATCGACGGCCATCACGACCACGACGCCACGTTGAGATATTTCCGGGAGGCGATTGGGTTTCTGGCCGAGGAGGCGCTGCTGGTGTTTGACGATATTTCCTGGTCGCCCGGCATGCGTTCGGCCTGGACCGAAATCGCCGGCGATGAGCGGGTGGCGGTTGCCATCGACCTGCAAAAAATGGGGATGGTTTTCCTCTCGAAACCGATTTCCAATCGAACAAGCCTTCGCATCCCCTTGCAGGTTTAGCGGTTCGGTGGAGCGGGCGAAACCTGGTCGCCCGGATGGGAGCAATAAAGCTCGAAAATCGCTTCTATGGATTGTTGGGAGATCCAAATATGACTTGTGAAGGCAAGGTCGCTTTGATCACCGGTTCGACCGGAGAGGGTATCGGCCGGAGCACGGCCTTCGTCCTGGCCCGAAGGGGGGCCGACATCGTTCTGAATTTCGGAACCTATCATCGAGACGCCGAATTCGAGCAGAACGCGGAACGGGTGATAAGTGCCATCCGGGACATGGGCCGGCGGGCGATCCTGGTGAAGGCGGATACGCGAAGGGATGAAGAGGTTTCGCTACTGGCCGAAACCGCCCTACGGGAATTTGGCCGCGTGGATATCCTGGTCAATAACGCCGGCGGCGGCTGGCAGCCCCGCGACTATACGGAAATCCCCTACGAGCACTGGAGGCAGGTCCTCGCGGCGGAGATCGATGGGGCTTTTTTGACCATGAAATACCTTATCCCGCGGATGAGGGAACGCCGCTGGGGACGGATCATCCACATCGGTCTCGATAACGCCCTGCGGATGCAGAACCTGGCCCACCTGGCACCGGATTATTGCCTGGGAAAGGCGGTTCGCGCCTGGATGACCACGGCGTTCGGCCCGCAGGAGTTCCCGCGGAACATCACGGTCAACTGTATCGAGCCCGGCCCGACCGCACACATGAGCTTTGCCGACGCGCTGCGGGCCGCCCAGGGTGACCATTCAGACTGGCAGCCGCCAGAGGGTCCTTGTGCCCATGATGTCGCCGAGATTATCGCCTTTCTGTGCTCGCCAGCCGCCCGTTTCATCTCGGGCAGCACCATCCGCCTGCCCCTGAAATCAGGCGCATGACAAAACGACCCCATTGGTCGAGGCCCGGCGTGGCAGCGCCCGGCGACGGGTGTTGTTGGGGGGCGCGATCGCCTTTAACACTCGTCGATTTCCTTTTCATCGATAAGGCCGAGGACGGCCAGGGCGATCCTGACGTTGCCGAAGGGGGCGCTGACGGCAAAGCCGGCCACGCGGTCGCGGACGGCCTCGATCATCTCCCGGGCGATCTCGATGCCCTGCCGGCGGCCCTCGGCGCGGGTCCGGGTGTGGCGCATCCGTTCCAGCAGCGGCTCGGGCACCACCACGCCGGGGACCTCGTTGGCCATGAACTCGGCGTTCTTGTAACTGGTGAACGGCCAGATCCCCGCCACGATCGGGATGGCCCGGGGGGAACCGATTTGGTCGAGAAACGCCTCCAGCATCCCCGGATCGAAGACTGGCTGGGTAATGGCGTATTCGGCCCCGGCGGCGACCTTTCCGGCGAACCTGTCGATCTCCCGCTGGATGTCCAGGGCGACCGGATTGGCGCCCACGCCAATGGTCAGACCCAGCGGCGGGGCGAAGGGATTCCCGGCGATGTCGAGGCCGCGATTCAGGTCCCGCACCACCCGCGTCAGGCCGATAGAGTCCAGATCGAATACCGCCGTGGCGTCGGGATACTCGCCCAGCTTCGGTGGATCGCCGGTGATGATCAGCACGTTCCGCAATCCGGTCGCGTAGGCGCCGAGCATGTCGGACTGCAGGCCGATCAGGTTGCGGTCCCGGCAGCAGACGTGCAGGATCGGCTCGATATCGACCTCCTGGCGGATCTTGAGCGCCGTGACCAGCGGCGAGAGCCGCGAGCTGGCCCGCGGCCCGTCGGGGATGTTGATCGCGTCGATCCCGTACCGGGCGCAGAGCCGGGCCTTTTCCAGTACACCGGCCAGGTCGAATCCCCGCGGCGGCGTCAACTCGATCGTGGAAACCGGCTGGCCGGCGGCCAGCTTGGCGCCGAAACGGGACTTCTCGGCCAGCGGCGCGGCTGCCTGTTGGGCGGCCTCTTGGGCGACCTGGATGGCGGCGGTTTCGGCTGGTGCCGCTCGAACCGCACCGGCGGTCACCCGGCCGGCTCCGCCCGCCTGGGCCCGCTCCAGGCTGCGGACCGCCTTGACGATCTGACGGATATGATCGGGGCTAGTCCCGCAGCAGCCCCCAATGATGCGGGCCCCCTTCTCGAAGAACCGCTTTGCGTACTCGGCCATGTATTCCGGCGTGCACATGTAGAGCTTGCGGCCTTCCACCTGGCGCGGCAGGCCGGCGTTGGGCTGGACGGAGATGGGCTTGTCGGTCAGCGGCCGAATCAGCTCCAGGCTCCGCAGCATCGCCGAGGGCCCGACCGAGCAGTTCAGGCCCAGTGCCGTAACCGCCTCCCGCTCTGCCAGGCGTTGGATCGCCTGGTCCAGGCGCTCGCCGTAGAGGGTCTCCTGGTGCTGATCGGTGGTCAACTGGGCCACGATCGCCGCCTCCGGCGCGGCCTGGTGGACGGCCTCGATCGCCAGCAGGAGTTCCTCGACCTGGCTGAACGTCTCCAGTAGGAAAAAATCCACCCCCGCCTGGCTCAAGATCCGGGCCTGCTGGCCAAAGGCGTCATGGGCCACCTGCGGATCGTATTGGCCGTAGGGCGGCAGCGCCACGCCCAGCGGCCCCATGGCGCCGGCGACCAGCACGGTCCGGCCGACCGCCTGCCCGGCCGCCTGGCGGGCGAGGGCCGCGGCCGCCTCATTGATCGGGCCCACCTGGTCGGCCAGTCCATAGGCGGCCAACTTAGCGGCGGAGGCCCCGAAGGTGTTGGTCTCGATAAAATCCACGCCCGCCCGGACATAGGCCTCGTGAATGTGCCGTACCAATTCCGGCCGGGTCAGATTCAGCTCGTCGAAACAGGTGTTCAAAAACACGCCCGCCTCGTACAGCATCGTCCCCATGGCGCCGTCGCCCAGCAGCACCCTCTCCTGCAATCGTTCGGCCAGTTTGTTCAATGTCGGATTTCCTTGCGTAAGGGTAGCAGTTCCCCTCGGTGATCCCGCAGGGATTATACCCACTCGGTTCGACGGATACATAGGCGTTTTTCAGATCGCCGCGGGCTTCCGTGACTTTTTGTTGTCTTGGTTGTGAATCCGCGTGTGACCGACCCGTCTTTCGTGTGACCGCCTCGTTGGCCGTCTTCGGTCGGGATCGACCTTGGCGCGGGTGTTTTTTTGCCGTATGCTCTGTTGGCGGAACCATGAAACGATACGACGCAGCACGATTATCGGTTGCATTGGGATTGGTTGTATCCCTCTTGTGGCAGAGCGCTTGCCCGGCCCTAGCCGAACGCGGCGCGGAACTGTCGCCCGAACCATCACCCGAAGTGCAGGCCATGTGCCGCCAGGCGGATACCTCCCTGCCGGAGGGTCTCTTGGATACCGCCTACCTGCTGCTCTTCCAGAAGGCGCCGGGTCGCGATCTCTTAATGGATTTTTTCCTGGACTACGCCGAGAACCCGGCCCGGGCGGAGCTATTGGACCTGGTGCGGCAGGCGGACGAATCCCTCCAGCAGGCCCGCGGCCTGGTGGACGGCGCCCTGGCCTATCTGGACCGGTACAACCAGGACGACTGGCATGAGCGGTTCGGCGCGAACGGATTCTACCAGCGCTTGCAACGACTGCGGCAAACCATCGTGCTGTTCCAGGCGGCAGAGGTCTACTACCGGATTCGATTGTCCTTTTTTGCCGCCTCCCGGCAATCTCCACCCGATCAGGCTTCGCCCGGCCGGCAGTCGTTCCCGGACCGGTCCACCGCCTTGCAGGCGGGTTTGCTCCTGATCGACCAGTGGCTCTCAAAGCCCCCTTCCTTTTCCCTGGAGCCGCTGGATCTATCCCTCTGGCGGATGCGGCTGCGGCGGGCCCTGGCGTTTATCGATCCCGATGCCTCGCCGCCGGCGGCGGAGGATGATTCCCCCCACAATCCGGCCGGTGGGACCGACGGGGCTGGCGGTGCCGGTCTGGCCGAGCGATTGGAATACCTGCGCTGGCTTGATCCGCACGAGTCGGCCGCTACGGGTCGGCTGGACCGGCTCGTGCTGGAGACCAACCAGCTTCACTTGTGGGCGTCGCCCGATCGGGCCGACAGCCGCATCCAGCTCCAGGTCGCCCTGTGGCTCAGTATTGTCCGCCAGCATCGCCTCCAGCAGACCACCCGGCCGCGGGCCCTGCGGGAGCGGATCTTCCTGTCCGATCGGCGCTATCTTGAGCCCTTGCTGGATCTGGCGGCCCGCGACAGCCAGATCCGCGGCCAGGTCGAAAGCTGGATCGCCGCCCGCCTGGCGGCATCGATCTTCCAGGTGGCCTCGGAATCGGATGACGCCGACTGGCCGAACCTCTTGAAGGACGCCGACGGCTCGATCCTGCTGTCCCTGGGGCGTTGGTTTTGGACCCGCCGGCCGCCGGACTGGGAGGCGGCCCGGCGCATTTACGAGGTATTTTTGGCCCGCGAGACATCCCGCCAACCGGAACAAGTGGCCGCGGCCCTCTATTACCAGGGATTGTGTCACCGCCGCCTGGCCGAACGGGGCGGCCAGGGCGGTCAGGGCGGCCAGACGGATCAGGACGATACGGCCGCGTCCGATCCGGCGGCCTTGGGGCACATTCTAAAGGCGATCGAGACCTGGAACGATCTGGCGGTTCGCTTTCCTGACTGGAGTAACGAAACGCCGGAGGCGGCCGCCGGTCAATCGGCGCTCGCCGCGGCGGTTCAGTCCGCCGCCCTGGCCTATCAGTTGTGCAGCCGGGATCCCGAACGTTACCGGCGGCTGGCCCGGGAAACACTCGAGATCCTCGTGGGCCGAATCGATCCGCAGACCGGCCGGATCGGCGGCCCGTTCAGTCAGACGGACGCGGCTCGATCCTATCGCTATTTCTACGGTCATGTTTTGCTGCTGGACGGACAGTTCCACCAGGCGGCGGACATGTTCGCTACGGTTCCCGCCGGGGATCCGCATAGTGCCGAGGCACGATTCTGGCGGGTCAACTGCGCGGTGAAGGCGGCGCCTGCCGGCGATGGCGGATCGGCCGGCACGGTCGAGGACTATCAAGATTGGCTGACCGCCCTGAATGCCCTTCGGGCCGAACAACCGCCTGATGCGCTTCGCCAGAGGGTGGAGAATCTGCTGGTTGAACTCTTGAGTCAGCCTCAGCGGCGACCGATTGCCCTGGGCCGGCTTGGGGGAATCTTGAATTGTCGGCCGGTTTGCCCGGCCTTACTTCAGTTGACCATCCGGATGCTGCATGAAGACCGTACCGAACAGCAGGAGATGCTGGCGGGCGAAGAGTTGACGGATCTCCAACGGCTGATCGAACGGAACCTGCCCGTGGCCCGCCAGGCGTATGGTTTAATCCGGGAACAGGCGGCCGATCCGACCGGACCGACAGACCCGGCCGATGCGGTCTTGAATACGGCCGCCGCCCAATCGTACCTGGAGACACTCTGCCTGGCGGCCGAACTGGCGACGCCGCAGACTCCCTGCGGGGGCATGACCTGGCTGCAAATCTGCCAGGCGGCCCAAGAATTACTCGAAGAGGCGGCGCCCGAATCGGAAAAGGCCTTGGAGATCTGGCCGGTTCGCTGCCGGGCCCGCCTGGAGTATGCCCGGCAGCGCTATGAATCCTCCCGCAGCCTCTGGCATCGGATCCGCCAGGCGACCCAGTCCAGTCCGCTGGCGGCCAATCAGTATTACCACTGGGAGGCCCGCTATTACAGCCTGCTCTGTCTGGCGGCCCTGGACCGGCAGGACCAGGTCAACCACGCCGTGGAGGTCCTGCTAGGTTCCAGCCCGAAGCCGGCCGGCCCCTGGATCGACCGGATCACGCAACTGAAACACTGACGGCGGCAGTTGACTTCTGCGGTTGGCCAGCGAATTCATGACCACATGAACACTTCCTATATTCGTTATTGGTTCTTATCGGAAAAAGTTGATGGCAAGATCGTGGCGATCAATCCTATGTGCTCTGATGGCGGATGCTTATGTTATTTCAAACACCTGATGTATCCCAGTGGCATTGTTTTCGCCGTAGTCCGCTTTCGCCGCCCTCGCCAGGTGAGCCCGCCAGGGCGGTGGGGCGGCGAAAGAATGGCGAAGG
>JAFGFX010000190.1 GCA_016930855.1 Sedimentisphaerales bacterium | reverse complement strand
GGATCTCCATCCGCCGCTGGGCCACGATCCCCGCCGCCTGCCGCAGGCCTTCCCGTTCCAGCCCGTCGGTGGTCCGGCGATAGACCATCAGGACGCCGGCCAGCAGGATCGCCAGGATCAGGACGCTGGCCATCACCTCGACCAGCGTGAATCCGCCGGCCGGGGCCGCCGCCGGCAACCGCCCCCGACGAGATCCCGGGTCCGTGTTCTGTCCGCAAGGCATCTTCATCACCATACCAACATCCACGACATTTCCCTGCCGCCGCAGCCGACATCAAGGCCGGACGGCCCAACCTACATGGCGATCTGCGACTTGGCCTCCAAGAGCTCCAGGGGATGCCGATCCGCGATCACCCGGGTGGTAAACCGATCGCAGCGCACGTAGCGCTGCCGGTCCTCCCGGTCGATCAAACGAAACAACAGCGAGCCGCTCCAGCCCTCGGCCGTGGCCCGCAGGATCACCTGGCCCGAATACTGGTGACTGCCGTCCTCGAACTCCATCTCGTCGATCCAGCACTCATCCAGGGCCTGCTGCTCGATAAAGGGCTCAACGTTCTGGTCGATCTGGTCCTTCTCGTCGACCTCGTACACCGTGTAATAGCCGTCGTAGACGTCGATGACGACGGCGAACGTCTGGCTGCGCCGGACCGCCTCCTCGGCCGTGGCCCGCAGGGTGTGCACGAACCGCTGGACATCCCGATCCAGGCGGACCCGCGGCAGGCGATCCACCATGCGGACCGTCAGCATCGTCACCAGCAGCGCCATGATCACCAGCACCACGGTGACCTCCAGGAAGGTGAATCCGCCCCGGCGCCGCGCGCCGCCCGGGAGGCGCCGCCCGACGGCCGGACGGTCACAGCCCGGAATCCCCTTCCTGGGCCGTTCGGCCGGAGCCCCGGTTGTAGATGTCGGCGTTCTCCTCCTCGCCGCCGGGCTCGCCGTCCGCTCCCAGGCTGTAAATGTCGAAGTCATACCGCTCACCCGGTTCCTCGTACTTGTAATCGTTGCCCCAGGGGTCCTTGGGGACGTCGGGGCTGTCCAGGTAGCCGCCCTTGTGCCAGCCGTCCACGTCCGGGGGCTCCTCCACCAGGTCCTGCAGGTCCACCGGAAACTTGCCGGTATCCCGCTTGTACAGCTTGACGGCCTCGTGCATCATGGCGATCTCGGCCTTGGCGGTGTTGATCTTGGCCTCCTCGATCCGGTCCAGCACCTTGACGCCGACCAGCCCGGCCAGCAACCCGATGATCAGCAGCACGACCATCAGCTCGATCAGCGTGAAGGCGCCGGCCCGCCGCCGGGACCGCAGCCGCCGTGCGTGTTGCGATGGATTTCGTTCGATGACTCTCATGGCTCGTTCTCCTCGTGTGTTTCTCTATTCGTGTGTGTCTATAATTGAATGCTGGACAGTTCCAGTATCGGCCACAACGTGCCGAACATGATCAGGCCGACCACGATCGCCATGATCACGATGACGCAGGGCTCGATGACCGAACTGATCCGCTGTACGGTCATATCGGTGTTTTCCTCCATGGATTCGGCGATGGTGGTCAGCATGCCCTCCAGCTCGCCGGAGCGCTCGCCGACCGCGATCATATGGGCCACCGCCGGGTCCACCACCTTGCTGTTACGCAGCGGGGTGGCGATGTCGGCCCCGGCGATGATCCGCTCGCGGGAATGGTCGATGGCCCGCGTCATCACGGCGTTGCCGGTGACCTGGGCGACGATCTTGAGGGCGTCGGCCATCGGCATGCCGCTGCGCATCAGCGCCGCCAGGGTCGAGGTGAAACGGGCGACGACGCTCTGGCGGACGATCTGGCCGATCACCGGCAGGCGCAACATGAATCGGTCCAGTATCAACCGCCCGCGGGCGGAATGCAGACCGCGGCGAACAAGATAAGCCCCCACCAATACCCCCAACAGGATCAGCCACCACCAACGGATGAACAGGTCGCTGACGCCCATCAGCAGGCTGGTGATCTGGGGGATCTGCCGGCCGCTCTCCTCTATAATACGGGTGATCCGCGGCACGACGAAGGTCATCAGGATGATGATCACCAGGATGCAGATCACCACCAGAAAGGCCGGGTAGACGAGTGCCGATTTGACCTTGGCCTCCAGGCGGATGCGCTTGGCCAGGTAGTCGCCCAGCAGCCGCAGGGACCGGCCCAGGTTTCCGGTGACCTCTCCCACGCGGACCATGGAGACGTAGATCGGATCGAACCATTCGGGGTACTGCTTGAGGCCGTCGGCGAGGGACTCCCCGGCGATCACCTGGTCGCGGATGTTCTGGATCACCTGGGAAAACTTGGGATCGCCGAACTGGCCGATCAGCACGCCGAGCGCCTCGGTCAGCTTGATTTCGGCCTCGATCATCGTAGCCATCTGCCGGGTGAAGTCCAGCACCCGCCGGCGACGGCGGGCCTTGAAGATCTGGCCCCATTCCAGCCGCCGGGACCGCGCCGCCTCGCTGACCGGCCGCAGCTTGGTCGCGTGCAACTGCCGGCTGCGCAGCAGCCCCCGGGCCGCCGCCGAGGACTCGGCCGCGATACTGCCCCGCTGCTGCTTGCCGGAGCGGTCCAGGGCTAGATATTCAAACGTCGGCATTCCTCGCCTCGCCGGGCTCCATCGCGTCTATCCCGTCTGGTAAGACTGCGTTTATTTATAAAACTTCGTTTATCCCGTCTGGCCAAACTCCGTTTGCCGCTGGTCGATACCCAATATATCCGTCGCGTCCGCGTGCCGTCCTGGCCCCTAGACGTCGTCGGCCTGGGCGACCCGCAGGACCTCCTCCAGGCTGGTCAGGCCCTGCTCCACCTTCAGCAGGCCGTCCATGCGCAGCGAGAGCAGGCCCGCCTCCAGGGCCACCTTCTTGATGATGTTGGCGGTCTTGCGCTGGTAGATGCACTGCCGCACGTCGTCGTCCACCAGCATGAACTCGTAGATGCCCGTGCGCCCCCGATAGCCGGTGTGGAAACATTTCTCGCAGCCCCGGCTGCGGTAGACCTTCTCGAAGGCGGCCATCCCCAGGCCCAGCTCCCGCATGCGGTCCTCGTCCGCCCGGATGCATTCCTTGCAGTCGGGGCAGAGCTTGCGCACCAGCCGCTGGGCGAGCACTCCGACGACCGAGGAGGCCACCAGGTACGGCTCGACCCCCAGGTCCAGCATGCGGGTGATCGCCCCGGCCGAATCGTTGGTGTGCAGGGTGCTGAAGACCAGATGGCCGGTCAGGGAGGACTGGATGACCATGCGGGCGGTCTCCTCGTCCCGCACCTCCCCGACCATGATGACGTCCGGGTCCTGCCGCAACACGTGGCGCAGCGAGGTGACGAAGGTCATCCCCTTCTTGCTGGCCACCTGGATCTGGCTGATCCCGTCCAGCTGGTACTCGATGGGATCCTCGATGGTGATGATGTTCTTTTCCTTGGCGTCGATCCGCTGCAAAAAGCTGTACAGGGTGGTGGTCTTGCCGCTGCCGGTCGGGCCGGTGACGAAAAAGACCCCGTGCGTCCGGCGGAGGACGGCGTCCAGCCGCTTGAGCTCCCGCGGGTTCATGCCCAGATCTTCCAACTCGTACAGGCCGGTGCTCTTGTCCAGCAGCCGCAGCACCGTGCGCTCGCCGTAGGAGGTCGGCACGGTGCTGACCCGCAGGTCGATCTCGCGGGGCCCGATCTTCACCGAGCAGCGGCCGTCCTGCGGCATGCGGCGCTCGGCGATGTCCATGCCCGCCATCACCTTGACGCGCGAGACGATCAGCGGCAGCGTCCGGTAATCCAGCGTCAGCATGTCGTACATGATGCCGTCGATCCGGTAGCGGACCAGAATCTTCTGCTCGAAGGGGTGGATGTGCACGTCCGAGGCCCGCAACTGCAGCGCCTTGAAGAGCATGTCGTTGACCAGCCGGATGACGGGCGGGCGATTGACCACGTCGAGCAGGTCCTCGGAGGTGGACATCTCCGTCAGCAGGCCGGTGATGTTCTGGGCGTCCACCTCGTCGGCCACCTCCTCCAGGACGGTGATCCGATGCTCATAGGCCGTGTTGATGGCGCTCTTGATCGCCGCCCGGCTGGCCAGGGCCGGTTGAATGGTGCAGTCCACCATCTTGCCCACGTTGTCCAGGGGATACACGTCCAGGGGATGCCCGATCGCCACGGTCATGACCGAATCGTCCTTGGAGACGGCCAGGAGGTTGTGCCGCTGGGCGTAATTGGAGGGCACCGCCGCGATGAATTCCACCGGGACCTCGGTCGGCCGGATCTGCTCCAGATAGGGAATCGCCAGGTACGCGGCGAACAGCCGCAGGACCTGGTCCTCCCGGAACTGGGCCGAATCCAGCAGCTCCAGGTCCAGCCGCTTCCTGGCGCCGTCGTGTTCGGCCAGGAAGGTCTGCAACTGATCCGGATCCACCACGCCCGTCCGGCGGGCAATCTCCAGCAATTGTTCTTTCATATCGATCATTACTCAAAATACCCATCCACGACGCCGGGCCTCAACGATCCAGCACGTTCGGCCGGATCGGGTGATCGTCCTTGATCCCCGGGATGATGGACTGCCACTGATAATTCGTCTCGCTGTCCCGCAGCTTCTGGCGGTATTTCTCGCTGAGCGTATCGAGGTCCTCGAACTCCTCGTGCCGCCCGACGATGTTGGCCCGCACGAAGACATACAGGATCGCCTCCGTGTCGGAGCGGGCGACGTTCCGGAACGCCATCCCCAGCAGGGGGATGTCTCCCAGGATCGGCACCTTGTTGATGGTGTTGGACTCTGTCTGGCTGGTCAGACCGCCCAGAACGATGAATTTGCCGTTCGGAACCGTCACCGTCGTGGTGACGTTGTTGACCGACTTGGGCGGCGGGACGTTCTGCGAGCCCTTGCCGTCGAAACTGTCCACGTCGAGCGTGATCGTCAGCTTGAGAAAATCCCCTTCGCTGATGTGCGGGGTGATGCTCAGGGTCGTGCCGGCCTCCACGTACTCGTCGAATTCGATGATCGGGGTGTCGGAACCGGCCGGGATCGTCGTGCGGGTGGTGGGCTCCAGCCGGCGGTTGGAGATGGAGCCTTCCTCGTTGTCGTTGACCAGCACCCGCGGCATGGACGCCACCTTGGAATTGCCGGTCGTCTGGAGGGCCTCCAGGGTGGCATAGACGATATTGTCGTCAAAATACGCCAGCGTGCCGCCGGTGCCGACGATCAGGTCGCCGCTGCGGGTCGGACTGATCCCGAACGGCGAGACGCCGGAGATCGTCCGCTTTTGGGAGGTGCCGACGTCCGACTTCTGCTGCAGGGAGATCCCCAGATTCAGCACATCGTCCGTGTTGACCTGCACCAGGATCGCCTCGACCAGCACGCTGGGCAGCCGCTTGTCCAGGGTCTTGACCAGCTCGGCGATCTCCTCGTGCTGCTTCTTGGATCCCCGCACCGCCACCGCGTAGATGTCCTCCAGGGACACCACGATCGGCGCGCCTTCCTTGCCGGGGATGGTCACGATCTTTTCCACGCCCCCGGAGGCCGCCTCCTTGGCCTCTTTTTCCGCTTCGAAGAGGTCCTGCAGCATCTGGGTCACCACCGAGGGCTCCCGGTTCTCCAGCGGATAGATCCGCATCGCCCCCAGATCATCATCCGGTTGCACGTCCACGTGCTTGAGGATCTCGGCGATGTCCCGGTGCTGATACTCGGTGGCCAGCACGTAAATCTTGTTGTTGGTCTCCTGGACCGCCAGCCGCACCTGCGGTTCCTCCTGGCCGGGCAGCAGCAATCCCTCGCCCGGCTCCCGGGTGAAGAAGCCGGTTTCCGTGGCGCCCGTGGCCGCGGTCCCCGCCGCCGTCGCCGTCCGGCCTTCCGTCGTCGAGCCGGTCTCCGCCGTCCGTGTCTTGGCGGTGTCGGTTCGGCCCTCGTCGCGGGGCGCGGTCCGCTCGGTCTCGGTAATGCCCAGGGCGTCCAGGATCCGCTGCACCTCGGCCGCCTCCACGAACTGCGGCTGGTACACCTTCAAGATCAGCCGATAGTATTCGCTGGGCGGCACGTCCAGCACGATCAGCAGGTCCGACAATTGTTGGATCTGCTTGTCGGAGCCGACCACCAGCAGACGATTCGTGCGGCCGTCCACCAGCACGAAGGGGCCCGGCTGCTCGGAGCTTCCCGACGAACGTGAATCGCTTTTTTCCGCCCGCGCCCGCGGCGGCACAGCGGCCGTATCGCCGGTCGCCGCGGCGGAAGTCGTGGTGACCACGGACGCCGACGGGCCGCGGGCCGAACCGCCCGTCGGCCTTATCGGCAGGCCCTCCTGCTGGGTAAAGGCGTCTAACAGGCTCTCCAGTTGCGTGGCCAGATCGTCGGCCACCACGTGCCGGATCAAAAAGGTCTCCAGCCGGATCGCCGGCCCTTCCTTCACGTCCAGCAGCGCCAGGATGCCCTTGAATTGCTCAATCTGTTCGGCCGAGCCGACCACCAGCAACCGATTCGTCCGCTCGTCGGCAAAGATGGCCGGGCCCGGTGATTCGACCCGCTTTTTCTCGGCCGTGGTTCGGCCGGTCGTTCGCTCGGTCGTCGCGGATTTATCCGGAGCGGTCGCGGCCAGACCCTCGCGACGGGTGCTCGCCGCGGTACCGCCGGCGGTCGATCCGGCCCCCGTCGCGGCGCCCGGCCGGTGGGCGTCCTGCTCGTTGAGGGCGTCGATGAGGTCGCGAATCTCGTCGGCGACCTCCCCGGCCAGCACGTAGGTGACCGGCACCGCCACCAGCTGGATCTCGGGGCCTTCCTGAACATCCAGCAGGGCCAGCAGTTCCTTGACCTGGGCCAACTGCTCGTCGGAGCCGACCACCAGGATGCGGTTCGTACGATCGTCCACAAACAGGGCCGGGCCCCGCTCGCGGATCGATTCGCCGGTGCGCCTGGTGGTGGTACCGGACCGCAGCGGCGTCCGGCCCGGCGGCACTATCGTTTCGGTCGGCTTGGCCGCCGCCGGGGCCAGACGGGTTCTGTCGGAATCCTCCTCGCCGGGAGAACCGCTCTTTTCATTCAAGGCGTCGATGATATCCTCGATCTGGCCGGCCACCTCCGAGGCGATCACATGCTCGACCCGCAGGACGGTCACCTTAACCTCCGGCCCCTCGACGACGTCCAGCAGGGCCAGGATCTCCTTGACCTGCTTGATCTGCTCGTCGGAGCCCACAATCAGCAGGCGATTGGTCCGCTCGTCGACGAAAATCGCGGGACTATCGGCGCTGACCGTCTCGGAGGTGGCCGCCTCCTGGCCCGCCCGGCCGGTGATCCGCTCCCGTCCCGTCGGCGTCGGCACCGCGGCGCCGGCCGGATGGGCGGTCGCCGAAGCGGGCGTGGCCGTCGCCGGGGCAAACGGCTCCACGTTTGATCGATCCGATTCGTTCAGGGCCCGAATCAACTTTTCGATCGTCACGGCGACATCGCCGGCGGTCACGTGCTCCACCGTCAGGACCTCCAGACGGATCTCCGGTCCGGCGACCACGTCCAGCAGGGCCTTCAACTCCTTGACCTGTTCGATCTGGTCGGCCGAGCCGACGACGAACAGCCGGCGGGTGCGTTTGTCCACAAACAGGGCCGGACCGGCGGCCTGCTTGTCATAGAGCATGGGGGTTTCGCCGTCGGCCCGGGCCCGCGCCGCGGCGGATAACCGGCTGGGCGGGGTCGGCGTCTGTCGGGCCGGCGCATTCTCGGGAGGCGCCGACCGGTCCGTCGGCGTCGAGCCGGCCTCCGTATCGCCGCCGCTGGCATTCAAGGCCTGAATCAGGCTCTGGATCTGTCCGGCCAGGACATCCGGCTCCACATAGTCGACCGACAGGACCTCCAACGTGATTTCGGGGCCCGCCTCCACGTCAATCAGGGCGAGCAGCTCCTTGACCTGGGCGATCTGCTGGCGGCTGCCCACCAGCAGGATGCGGTTGGTTCGCTCGTCCACATGAAACGCCGGGCCGCTGTCCGGGCCGGCGGCCGCGGCGGTCGGGGTGGTCGCCGCCGGCGGCCGGGCCGTCGGCAGGCGCGGCGCGGCGCGGCCGGCGGCGTCCGTCTTGACCTCCGCCGGCGTTTCCGCGGCGCCGGCCGAGGGCGTCTCCATCTGGTTGAGGGAATTGAGCAGATCCCGCACCTTGGCCGCCGCGCTGGCGGCGGTCACAAAGCGCACCCGGATCGGCTCCAGGTAGATATCCGGACGCGGCGGCTCCACATCGAGCAGGGCCAGCAGGTTTTTCACCTCGAGGATCTGCTGATCCGTGCCGATCAGCAGCAGGTCGTTGGCCCGCTCGTACACGTAGATCATCGCTCCCTTCGGCGTCGAGGGGGACGCCGCCGCCGGAGAGCCGGACGCCGCCCGGCGGGCATCGAGCAGCCGCTTGGCCCGCTCTTCCCGGATCTCCGCCGCCGTTTTCGGCTGGGCGTCGGCGGCCGGTTCCTCTATTGCTTCCTCCTCCGTCTCATCGGTCATGACCCCCTGCTCGATCAACGCCTTGAGCAGGACGTCCAGATGCTGCTTGGCCTCCTGGGCCCGCAGATGCTCCACGTGAATCCGCTCCAGTCGCCGCGGCACGCCGGGATGATCGATCAGCTTGACCAGCTCCAGGATCCGGCCCAGCCGGTTGACGAATTCCGTGATGATCAGGTAATTCGTCCCGGGGATCGCCTTGACCGCGCTGGGATCGGACACGAAATTCACGATAAACCGCTGCACCTCGGCCACGGAGGCGTGCTGGACCTGGATGATCTGGGCGATCACCGTATCGCCGGGGGCCACCTCGGGCATCTGCTGATCGATCACGATCCGCGGTTGAAACCGCTTGAGGAGATTGGCGTCGCGCTTGACGATCCGCACGACGGAGCCCTCCCGGATCATGGTGAAGCCCTGGAAACCCAGGATCGATTCCAGCAGCGGCAGCAGGTCCTTGCGCCGGATCTCGCCGTACTGCTGAAACAGCACCTTGCCGGTGACCGGCTCGGTGGACTCGTAGAGGAAATTCAGGTCCATCTCCTTGCCGATCGTCTCGATCAGGAAGGCCACATCCAGCAGGTTCTCCTCGATTTTCAATCTCACCAGGTCGTCGGGACTGCCCGCCGGGATATTCGGATCGGCCCGGTCCGAGGCGTCCACCAGGAGAATCGCCGTCTCCGCCGGGGCCGCCTCGGCCGCCGCAGGGGGCGTTTCCGAGGACACCTGGGATCGGGAGCGGTCAGCCTCATTATGGTCTTGTTCATGAGGCGGAACCTCCCGGACGGGGATGGAGCGCTGCGCGGGCGGCTGGGATCGGGACCGGTCAATCTCATTGCGGTCTTGTTCGTGGGGCGGAACCTCCCGGACGGGGATGGAGCGCTCCGCGGGCGGCTGGCGATTCAGGTCCGGCTGCGTCGGGAGCCGATCCGCAGGTTCGCCCGAGCCTGGCGGCGGCGGCTCTTCGTCCTGATGACCGCCAGTCGCCGGCAGGATCGGCTGTTTCGCATCGAGATTCGGATCCGGCGGGACCGTCTTGGCGGCCGCGGCGCCCGAGTCGGCCGGTTCCGGCGGGACCGCATCCGCGGCGGTCTTCGTCGGCGCCTCGGCGGCCTGCGGCCCCTTGTCCGGCGGCCCGGCCGGCAAAACATTCATCTTCACGTTGGGATCGGACTGGATGACCTTTTCCACCGCGGCGATGGCCTCATCCAACTGCTTTTCCAAGGCCGCGACCTCCGGCGAATTCGGATCCTTGAGCTTGGCCTGCGATAGCTGGGCAAACAAATCGAACATCCGTCTCTTTTCCGCGGTCAGCGGCTCGACCCTCGGCGGCGCTGCGGGCTTCGCCGCGGCCGCGGCGCCGGTAGCCGGCGGCGTCCCTGGCTTGTTTTGGTCCAAGGTTGGCGCCGGCTGGGCCGCGCCAGGTTTCGGCTTGTCGCCGGTCTTCTCGTTTTGTGCGTCCTGTTTCGATTGGTCCTGGCCGGCGGCGTCATTCGGAGAGCTCTGCGCGGTCTGCCCGGACGGCTGATCCTGGGGATCGGCGGCCCGGATATTTGCCGTCTGCCACAATGCCGCCGACAACAACAGCAGCAGGGCCACCGAACCGCAGCAGCAGATACAGCGCCAGCGCGGCAGCCGCCGCAGGGTTCCCAGAACCAGACGGCAGGATTCCAGGCTTGATTTCAGTGCCCATTCCCCGATATTATCCGGCATATGGATGTTCATATTCCGCCACGCTCCGCTATGATGATGATTGGGTTTGGATGTCATAGATATCTGACCCTACTGGTCGTGCTGGGGGTCCTGCTGGGCTCCTGCTCGGCGCCTCCGGCAAAGAAACCGGCCGGCCAGCCAACCGGGCCGGGACCGGCCCCGGCAGAACCGGTCGAGACCATCCGACCCCTGGAGACCCTCAGCGATACGGAAAAGGATATCCTTCTGCTGACCGATCAGATCCTCCTGGCCCTGGCCACGCATGACTATGCCCGCCTGGAGTCCCTCCTGCGGGCCGGCGGGGCCGAGCTGGACGGTCGTCAAATCGCCGTCCGGCTGCTGGGGGCCGGGGCCGACCAGTTCGTCCTGGACCGCTGGGACGCCGGCAACATCCGGATCGCCCTCGCCGACGACCAGCGACAAGCCACCTCCGCGGTGCCGGTTACCTATCGCCGCAGCCCCAACCGGCGGCCGCAACGGGCCCAATTCACCTTCCACTTCCTTCGTGCGGCGAGCCAGGATCCCTGGCGGCTGCAACTGGAATAAAGCCCCTCGATGGTTATACTCGGGCATCATACATCAATCCTTTTTGCGTTTCTGCTCATCCAGAATCCGCTGTCTCTCCTCCAGCAGACGCTGCCGCTCCTCCAAATGAGGCGGCAAGGGCGGCTGGGTGCGATCCCGAGCAGGATCGGCCCGACCGGCCGAGGGTGAGGGCCGAGCCGGCTGACGGCCGGCGGGTGTTTTCGTGTCGGTCGGCGTTTTGACCGGCGGGGCCGGCCTGGCCTCGGAGGGCGGCTTCGGCTTGGGAACCTCCAGCCGGAACGAGTGGCCTTCCCGCATCACGACCACGAATCCGTCCCCGATCTGCCGGAGGCGATATCCCTCGATGGACTCGCCCGACGTATAGATCTCCGGCAGCGTCTTCTTGGGCAGCTTGATCCAGGCCTGCCCGTCGTAGGGGCCCATGACCAGCGTGGCCTTCAGTTCGAACGAGGGCGCCGGCGGCGGCGGCTTGGTGTAGGCAAGCTCGATATCCATCCGCTGGCCCTCGGTAATCGTGATCTTTTGGTTCTCGGGCAGATTCCAGCCGGAAACGGGCTTGGCGGTCACCGCATGCTCGCCGGTCAGGATGCCGTCCAGGATAAAACCGCTGTCCTGCCAGGGCCCGCCGTCCAGGCGCCATTGGGCCCGGGCCTCGAGGGCCTCGGCCGGCTGGATCGTCACCCGCAGCGATCCCGCCGGCAGCGGCTCGTAGCGGGCCTGGACGAGAGTGGTCTGATTGGGGTCCACCGGCACCGACGGCGGTTCCGGCTTCTTCCAGCCGGCCAGCTCCTTGAACTCCACCGCGTAGGTCCCCGCCAGCACATCGTCAAGGATCGAGCCGCTTTTCTGCCAGCTCTGCCCGTTCTGCCCGCTGAGCCGCCAGAGGTCCTGGCCGGCAAGCTGGTTCGGATCGATTACCACCCGAAGCGAGCCCTTGGGCTGAGCCCGGTAGCGGCCGCGGGCCCGCGTCGTCTGGTCCTCCTCGATGGTCACCGGGATCGGCGCCGGATGGTTCCAGCCGGGAATCGGACTGAATGTCACCGTATGCGGCCCGACCGCCAGATCCGCCACCACCGCGGCGGTATCCTGCCAGGGCTGATTATCCACCCGCCACTTGGCCTTCGCCTTGACCTCGGACTCCGGCGAGATATGCACCTGCAGCGATCCCATCGGGGGGGGCAGCGTATACGTCCCGGTGATCTCGGCGACCTGCTTGTTCTTGATCTCCACCGTCTGATTGGCCGGCTTGATCCAGCCCTCGACCGGCTCGAACTCGACGGTATGGTTGCCCGTCAGCAGCTTGTCCGCCACGGCGCCGGCTTCCTGCCACGGGCCCGTGCCGACTCGCCAGCGGGGCTTGTTTGTTTTGAGGAGTTGGGCCGGGGCGATCTGAACCAAAACCGATCCGCGCGGCGGCTCCCACCGCTTGGAAAACAACTTCACCGAGGCGACCAGGGCGGAATCCGCCGCCTCGCTGGAATCCCCTGCCGACGCGGCGCCCGATGTCGACCGGTCGTCCGTCGAGAAATCCAGGCCGGCCGCCCGGGCGGTATCGCGGTTCGAGAGCCGCGCCCAGCCGGCCAGCAGTATCAGAACGGCAATCCCTGCGATCGCCGCGTTGCCATACCAAATCCACTTTGTCACAATCGAATTTCCCGTGATAAGCGCCGCCGGCCGGCGAACGTTTCCATCCATCCTTTTGCCGCCGCCAAGGTCCTCGTCACCCTGGGGCCGACAGGCCAAGGACGCCCTGACAAAACGAAGACAAACGGCCCCAGCCGGACCGTCAAGTATCTCTGTCGCTTATTTTGTCAACAGTAGTTATGAATACCCCGGCCTCAGTTATGTATACCCCGGCCTCTCCCGGATCCATCGGATACGCGACATCTCCGAGGCCGGACCCGACCCGTAAGTCCGCGCGCTTCACCAGCTACCAGTCACCGGGCCGGCCGGGGAAACGGCCGGACAACGAATTAGACCGTCCACTCGGCGGGCAGTTCCCTTGGCCCGCCCCAGGACGGTCATTTTTTTCGCCGCTATAATTATCCTTCCTTACCGTATCGTCAAAATCCGTACAGGGTCTGTAACTGTAACATGTTGTTTTTCAAGGGCTCGGGGAAGATTTCCCCTCAAAGTGAACGATCGATCGGTCCGTCGGACGAAACCGCTTTTTCCCTACTGATAGGGCCGTTCGGCCGGACGGGATTCGTGCCCAGATCGAGTGTTATCGGACGCAGGGATCAGATAATAGGAAGTGCCGCCGCCGCTGACGGCGGATTAATTATAAAGTCTTGCAATAAAACGCTTTACGGCATTAAAGGGCCCTCTTCCCCCCGGCGCAGGCATTACCGGCCATTTCTCCCTGGTGGAATCCTTATTGTCAAAAGGGGACCACCGTAAGGCTACCCGTGGCGTATTTGTTTATACGATATTGTAAATAAACAACTTATCGACAAGAGGTGCTGCCCTCTGGCCAGGTCACTTCCAGTACCGCCGCGGTTCGGTCCAATGGCTGATCTTTTTAAAGTATTCCTCCCGCTGGGCCTCAAAAACAGGGCTGGTCTCGTGATTGTGGCAGTCCTCGCAGGCGGTAAAGATCATCTGGAACGGTGCGCCGCGATCCTCGATATGTTTACTACCCGGTCCGTGGCAGCTCTCGCAGCCCACCCCGGCCATCTCGGGCGTGGTCTGGAGGCTGCGGTAGCCGCTTAGGTATTTCAGACCCACCGCATGACAATTGACGCACTCCGGATCGAACTGGCGGTTCACCCGCTGGAGGGTCTCCATGGCGTGGGCGTGGGCGAATCCGCTCCAGTTCTGGTGGATCGAGGAATGGCAGGAGCGGCAGGTGTCGTTGCCGACGAAGGACAGGCCCTCCGGCAGGGCCATCCGCGGCAGTATATCTTCGTCCCGGACGAGGTCCTCGACCTGAAGCTGCAATTGGTAGTTGTCGATAATCCGCACGATCTTCGGGTCCCGGGGGTAGTTCTCTTCGATGGGAATGGAAAAAAACCGGGCCGCATCCATTTGGGCCGGCTGGTCAACGGGCAACTGAAAGCCGCAAACGTACTTACCCAGCCGGCCGGAGGTGACCACGGCCGGGTAGCGACCGGCCGGCCGGGCCAAGTCGGGCTCATCGGCGTATCCCACCTTGACGATCAGGTCCAGGGCCCGGATCTGGCCGAGCTTTTCCGCGCGTTCTTCGTTGGCATCGGAAACCAGTAGGATAATCAGCCGATCCGTGCTGGGCTGGACCGGGGCGATCTTCTTATCCAGCAGGACCTGGATCACCGCCGAGACCGGATCGAGCCACTGCGGGCCGGATTCGGGCGAATCCAGGCCCGGTCGAACCGGGTCGGAAACGGCCATGACCAGGCAATCCAGTTTCCCCTGGCCCCGCTGGAGCGTCCTTTCCAGATAGCGGACCGCCTGGTACGCCTGCCGGCCAAGCTCGGACAGATTGGTGGCGATAATCCGCGGGCGGGATTCGCCCGCCAGGGCCAGCTCCTTGCCGACCAGCTCCAGCTCCCGGCCGGTCAGGGTAACACCGTCGTAGCCCAGCAGCCGCATGCTGGACAGAAAGGCCTCCAGTTTGAGCTGATTCTGGCGGTCGTCCCGTTCGATCAGCGGCCCGTTGTCGAGCAGCAGGCGGGCCCGGGCATCGACCGCCCGCAGGACGTGGCTGCGCCGGTCGATGCCGCCCAACTGCCGCGCGCTGCAGCCGCAGGGCTCCAACTGGCCGATCCAATTGCCGGTCAGCATCAGGACGTAGCCGGTATCGGAAATCAGCGGCCCGGCGCCGTCCTGACCGGCGGCCGGGGAGGAGCCGTCCTTTTGGCAGCCGCCGACGATCCCCAGCCATCCAACCGCCAGTATCGCCAGAACCGCGCGTATCCCCGCCGGGCTGGCTGGCAGTCTCAACGTCGATGGAATTCTCCCGGATCTCAACACGAAAACGCGTCTCCTTTCGAAACGGTACCTGCCGCGGCCATCCCCCTCTGTCGGCGGTGGCCGGGCGTGGGTTCAGCGCCAGGCGGCGTAACACAGGATGCGAATCTTATAATCGGGTTCCTCGACCGAGGCCACCTGCAGAAAATCCTTGATCTGTGTGTCCTGCAGGTCCGCCGGCACCGTCATCCGCACCTCCAGCTTGTAGCCGCCGGGAATGGGGCTCGTCTTGGTCACCTCGACATGGCCCTGTTCGCTGCGGATCTGGCCCAGGGTGAACGGGACCTGGTAATTGCTCACGATGGTGATGGTTTCGATCTTGCTTTGGCCCGGCCCCAGCTCGTCGAAGCGGCGGATGGACGGGTAGGTCGCGTACGGCGGGATCACCCGGATGGGCACGATCAGCTCGCGGCGCTTCGGATGGGTCAGTTCCAGGCTTAAAAAACCGTCCTCGGGATGTTCCCGCAGGCGCGGCCGGTCGGGTTTGACCCGGAGAACATGGCGATTGGCCTGGGTTTGGCGGTCCCATTCCAGTTCCAACGTCTGGTTCGTGACCCGGTAGCCGGTGATCCGAAAGGGCTGCTCGTCCTCGCTGTAGACCGTCAGGTCCGGTACGGGCGCCTCGGCCTGAAACGTCAATTGCAGCTCCTCGGGCCGGAAGACCACATAGGCCTTGACCTCGCAGGTCACCTGCAAGACCAGGATTGCCGGCCGGGCGGGCGGTTCGGGATAGACCCAAATCGTCTTGGTCGTCCGGCCGGGGGTAGTCGGACTGGTAAAACTGACCGACAATGGCACGGACTGGTGCGGCTCCAGGCTATAGGTCGCCAGTTTCGGCACCAGGCAGCCGCAGGACGACTCGACATTCTTGATCCGCAGGGGATGGTCGGACTCGTTTTTCAGGGCGAAGGAGGTGGATAACGTCTTGTCACCCTCGACGGGGCCGAAATCATGCCGGTCGCGATCGGCGACGAGCAGACCGGCGTCGGCCGACGCTGTTGACGTCGGACCGGACGCGCCCGGCCCCGACGAGACCGGCGGCCCGTCCATGCTGCCGGATCCACCATCGGCCGGGACGGCCGGCGGCTGCGGGCATCCGGAAAATCCGGCGGCCAGGAACAGCAACCCGCCCAGAAGACATGCACTCCGCCTGTTTGTAAAACTTCGCATCGGTCCGCTCCCCGGAATATTGGCTGATCCGGCTCTACTCGGCAGGCCTCGGGCAACATCGCCCTACCGCGTCATGGTATAACACAGCACCCGCAGGGTGCCGGCCGGATCGTCCTTGATCTTGACATTCAGATAATCGCTCGGCATCCGCTGGGTACTGTTCGGCGGGACCTTCATCTCCAGGTGCAACTGGTAGCCGTTGGGCAGCTTGTCGGTCTGGGTCACCTTGACGTAGCCCTTTTCGCTGCTGACCTCGCCCAGTTCGAAGGGCTCCTCGTAATTGGAGATGATGTCCAGATTCGCCGTGGCGGACTGGCCCGGCTGGATCGCCGCGAACCGCCGCACCGTCGGATGGGCCGAATAGGGCAGCAGCACCCGGTAGGGCAGCGAGATCGTCTTCGAGGTCGGATGCGACAGGTCCAGCGTGAGCACCCCGCCCTGCGGCGATTTCTCCAGCTTCTCCCGGTCGACGCGGACGGGGATCTTGTGCACCGTCTGGGAGGCCTGCCGGTCCAGGTCCAGTTGAATGACGCTGCTGCTGGAGCGATAATTCGTCACCTGGAACGGCTGGTTGTCGGTGCTGCTGACGGTCAGGCTCACATCACCGTCCGGCCCGCCGCGCAGGCGGAACTCCAGGCGCTCCGGCTCGACCTGGATATACTGCTTGACCCGCGCGGCCACCTGCAGAACCAGCACCTCCGGCTTGGCGGGCACTTCCGTGCTGATCCGGACGTTTTTGACCACCCTGCCCGCCCGGTCCGGCGTGGTGAACGTCACCGCCATGGGCACCGACTGGCCGGGCTTGAGGACCTTGTTGTCCAGGTTCGTGGCCAGGCAGGAACAGGAGGATTGCACATCCTTGATGGTCAGGTCCTGCGTGCCGGTGTTGGTCAACTCGAAGGAGGCCTGCAATTTCTTCTGGGGTTCCACCTCGCCGAAATCATGCAGGGCCTCATTGGCCACCAGCAAACCGGCGTCGTCCCGGCGGCTGGTGCGCTCCTGCTGGACCTTTTCGCGGAGCTGATTGAGCCGCTGCTGCGGCGTCGGCTGGGGCACCGTGGTCTTTTTGACCTCCGGTTCCACCGCCGTCATGTCGAGTTCGTCCGACAGCAACTCCGTCTGATCGGAGTCGACGGGGGCCGGTTCCGGCTTCGGCTGCTCACAGCCCCAGCACACCAGCAGCAGACCCGCCAGCAGCAGCACCATCGAGATACCGTATCTTCGCTTCATTTGAGTTCCTCCCAAAATAGAACCTTCATGTCTATCGGACCAATCCCGCCGGCAAAAACACCCCCTATCCATACTGGCAGGGCGTTTTATGCCGTCCGGTGATCCCCATCTAGCCTGCCGAGTCCAGGTAGGCTCGTAGGTGCTTATCGACCGAATTGCTTAGGGCCTCCAATTCATAGCCGCCTTCCAACAGGGAAAGCACCCGTCCGCCGCAATACTCCCGGGCGAAGGCCATGGTCTCGCGGCTGATGGTCTCGAATCCCGCCTCGGTCAGGTTCAACTGGGCCAGCGGATCGCGGTGATGGCCGTCGAATCCGGCCGAAACCAGCACGAAATCCGGCCGGAAATCCCGGGCGGCCGGCAGGAAGTTGATCCGGAAAAACTCCAGGAACTGCTCATCCGTCGCGCCGGGCTCCAGGGGCAGATTCAGCGTGAATCCGCGGCCTGGTCCCTTGCCGACCTCGTTGGGCCAGCCGGTCCCGGGGTACAGGGTCGCCGGATGCTGATGCAGGCTGGCGTAGAACACCGTGTTGTCCCGCTCGAAGGTGTGCTGGGTGCCGTTGCCGTGGTGGACATCCCAGTCCAGGATCAGGATCCTCCCCAGGCCGTGCCGCTTCTGCAGGTAGCGGGCGGCCACGGCGATGTTGTTGAACAAACAGAATCCCATGGAGCGATCCTGCTCGGCATGGTGACCGGGCGGCCGCAGGGCGAGGAATCCGTTATCGGCCCGGCCGCCGACGATCTCGTCGCAGGCCGCCAGGGTCAGACTGACCGCCTGGCGGGCCACTTCATGCGATTGCGGGCAAATCGCCGAATCCGGACAATCGATAAAGGGCAGCCCCTGGCGGCAGGCCTCCTGCAGACGCTGGATATACTCGGACGAATGGATCAGACCGATCCATTCGTCCGGCTCGACCCGCCGCTCGACGGGCGCCAGCCGGTCCCACAGGCCGTTTTTTTTGAGCGACTCGATGATGTGGCTCAGCCGCACCGGACGCTCCGGGTGCCGGCCGGTAAGGTGCCGCAGGAAGATCTCGTCGTAGCCGAACAGCGTTACCACCGCATCATCCTCATAGGGCGTCTAACACAATGAAGGCCCTAGGGCCAACCCGGGCGGTTAAATGCCTCTGTCGCTCATTATGTTAGAAGTTATGAAATCCAAAACAAGTATTGTAGCGAATGGAGGTCGCCGGGTCAAACCGACACCGCGCCTTCCCGATCGCCGATCCGGGCAAGCGGCTGGGCGGGGCCGAGACCACCCAGCAATATAATTGCTTATTTTATAATGCCTTACGATTAACTATATCCTGTGCCCGACACTGTCCCGCCAGTTGCTCCCGCCAGCGGCCGCAGTCCAGTGGTCAAATATCCTTCCGGTCCAACGCCAAAGGCTATACCATAATGACGCGAAAGCGGCCGCGGCCGTATCGGCCGCCAACCGGCAAGGAGAACGGCCTTGATCGAAAAACATCCGGAAAATCCCATCATCCGGCCCGCCGATGTCAGCCCGTCGCGGGACGGCTATCGCGTCCTGGGCGCCTTCAATCCGGGCGCGGTCGCCTTCGGCGGCGAGATCCTGCTGCTGCTACGGACCGCGGAGGGCTGCGTCGAGCAGCCGGGCCGCATCCGCGTACCCACCTATCGCTGCCAGGACGGCGACGGCTACCCCGACATCCTGGAGTTCTCGCGTGACAATCCGGACGTCAGCCTGAAGGATACCCGCGGCGTGGTGTATAAGGGCCGCAACTACCTGTCCACCGCCAGTCATATCCGCCTGGCCCGCAGCCGCGACGGCATCCATTTTGACGTCGAGGACAAGCCCTTCATCTATCCCACCGGCGAGCAGGAGATCTACGGCGTGGAGGACGCCCGCGTGACCGCCATCGACGGCCGCTACTACATTAACTACACCGCCGTGTCGGGCGACTCCTGGGCCACCATGCTCGCCGTCACCGACGACTTTGTCAGCGTCGAGAAGAAGGGCCTGATCTTCTGCCCGGAGAACAAGGACGTCGCCCTCTTCCCGGAGAAGGTCAACGGCAAGTACATCGCCCTGCACCGGCCCAACAACTCCGGCTTCGGCAGGGCCTCCATCTGGTACGCCGAATCGCCCGACCTGCTCCATTGGGGCAACCATCAATGCCTCCTGCGGCCGCGGGAGAATCCCTACGAATCCCTCAAAATTGGCGGCGGCGCCCCCCCGATCAAGACCGACCAGGGCTGGCTGGTCATCTATCACGGTAAAGGCGACGAGAGCCGCTATTCGCTTTTTTGCCTGCTGCTGGACGGGGACGACCCGTCCCGGATCGTCCGGCGGGCCGCCGCGCCCCTGCTGGTGGCCGACCGGCCCTACGAGACGAACGGCTTCTTCGGCAACGTGGTCTTCTCCAACGGCCTGGTCGTCCGGGACGACCGGATTTTCATCTACTACGGCGCCGCCGACGAATCCGTCTGCCTGGCCGTGGCCCGCCTGGAGGACCTGCTGGATTCCTTCTGACCGGATCAGCCTGTCGCGGGTGCGGCCACTATGTCTTCGTTTGGAGAATTTCGAAATTCGATATTTGGATTTGTTTAGGATTTAGAGGTTAGGATTTAGGATTTTCCCCATGAACATCGTCATGGACTTTCGCAAATACGACGGCGTGGTCGGCGGCGTCGAGCAGGTGGTCATGCAGATCATCTCCCAGATCGCCCCCCAGGGCCACACCTTCATCCTGCTTTCCAAGCAGAGCCGCCTCGACGAGGTGAAGAACCTTTTTAAAGACATTCCCAACGTCAGGCACCAGCCGCTGCCCGTAGAAACCCACGCCATCGGACCCAAGAACGCCTACCACGATTCCGTCACCATCCAGAATATCGCCGCGGCCGAAAACGCCCCGGTGATCCACTTCCCTTACAACTGGAGCTTTCCCTTCCGCAAGAAGGCCAAGACCATCCTGACCATCCACGACGTGATCCCCTTCACCTTCCGGGAGGCGATGGGCTGGTTCCGCCACCGGTTCATCTACAAGCCGGCCCTGCGGCGGGCCTGCCGGCTCAACGACGTGATCACCACCATCTCCGAGTTCTCCCGCCGCGACATCGCCGCCAAGACCGGGACCGATCCCGACCGCATCCGGGTGATCCCCAACGGATTCCGCCGGCCTGCTTCAACGACCGACCGGCAAAAAACCGCGCTAGCCGAGCGGCTGGGCCTGACCGGGCCCTTCATCCTGAACGTGGGCGGCATCCACGAACGCAAGAACGTCCCCCGCCTGATTGAGGCGTTCGGCATATTTCAACAGCAAGTAGGATATCCCGGCCGCCTGGTCATCACCGGCAAGGTCGCCGGTGCCCCCTACCAGGAGAAGATGAAGGCCCGCTGCGACGCGGCCGTGGCCCGGGCGCAACTGGCCGGGAAGGTGCTCTTCACCGGTTTCGTCAGCGATCCGGAACTGGACATCCTGCTGGCCGCGGCGGATTTTCTGGTCTACCCGTCCCTGTACGAGGGATTCGGCATCCCCATCCTGGAGGCGATGAACGTGGGCACGCCGGTGATCACCGCCGACGCCACCGCCACAGCCGAGGTCGCCGGCCAGGCCGCCCTGCTGGCCGATCCGACCTCCAGCGAGGCACTCGCCACCGCCATGGTCAAACTCCACCAGGACGCCCCCCTGCGGGCCAAACTCAGCGAACTCGGCCGCCGGCGGGTCGAGACCTATACCTGGGACCAACTGGCAAGCCGGTACCTGCAACTCTACCAGGAACTGGCCGAAGGCCGCTAGCCGGCCTCATTCGACTTCCCCCCGGGATCGGCCTTATAATCCTTTATCTACAATCAGTTTACGGAAATATAACCTGACCGGCGGCCTACACGACCATAGCTGGCGGTCCACGTTTGGCACGGACGAATATCCGGTTTTGTTTTGACGATCCGGACCGGTTGGATTATAGACATACCTGCGTTTGTGCCGCGTCCGCCGCCGGGCGGGCCGGCGCCGTGGGAGAGGTGTCCGAGTGGCTGAAGGAGCTGGTTTCGAAAACCAGTGTGCGGTTTCCGTACCGCGGGTTCGAATCCCGCCCTCTCCGGTACTACCGTACGGGTAGATCGCCGCGATCATGGTGGGGGTATCGACGCTCCCTTCGTTTGCTGCGTTAAACCAAGTCGTTCGCT